>NZ_LT629751.1:4390000-4642093 GCF_900104805.1 Pseudomonas oryzae | reverse complement strand
CATGGCGCCGGTGAGCAGCGAGGTGAAGCCGGCGGTACCGATCAGGATGCAGGCATCCAGCAGGGAGACGGAAGCGGGCAGCAGGTCCATGGCCGATCCTGGAAGCGGTGGGTGCCGGCCATTGTAGGAAAGTGGCGGGAGAAAGGGGATGGCCCAGCCCGAAGCCATCGCAAGCTAGAAAACTCGCACAGCGATTTTCCACCGATCCCTGTGCCGCAGGCCGGCCGGGATGGTGGGCAATCGCCGTGCGAGTTGCGCCACCCAGCCCTTCACCGGCGCGGCTTGGCCCGCGCGGTGGGTTCGGCGATCAGCGGGTCGTCCGGCCAGTAGTGCTTGGGATAGCGGCCCTTGAGGTCCTTCTTCACTTCGGCGTAGGTGTTGGCCCAGAAGCTGGCCAGGTCCTGGGTGACCTGCACCGGACGCTGCGCCGGCGACAGCAGGTGCAGCTTGACGCCCAGGCGCCCGCCGGCGATGCGCGGCGTGGCGGCCAGGCCGAACAGCTCCTGCAGGCGCACCGCCAGCACCGGCGGCTCATCACTGTAGTCGAGGCGGATGCGCGAACCGGAGGGCACCTCGAGAGTCTTCGGCGCCAGTTCGTCGAGGCGCTGCGGCAGCGGCCAGGGCAGCAGGCCGTGGAGGATCGTCGACAGGTCCAGCGCGGCGAAGTGACTGAGGCGGCTGACCTTGCCCAGGTACGGCAGCAGCCAGTCTTCCAGGCTGGCGAGCAGCGCGGCGTCGGCGACGTCCGGCCACTCGCTGGCGCCCTTGTCGGCCAGATCGAGGCGACGCAGCAGCGCCACGCGCGCCTGCCACTGGCGCAGCTCGGGCGTCCACGGCAGCAGCTCGAGGCCCTTGCGCCGCACCAGGCCGAGCAGCGCGCGGCCGCGTGCTTCCTCGTCGAGGCCGGCCAGCGCCTCGCTGGACAGCACCAGCTCGCCGACCCTGCGCTGGCGCTCGGCGCGCAGCACGCCCTCGCGCTCGTCCCAGTCGAGCACCTCGCTGGCGCTGACCTGCTCGGCCAGCGGGCCGTCGAACAGCGCCGGGTCGAGGTCGGCGGCCAGGTAGATGCGCTCCTCGCGCTGGCCCTGGCGGCTGCCCAGGTCGGCGATCACCAGCCACTCGTGCTTCATCAGCGCATCCGGCTCGCCGAACTGCGCGGCGCGGCCGTTGGCCAGGCGGTAGTCGGCGCCAGCGGCCCGGCGCTGGCGGGCGATGCGGTCGGGATAGGCGAAGGCCAGCAGGCAGCCCAGCCAGCGCGGGTGTTCGGGATCGGCCACCGCCTGTGCGGCGCCCCTGGGCAACAGGCTGCGGAACTGCCGCGCCAGCTGGCGCGCGCGCTGCACCCCGCCTTGGGATGTACGCGAGCCACGGCTATCGCCACTGAGCAGGGCCAGCCGCGCGTGCAGGTCGGCGCCTCCGCCGCGCTGGCCGCCGCGCAGGATGTCGCGCTCGGAGAGCAGCGCGGCCAGGTCGGCGGCCAGCGCGCCGAGGCCGAGGCTCTGGCCGCGCAGCAGCAGGTGGGCCAGACGCGGATGGGCCGGCAGCGCAGCCATCGCCTGGCCGTGGGTGGTCAGCGTCCAGCCCTTGCCGCGCGGCTCCAGCGCGCCGAGTCGCTGCAGCAGCTCGCGGGCCTGGGCCAGCGCGGCGGCCGGCGGCGGGTCGAGCCAGACCAGCTCGCTGGCCTCGTCGACACCCCAGCGCGCCAGCTGCAGGGCGAGGCCGGCCAGATCGGCCTGGAGGATCTCGGCGCTGGCGTGGGCGGCCAGCTGCTCGTGCTGGGTCTGCGACCACAGGCGGTAGCACACCCCCGGCTGCAGACGCCCGGCACGCCCGGCGCGCTGGGTGGCCGAGGCGCGCGAGATGCGCTGGGTGTCCAAACGGGTCATGCCGCTGGCCGGATCGAAGCGCGGCACCCGCTCGAGGCCGGCATCGACCACCACGCGCACGCCGTCGATGGTCAGGCTGGTCTCGGCGATGTTGGTGGCCAGCACCACCTTGCGCGTACCCGCCGGCGCCGGCTCGATGGCGGCGCGCTGGGCGGCGAGATCCAGTTCGCCGTGCAGCGGGCAGAGCAGCACGTCGGCGCGCCCGTCGAGGTTCTCCTCCAGCGCCGCCTGCACGCGGCGGATCTCGGCCTGGCCGGGGAGGAACACCAGCAGACTGCCGCCCTGCTCGGCCAGCGCCTGCAGCACGGTCTGCACCACCCGCGGCTCCAGCGCCTCGCCGGGCTGGGCGGCGCGGCCCCACTGGATGTCCACCGGATACATGCGCCCCTCGCTGCGCACCACCGACGCATCGCCCAGCAGCGCGGCCAGGCGCTCGCCCTCGAGGGTCGCCGACATCGGCAGCACCTTGAGCGGCGGCCCCTCGCGCAGCAGCTCGCGGCCGCTCAGGGTCAGCGCCAGGGCCAGGTCGGCGTCGAGGCTGCGCTCAGCATTTTTGCCATTTGCACGATCTTGTCTACCCTTAACACATGCCCATTTTGAGGGCTCAGCAGAGGCTTTACGCGATGTCTGATGCGCTGACAATCATCAAAGACGGAGCTTCTTTGGTGAATTATCCTTTCACGGTCCTGCCGGCCGACGTCGTCGACTTGATGCTCCGTTGCGGTGCAGCTCTACCCGCCAGCTACGCCCAGCGCAGCACCAAGCTTGTGAAAATTTTCGAGGCCTACTGTCACATCACAGGCAGCTCAGTTACCTATGTATCCCTGTCGTCACCATCTTTTAAGGATATTGCTAAAGGCTTTTTAGGATCGCTTGCCGATGAATGCTTAATTTCCTTATCGCACGCATCCAGACAATCTCTTGCAAATATTTTTCTGTTGCTGCTCGATGAAGTTCGCAAGGAAATCCCTCTTCTGCCATCCCTCGCGCCGAATGAAAGGCTAACCAAGAACAACCATTACCTATGGGAAGAAGCAAAAAACAATTTCAATCAAACGTCACTACGCTACTGGAACGGATGGAAAGTCCCACGCTCAAAGGGAAGGTTCGCCTATATTCCAATATGCCTGATCTGGAACTCTCACGGCGAGGAGTTTTCGGAGGAGTTTTATAAACGCTACTACCAGAACGTGGCAAAAAAACTTGCTCCACAACATACTGAACTCAATCTATTCCTCGTATTCCTATCCGAAAATTCCGACCGCTGGCCGGCAAGTAGCTTCCAAAACCCCCTTCTGATCAAAAGTTTGTTCACTGAGTTCATGGCCTTCAACTTTCAGCATACTCTAAATAACGGATCAGACCTTGCCAGCAAGAAACGCCACTACTCAAAGTTCATTTACACGATTGATGAAGCCTTTATTCAATCAGGGATTTGGGCCAGACCATTTGGCAGCCCATTACCCCGACCACTTACAAAAAATCCGTCCGGCCACGACTCAAATATCAAAAAACTGGCAGACGGGACTTTTGTCAAAAACAAACTCATCACCGACGTCCCGTTAAACATAACCGACTCGGAAGCGATCGAGATCCTCTTCAAAAAAATAAAACTCGACAACAGCCTAGTTATACTATGGGCAAAAAATAAAATATCCAAACTTCGAAAAGCTCAACTAAAAAGAAATCGCCTAGCGACTGAAGGGATGCCTATAGAGGGCGGAAACACAAGACGGGAAAGTCTCAGCGAATGCGGAGTTCAAAATATCTGCGCAACTTTCAACAAGCACGGACTGACCTATATTCGGAGCAACATTACCAAAATTGCCGGCAAATCTCATAAAAAAAATGAGCTAGCAAATATTCTAGCGCTTCCTAACGCCGAGCATTTTTTCGCATTTCAACTACTCCTCACACATGCACACCCGTGCCTTACCGAAAGTTTTTTCTCCAACTTTGAACTCTACGACAAGCGAGGAAATATTTCTGGATTCCTGAAAACAAACAGTGGGCATCAACTAATAGGCTACAAAGACCGCAAAGGCTCCTCCTTAAGCGAGCAATCTATAACACTGACCCCACGCCAAGCAGTATGGGTACGCCAGATTATTTCTCTAACGCAACCTTTACGCGATGAACTTTATGCATCTGGCGATGATGCATGGCGATACCTATTCATTTACTGCCCAAGACACCTCGACACACCAAAAAGATTTATGGGTTTTTCAATAAACACCACCAAAATAAAACATCAGCAAGGGCTGATTGATGAGTTCCAGGAAATAACAAATCTAAACCAAGAGAGCGCCAGAGAGTTACTTATAAGAGTCTCGGTAACAGCATTTCGTGCATCCAGCGCCGTTGAGGTATTTCTAGACACCAACAACACAGAAGCCATGGCCCATGCCCTCGGACATACTAAATACGACTCATCTCTTCTAAGCAGCTACTTGCCAGAACCTATTCTTGCGTTCCTCCAGACCCGCTGGATCAGAATTTTCCAGCGAGGCATTATCTGCGAAGCCATGAAAGACAGTCCTCGGTTATTGGAGGTGGCGCGATTCGAAAGCATGAATGAACTCCATGAGTTCCTGAAAAACCATGCCCTTCGCGATATTCCTCTGCATCTTCAGAACCCAGATCATCTTTCTAGCCCAGCCGGGAAACAACATACTGCGAGAGATGATCTAGCTGATCAAGTTGTTATCTCGATTGACACTGGAGTTCTCACAGCCCTTATTTCACTGACAAATGCAGTTGCTAATTCTAAAAACAGGGTATCGCTATGCTCGAAAGCCATCTACTGGGCTAAATTCACAGAACTCGTCGTTCGAGAAATCGATGACGGCTATAACAGCGACCTCCAACACAGCCTGAGTCTAGCCAGGCTACACGCCAACGCTTCACACATGGAAAAATTAATTTATGCAACTACCCCCTGAATTATCGTTCTTATCAGCATTCTTTATCGAGCCAAGCGAAGCTTACAAAACAGCCTCCTGGTTACTTAGCAATTTCGAGGACTCAATTTGGGATTATAGTTTTGATTATGACGAACCAAAACGACTGGACTGGAATATAACTTTAGACGACGGGAGTTCCCTCATAGCACCCAAGAATGACTACCTACTCCGCGGACTAAAGTATTTCCTGACTTCATGCACGCGTGATGCTTTAGGCTATTTGAACGAGACCAACTCCTTAGCACAACAAACAAAAGTCTTCCGATGTGCATGCCATATTATCGACTACCTATTAATCAACAGTCGCCGCTACCAGCTTTCCCTATATGGACTAGAAGGGTTAACTGGTGGAAATCTGATCGAGATATTAGGCGCAATTTCATCAACACCTGAAAGTTCTGAATCCATTTACAACTGGAGCAACCGACTTCGAGAATATTGTCTAACCCTTGTAGATCAGACTGATAAGAACGCATTATCTGAGACAATAAAAAGAAACCCAAAGATCTCAGTAATTACCAAGGAGCAGCTTGAAGCTGACACCCTCGGCATCCCACAAGACCGAATCCCCGAGGTGCGAGCGGCTCTCTATCTTAAAAATTATTACTACAGCAATAAAACTGCAGGAAGAAAGCCGAGCACCCTCTTACTCTCTCAAGAAATCTACCCAGAAACACTGTGGGGAAAAAATCAATACAAGAGCACCCACCCAATATTATGTTACAATGAAGCTACTAGCTTATTTGAAAAAGAATACCCTGCCGCTCCCGTAACAAGCGGTCCTGCTGAGATCATGCGCGACAACACATATTTCACATATCGTCGCGCACTGTACAACCTCGGAATTCTTCATGAGATTGGAATCCCAGCACCGGCGATCGAAGCGCTTATTGAAGCAGATAGATTCATGCCGCAGATTTCGTCTACAGGACGATTCCGATCACTCCCATCAGAATACGTCTTCAAGTCTCTTCGCCACGCGATAGACTTCCACCTTGACTACGGAGATCTATTAACAAAAGCATTCTGCAGGATTGCGCTAGAATGCAAAAAACTCAATATATCCCCCGCATCCATTACTCAAGAAGACACACAAAAACTCATTGGACCAAAACTTTTAGCCCTTGGCGTAAATCGACTGTCATTAGCGCTTCAACCTGTAAATACTGGACAAAAGCGCTTCGGAGTCAAAGGTGAGAAACTGAAGTACTTCGAACGCCTTAGAAACAACGAAGGACTACTTGAGCTCATGGCCGTGTACATCGGCGGCATTCAATTGACCGTTGGAGTTCTCATGGCCAGGAGACAAAGCGAGCTGTACAACCTTGAAGCGGATGGATGCCTGGATAGTTCCGAGCAATGGTTGATTTGCGGCATTGCAAAGAGCACTCGCCACTTATTCGGCTATCGCAGAGTGGAGGCACGCCCTATCGAGCCGATTGCAGTAGACATGATAAAAAATCTTATCAAAATGCAAAAGATTCTTAAGCGAATCGGATATATTAATAAACTTCAAAAGCTTTTCTCCCTCCCCGATCTCAGGGGTGCAGCATCGCTCACCAATTCCAGCGCATATTTGTACAACCGCAACCTTGATTTCTTTTGTGATTATTTCGAAACCCCTCTCAACTCGGCCGGTGAACGCTACTATTTCCGTCAACACCAGCTGCGACGCTTCTTCGCCATGCTTTTTTTCTACTGCGGAAGCTTTGCTCGTATCGACACTCTGCGCTGGATGCTAGGGCAAACCGATCCGCAGCACGTTTACCGATACATCACCGAGTCAACGGACGGCGCAGTTCTAGCAGGCGCCAAGGCACACTATGTTGCGGAGCAGTTGCATCAGGGTAATGTCGATAACTTCCTCGAACTCGCAGATCTGCTCAAGAAGCGACATGGCACAGACAAATTTAGCCTGATAGATACCAACGACCTTGAAGACCAAATCCAAGAATTAATGCAGGATGGCTGGATCGAAATTGAACCGGAGTTTTTCACTGATCATCAGGGCCAAAGTTTCAAAGTCGTAGCCCGGCTGATTCGCGAGGATGCAGCATGAGCAAAGCATACTCACGAGCAAGCCAGGCCGTCGGCAGTGTCAAAGCCCTCCAAGCGTTGCTAGTACAGATCATTCAGCGGCCTCAGCAGTTCAGCAAAGATGCAGACATTCGAAGCGCCCTAAAAAGTCAGGGAAGCCTCGCCAGCGTGAATCTATCTGTCGAGGTGGAACAAGGTGAGTCTCTACAGACATTTCCTATGAGCCTCAACACCCTCAAGACCCACGCGAACGAAAATTTGGCAGGGGGGTTCAAAGCGCTGAACGAGTTGCGACTTAAAGCCATTGATGCGTTGGAATTTGCAGAGAAGCGTGAACAACTGGCTAACAAAAGAACAAAATCTGGGCTAGCTAAAAAAGTAGCGCAGCTTGAGTTTGAGTTGGAAATTCAACGACAGACCAACGTGATACTCCTGCGCGCCCTCTCAGAAGCCATGCATCAGTTCACGAGTATTCGAGACGCCTCTGATGACAATATCAGAGCCAAGCGCACCCAAGATGCTCTTCAGGTGCTACGGGCCATCGCGAGCATGAACAAACCTCCATTCAATCTCATCCCAACGCTCTCCGAGGGACCAGCGCCCTCGGTCGAGGTTGCGAATATTGATGACTATCGCAAGGGGTGAATAAATGACTGCCCCCGCTTCCCGTAAGCTGTATCACCTTCTCGGCGAGTTCAAGACCTTCAGCCATTTCTCAGTGGATCGATTGAGCACCCGCGACGCCACGAATATTCCGTTCATGATCTGGCCAAATGGGTCGCCCTGCCTAATTGGCAACCTGTACATACAGTCCTTGCTTAATCGAAAAGGCCGGGGACGACAGGGCCTATCCCGCCGTGGCCAGAAAGGTGGATCGATGGGTGATTACGCGGCAAAGCTGAGTCAACTCCTAAGGCGATGTTATAGAGATGGCCTAGACCCTATTGAACTGAGCGATGGAAAATTCACTGATTACGTCGACGAGATTCGGAAAGAGACATCAAACTTCAACCCATCGCAACCGAGAAAATCAGAAACTTCAGTCATCGCAACAGGAAAGATATGGCTCGATTTTTTGAGCTTCGTAGGTTGGTTCTATGGGGACCGCGAGTTCGTGTCGGAGCAAGGGACGATAAGGGCCAGGGAAGAAAAATTCGTCACTGTAACCCGCGGTGGAAAGAGGATTATCCAGACATATATGACACATCACTCATTCGGAAAGCCGCGTAGAGAGCATCGTAGAGTTCCGATAACCCGCCAGCAGATCGAGCAATTGAAAACCGCCATCAGAAAGGACAAAACGACGGCCTTTGTTAAGGTTAGACGGGCTTGCCTAATCGAGCTCCTCACCGACACAGGGGCAAGGCGAACGGAACTGGCCAACCTCATGGTGGACGACGTCCTTAGAGCCATGGAAATGGAGCACCCTCTCCTGCGACTGGACACCCTCAAGCAAGACGAAGATGCCGAACGCTATGTTCCAGTGTTCGCCACTGCCCTGAAGAAGCTTCGGCAGTACATTGAGGTTGAGCGTCGAAAGATCATGCGAAACGTCTACAAGGAAAAAAAAGACCATGGCTACTTCTTCGTCTCGTCAACGACGGGAAAACCGCTGACCAGCCCAGTCTTTTCTAACGAAATTAATCATCTTCGCAAAGTCGCGGGCATCAAGTCCCAACTATGCCCCCATATGTTTCGCCATGCATTCATCACGAACCTTTTCGTCCGCTTCATCCAGCGCCATCAGCTCTCAAACGAGGACGAATTCCGCCGGGCGCTGCTGGACGGTCGCACATTCATCGCGGAGATCACTAGCTGGACTGGGCATTTGGAGCATCAATCGGTCGAACGTTATATCAACCTCGCCTTCCGCGACCTGTCGAGCTACACAGAAACCGTGAGCTCTGTCCACCTGGTCATGGCTATGGACAAATATTTCTCGGAAGAACACGAGTTGCTCGCCATGCTCGAAGAGGGAATGCCGGTCGCTGAGTACAGTCAGCGACTCAAAGCTTTACAGGTAATGGCTCACAAAGATTTCGAGATCGCTCGTGCACGGGAATCCTCACTCACATGAGCATGAGATTCACTCGGGGCCAAGGCGATGCGAAAGCATCTGCTGTGGCCCTAGCGATTCACCCTTTTGTCAGCCTCTCGGCTTCGCCCGCGCCGTGGCTTCCGCAACCATAGGGTCGTCGGGCCAATAGTGCTTCGGGTAGCGCCCCTTCAGATCTTTCTTCACGTCCTGATAGGTGCTGCGCCAGAAGTTCGCCAAGTCCTGCGTCACCTGCACTGGCCGTCGTGCAGGAGATAGGAGGTGCAGCTTCAGCGACTGCCGCCCCCCAGCGATACGCGGCGTATCGGCGAGGCCGAACATCTCCTGCAATCGCACAGCCAAGATGGGCGGCCATTCGCTGTAATCGAGCTTTATCGAAGATCCAGACGGCACCCTGATGTGCGTGGGCGCTTGCTCCTCCAGCTGCTGCGGCAGAGGCCATGGCAATGCGCTCCGCAGAATGGCGGATAGGTCTAGCTGGCCGAAATGACTGAGGCGGCTGACATTGTCCAGGTAAGGGAGTAACCAGCTCTCCAGGCTACCCAACAGGGCATCGTCGGCCAGGTCAGGCCATGCGCTCTGTCCATGCTGCTCCAGATCGAGCCTACGGAGTAGCGCTACGCGCGCCTGCCATTGCCGGAGATCTGGCGTCCAGGGCAACAGCTCCAGCCCCTTCCTACGGATGAAGCCCAACAGTGCCCGACTGCGTGCATGTACGTCGAGCTCCTTCAAAGGCTCACGACTTAGCACCAACGAGCCGACCTTGCGCTGTCTCTCTGCTACCAATACCCCTGCACGCTCATCCCAATCGAGCTCATCCAATACCGCCACATGGTCGACAAGAACGCTATCAAACAGATCCGGATCCAGGTCACTAGCCAGGTAGATTCGCTCTTCGCGCTGTCCCTGTCTGCTGCCCAGCTCAGCGACAACCAACCATGGGTGCTTCATCAGAGCATCAGCTTCAGCAAACAGCGCCGCACGCCCATTGGAAAGGCGGTACTCGGCCCCTCCCGCGCGCCTCTGTTGCGCCACTCGGTCGGGGTAGGCCAACGCCAAAAGGCACCCCAACCATCGAGGATGCTGCGGGTCGCTCACTGCCTCCGACACTTTCCCTCGCAAATAGCCCCTGTATTGCCGGGCTAGTTGCCTCACCCGCTGAACCACGCCCTGCAAGTGCCGAGGTAGCCGTTGCTGCCCTTCAAGCATGGCCAGCCGGCTATGCAAGTCGGCGCCTCCACCTGGCAGGATATCCCGCTCGCCAAGTAGAGCGGCAACGTCGCAGGCCAAGTCACCCACCCCCAATGCATGACCGCGCAGCAGCAAGTGGGCGATGCGTGGATGCGCCGGCACCTCCGCCATCGCCTGGCCATGGGAACTCAGCCGTCCATCGGCCTCCAGAGCCCCCAGCCCCGTCAACAAGTCCCTCGCCTGAGCGAACGCAGCAGTGGGTGGCAGGTCCAGCCACTTCAGCTGATCCGGCGTGACGCCCCAGCGCGCCAATTGCAGGGCCAACCCCGTGAGGTCAGCCTGTAGGATCTCCGCTGTCGCGTATCGGGCCAGTTGCTCATGCTGTGCTTCCGACCAGAGCCGATAGCAGACCCCAGGTTCCAAGCGGCCAGCCCGGCCTGCTCGTTGGGCAGCACTGGCATGAGAGATACGCTGTGTGGCTAGGCGCGTCATGCCGCTACCAGGGTCGAATCGCGGGACGCGCTCCAGTCCGGAGTCGATCACCACGCGCACGCCCTCAATGGTCAGGCTGGTTTCAGCGATGTTGGTGGCAAGCACGATCTTGCGCCTGCCCGGTGGCGCAGGCTCGATAGCCGCCTGTTGTGCAGCCAGGTCCAATTCGCCATGCAAGGGACAGAACAGCAGGTCTTCCCTGCCGGCAAGCTGCTCCAGAAGCTGATGATGTACTCGGCGGATTTCGGCCTGGCCAGGTAGAAAAACCAGGATACTGCCCGCTTGCTCGTGCACTGCATCCAGGCAGGCTCGCACTACACGAGGCTCGATGTACTCACCCGGTTGATAGGGTTGCCCCCATACCGTTTCCACCGGATACATTCGGCCTTCACTCGTCACCACGGGCGCATCATCGAGCAGTCGAGACAGTCGCGCCCCATCCAAGGTGGCCGACATCACCAACAGCTTTAGAAAGTGATCATCACGAAAAAGCTCTCGGCCATTCAGGCTCAGTGCAAGGGCGAGATCAGAGTCGAGATTCCGCAAGTGAAACTCGTCGAAGATCACGAGCCCCACCCCCTCCAATGAGGGGTCGTCTTGGAGCCGGCGCGCCAGAATCCCCTCCGTCACCACCTCGATCCGCGTGCGCGGTCCCACCCGACTCTCCAGGCGGATACGGTAGCCAACCGTTTCGCCGACCTTTTCGCCAAGCTCGCTGGCCATACGTTCGGCGGCGGCACGTGCAGCTACCCGGCGCGGCTGGAGCATCAAAATGCTCTGCCCCCCAGCCAGGCCTCTTCCAGCAACGCCAAGGGCACGCGCGTCGTCTTGCCAGCCCCAGGTGGAGCTTGCAGCACGACCGAGTCTTGCTCGGTCAAGGCCTGGCGCAGGGACGGGATAGCGGCATCAATGGGCAACAGGTTCATGGTGACTCCCAATCGAGCCGGAAAGTATACCGCCGAGGCGGCCTTGGCCCATTTCATTTCTCAGGCTGCGTAATTTCGCTGACTCGCTCGCCAAATCGACCGGTCACCAACCAGTTCGTATACAGCATCCCTTGACGTGAGTCTCTCGGAGGTAAGGTATGGCCCAGCTACCAACCACTAGTGTACGAGTGCACCCAAATTCACAGCCGGGCCAGACAGCGCAGTGGGCCACAGCAAGCCTCACGACTCGGACAAGAAGCAGCTCTCCGTGACGATCGCGGCACTCAACGACAACCAGGCCGCCGAACAGGTAATGCACGGCCTGCTCCCCAAGCGCGTGGAGGACATTGTGCTTCATGCCATGACCGACCATGAAAGGTTGTCGCTGGAAGTACTCGACAACGAGGCCAAGAGCTGGGCGTTTTCCAGGGTGATCTACAAGCTACTGATTACAGCCGGAGGGTTGGGCGGCGATGACGACATCGGCAGGTACGGCATGTAGCATCGGTCAACGCCAATGAGCGGCAAACTTTCTGATCACATGGATGCACCATGCCCATAGCCTCCACCCTCTGGCAACAGGTGAAATACTTGCCCAAAGGGCGACCGTTCAGCTCTCGACGTTTTGCAGGACTCGGGTCACCCTCTGCGGTGGGCAAAGCGATAGCCCGGCTGGTGAGCGCTGGCCAGCTGGAGCGGATCAGGCGCGGGATCTACATGCGGCCGAAGATCAGTCCGTATATCGGTAGTGTCCGCCCCAGTGCCTTGGCTGTGATCCGGGTGATCGCCAAGCAGAATCACGAAACGATCCAGGTGCATGGTGCCGAGGCTGTCAGGGCATTTCGTCTGAGCACCCAGATGCAAATACAGCCGGTGCTGTATACGAGCGGCTCAAGTCGAGAGATTCGAATCGGTGCGCTGACGATACGGCTCCGGCATGTTTCCTCAGAAAAGCTGCAGCATGCTGGAACCAAGGTGGGACTGGCCCTGGTAGCGTTCTTCTACCTCGGCAGGAAAGGCGTGAATCCGACTGCAGTCGCGAAGATCAAAAGCGAGCTGACGCCGGCCGAACTCAAGCAGTTGGCAGCCTGCAAAATGCCTGCTTGGATGAGTAAGGCCCTGGCTGGCTCTCCACCGGCCTGACCCCATGCATCCATGGCCAGACAGAGCACATTAGCTAGATGAGATTGGCGTAAGGAGAACGGAATGACGATGCCCAGTGAGCGCACCTGCGCAATCATTCAAACCCGAGAGTTTCTGGTCGATTTGTCTCGCAACAAGATACTGCCTGAGGCCGTACGCACTGAGGCGCGTCGCCTGTTGCGTCATTACCCGACCGCCGATGAGGTGCTGCTGGCCGGGAAGATAGAAGAACAGCGTGACGATGGCCTGCTGTGGACTTTCCTGAGTTCCAGAATCGACTAGCCCCGTAACTCCGGCACTGGAGGCAAGCGGGAAGCTGGATCACAGCTCAGCAGGCTGGCGATGCGGTACAGCTTCTCGACGGTGATATTCACCTCGCCACGCTCGATGCGCCCCATGTAGCTGCGGTCGATGCTGCAGGCAAGCGCTGGGGCAGGTTCGAGGAGCACCTACTCGCGGGATGACTTTGCCGTCGAGCCAAGCTATCAGCTCAGCTTTTCGCAGCACTAACGGCCGCTGTTGTTGTCCTGCTTCTGACGGTCGAGCAGCTGTCAGCCCCTGCCGGGGTGAGGCTGCCCGAAGCTTGGCCGCGTTGGCTCAGGCCAGTCGCCAGCCCTCCACCACTTCAGCACCAAACTCAGCCCTCCATGCCTTGAGCTGGGTATGGTTCGCACCCTTGGTCTCGATACGCTTGCCGGTAGCTGGCTGCACGTACACCTTCACCTGGCGGGGGCGGCGCTGCTTCACGGAAGCCGGGGCAAGCGGCTCCAGCTCGACGGGCGGCGGATTGAGGATGACTACCACCTTCGCCAGATCCATGCCGTAGTCCGCCATCAGCGCCTTAAGCTTGTCTTCGAACTCCATTTCGCGCCGGAGGCTGGCGTCGGCCTGCAGCTGTTCAAGCAAGGCCATCTGCTTCTGCAGCTCACGCTGGGCACGACGAAATTCGGCTAGTTTGGACATGTTCACTCCTTTGGGTTCGTAACAGAATCAAATTGGATACGGCCTGCTACTCGCCGGTTCGCAGGCGATCAGAGAGGCTGGTCCGGCTGATGCCGAACTCAGGAGCCAGGGCGGCCTTCGGCTCGTCCGCCTCGGTGCGATAACGCAGCTCGGCGAACCTGGCGTCGCTCAGAGCATTCTTCCGGCCACGGCAGGCGTCACATTGCTTGGCCAAGGCGATCTCCTCGCGCTGCAGCTCGCGGATCAGCGCGCGTTCTAAAATACATTATCGTAAGTTTTCGCCGCCCGACCTCCTTGCTAGCCTAACAACCTGAGTCGTGGGAACCGCAGGCAGCGCTCCGCCGTCGCCTTCCCTTGCGAAATTGAATTGATTCGCCCATCCAAATGACAGTCATTGACCAGCGACTTTCCCCTCTGACGCATGCAGCTGCGTTCAGCTCGATCACGCCCCACTTGGCCTGCTGCTCGCACCCTATAGGTGCATCTGGATGGCGCTGTGTCAGGCAGACCGCTCTCTTTGAACAAGCTCCATGCGAATGCGGGAAAACAGATCGTCGATGGTGAGCGTTTCGTCCTGTAGCAGGTAGCAGTCGGCCAAGATCGTCAGCGGATGAACCCCCATGGCAGATGCAATCTCATGCACCTTCTCGACCGTAGGGCTCTTGAGCCCCCGCTCAAGCGTGCTTAGGTAGGTTCGGCTGCTGACGTTCGAGAAAGCCTCTTGTGGGAGTCCTTTACTCAGCCTCTGCCGCTTCAGGGCGGTACCAAATGCCTGTTTCAGTTCCATTTGCTGCTCTCGCAAAAGGAACGATAAGGCCCCATTGAACACTATAGAGCTACAATCTATAGTGTTCATTTTGTGGGGCGAAGGCCATGTTTGTGACATACCGCCAGGCAGAAATGCCTCTGGGAAGGCTGTTTGGGGACGAGAACTCACTCCATTGGCGCTACGTGGAGCTATCTCTCAGGTGCCCCTGGTTCTACACCACCATCGGGTATGTAGCCGGTGACGAGAGCTTCACCAGGACGTTGCTGATCCCATCCCCGCCAGAGCTTGAGCGGCTGCTCAGCGAGCAGCACGATCGCATGTGGGTTGAAGAAGTGATGCTAGTCAGCCCCGGCTACATGAATGGCAGTGATGGCTGGAAAATGGAGCGTCTACAGGAGCTTCGTGTGGATATTGACGATAGAGATGGGTACTCAAATTACGTCCACGTGATCGAGGGTGGCAATTGCTACATAGAAGGGACATGCTCTGATCTGTCTCGGCTGCGAACTGAGCGCGCTATTTTCTCAGCTGCCGAGGACATACGGACGGCCTGAGCGGTGGGAACCGCGAACAGCGCTCCGCCGTCGCCTCCCCCTGCGGAAACCTCTATTACAGAAGGAATTCGGCCATGCCGATCAACCTACCGATCGAAGACTGGGACGGGGAGCCAGCCCTGCGCCTCCCCGACGAAGTTCTGCAGCGGCTCGATCTCCAAGTTGGAGACTCGCTGTACTTGGTCGAGGCTTGGGTCGGCGATGGTCCGCGCCTCGTCCTGTCGAAGACGCCCAAGATTCCGGATCGCGTCGACGCCCTGGTCGCCCAGTGGGAGCGAGAACTCGCCGAGGAACAGGCGGAGTCGGCGTCACCGGAGTCAGCCAAGGATGAATGAGCTGACCTCAACTGCTCAGTATTTCTTAGTAGTTGCCTCGGCGAGACGCCAAGGGAGCGCCGCTGAGCCAGCTGGAAGACGTAAGCTCAAGGCCAGCCCATGCTGAACGAAGTGATTCCACTGATTCTGCGCGCAGGAACGCTCATCGCCGCCGAAGCCGCTCGCCCGGGAGGCCCGCGGGGGGAAGAGGACAAGGCCGATATTGACCTCGAAGTCGAGATCCTGCTGCGCGAGGGGCTGCTCCGACTGCAGGCGGGTGACTTCTGGGGAGAGGAGACCGGGAGCGCACTGACGGGGGCACGCTATTGCTGGGTGGTGGATCCCAACGATGGCACTTCCGATTTTTTGGCAGGCCGGACGGGCTCTGCCATTTCCGTGGGATTGCTAAGGGACTCCGAGCCGGTACTGGGCGTCGTCTATGCGCCGACTTCTCCGCGCGGGCCAGACTGCATCAGCTGGGAGTCTGGCATGACCGGCCTTTTGCGTAACGGCATTCTAATTTCGCCCGACTTGGCCGCACGGCAGCTCGACGTCGGTACGGTGGTCTTCGTAAGCACCGCCGCCAACCAGAAACCGGAGCTGAATGCCGAGCTCTGTTCACCGGCGGGCTTCAGCGCAATGTCCAGCATCGCCTACCGCCTCGCGCGCGTGGCCGCCGGCGACGGCATAGCGGGGGTATCGCTCTACCCCGTATCACCACACGACGTGGTCGCCGGCCATGCCCTACTCAAGGCTGCCGGCGGCGACTTGCTTGACCAAGACGGCCATCCGCTTCGTTACGACGATCTGAACAAACCTCTGTGCCGCAGCTGTTTCGGTGGCAATCTGGCTGCCAGTCAACGCTTGGCTGCACGCCCTTGGCGGCAGCGGCTTTCGATCCCCTGACGCCCTGAGCGCCCCGTGCTCCCCACAATGGGAAAGCGGTCGTGTGTGTACTTCAGCCGGCATCTGCCCGAAACGGAGGACGGCGTGGCCACCAAGTTTCCGCCGCCGGCATCAGGAAATGGGCAGGCAGCGCAGCTACATTCAGCTTGAGGGGCTGTAATCACTCAGTGACACTTAACATCTCGTGACACAACCCCCGCATGAGGCAGGCATGAAGCACAAGAAAGTCTCTGACAAGCACGCCAGGATCGCGAAACTCACGGAAGAGGCCCTACGGTTGGGCGGCGGTGTTTCAGCCAACCAACGCCACTTCATAAAGGCAGCTCTTGGCCATGGCAAAACGATGGAGCCTGCAGGTCGCCTCGCTGGAGATTACAGGAAGTGCTGCCATGTCTGACCAGTCCAAGCAAGAAGCCGTCACCCTTAGCGCCAAGGCCTACCAGGCACTCCTCGACGAGCTGGAGGATCTCCGCATCGAGCGTGTTGCGTGTGATCGTATAGCCACCGTCCACGCTTCCAAGCTGCTATCCATAGAGGCCATGCGGGCCCGCTTTCGTTGATGCTCAGGCGAGCGGTCCAGCCGCGGAGCTACTCCGTTACTTATCGGACGCCGCGCCACGCAAGGCCTCCAGCCCGTCCGGAGCTGTTTATGCCAGCAAAACCAGCCCCCATGAATCGGCGCGCACCCCGGCGGCGGCAACGCGTTCACCACGTAGACACGCCGCTCTTCGCGGGCGTCCACCTAGCAGCCCCTACACGAGGCCCCCATGCTGAATGAAGCCATTCCCCTTGGGCTCCTGACCGAATTGTAATGGCCGCCTAAGCCTAGAGTAAGCTGTGCCGATCTAGGCTGGAGGGGTATATCGAACCATCAGCCCCACGTGCCAGGAGTACTCCCATGAAACCAGTCCTAGCTGCCGTCGGCATGGCGCTTTCCATGCTCGCCAGTGCTGCGAGCAGTGCCGCAACCATCTACGCGGCCAACGAAGGCGCCGGCAGTCTAACGATCATCGACGATGAAGCGCGAACCACCCGCACGTTGGCGCTCAATATTCTGCCGCATAACGTGGATATGACACCCGACCGCAAGACCCTGCTGATTGTTGGCATGCCTGGCGGCAATGCCAAGGCTGGGCATGGGGACCATGATGCTCAAAGCGGGCGACTATTGGTGTTCGACGCCGACAAGTCGATACAGTCGGCGAGGATCATTCAGGTCGGAGGCCATCCGGCGCATGTGGTCCCGGATCGCAGCGGCAAACTCGCCTTCGTAACAGACGCAGCCAGTCATGCGGTGGTCGTCGTCGACCTCGACGCCGAACGCATTCTGGATAGGATCAAGGTCGGCAGCTACCCGCATGGCCTGCGTCTGTCCCCGGATGGACGCACCCTAGCCGTGGCCAACCGGGACAGTAACGATATCAGCCTGATCGACGTAGCCAGCAGCACCCAGACCGCCCGCATCGCGGTCGGCAGCAAGCCAGTGCAAGTAGCCTTTGCTCCTGATGGCCAACGGCTGTTCATCTCCCTCAGCGGGGAGAACGCAGTGGCCGTGGTAGACCTACAGGGCCGCCGTCTCATTGCCACTTATCCCGTCGGCCCCGGCCCCATCCAGCTCTCCGTGACGCCCGACGGTACGCAGCTGGTGGTTGCCAATCAAGGTAGCCGGCAAGCACCGGGGCATACCCTGTCCATCCTGGATGCCGCCAGCGGCCGTCTCATCGCCACCACCAAGGTCGGCAACGGAGCCCACGGCGTCTCCATCGCTAGCGACGGCTCGCGGGCATATGTCAGCAATGCCTTCGAAGACAGCGTTTCGGTCGTCGACCTCAAAAGCCATGCGGAACTTGCCAGGTTCCCGACCTCAGCCGGCCCCAATGGCATTGTCGCGCGCTGACTGTCAGTTGAAGCCACACCGCCTCTCGACGGCGCACCTCCGTTGTGCATGGTTGTGCCCGCGCGGGAGGCTCGGTGGTGAACACAGCACATGGTTACTCGACATGAGCCCAATCGAGTGATGGGACATGACTGGTGCACATGACACTCCGTACCGACAGAATCAGAACAGATTAAGAACGCTTCACAGCCTGCTGAGGTCTCTGCACAACCAGCCCCAACCGTGGGCGTCACCAGCCTCACAGGCGGCCGAACGCTGACTCCAACGCATCGTTAATGGTGCGCAGGATCTTAATCCGAGCGAAACGCTTGTCGTTGGCCTCGACCAGCGTCCAGGGCGAGATTTGAGTGCTGGTGCGGTCGACCATGTCGCCCACAGCATCGCAGTAAGCGTCCCACTTCTCTCGATTACGCCAGTCCTCTGCAGTGATCTTGAAGCGTTTGAATGGAGTAGCCTCCCGCTCCCTGAAACGTCGCAACTGAGTTTCCTGGTCAATAGCCAGCCAGAACTTGGCCACCACCACCCCCGCGTTGGTCAACTCCTCCTCGAAATCGTTGATCTCACCGTAGGCACGCAACCAGTCAGCCGGGCTGCAGAGCTCTTCGACGCGCTCCACCAAGACACGCCCATACCAAGAGCGATCAAAGATGGTGAATTTTCCACGCCGCGGGATATGCCGCCAAAAGCGCCAGAGATAGGGTTGGGACAACTCCTCTTCGGTCGGTGAACCGATCGGCACGATACGGTACAGGCGCGGATCCAAGGCTGCGGCTACACGGCGGATAGCCCCGCCCTTGCCAGCTGCGTCATTGCCCTCGAACAGCGTGATCAGCGCGTGCTTGCGCATGCGCTTGTCACGTATCAATTTGGACAGGCGGGCCTGCTCGACGACAAGCTGCTCTTGATATTCCTGCTTGGTCAACGTCCGGCTCAGGTCCAAGGCGTCCAGCAGGGCACGGTTGTCCAAGCTCGATACCAATGGCGCGGCATGATGAGCGTGCACCGTCGGTGTTTTGTGCTCCAGCGCGCATTGCAATCCCTCAAGAAGGATACGAGCGACCGTGATGCTGCGATAGCGCTCGTCCTCCCCCTCAATCACATACCAAGGTGCGTATTCGCGGCTGCTGCGACGCAGTACTCGCTCGCCGTGAAGAACAAATTTGTCGTAAGTCTTCGACTGCTGCCAGTCTAGCGGACCCAGCTGCCAGCTGTGCAAAGGATCGTCCTTCAACGTCTCGAGCCGCTCCTTCATTGACCTCTTTGACAGATGAAACCAGAATTTGAAGATCAATGTGCCCTCTTCGCTGAGCATCCGCTCCAGCCGCTCGGCGCCGGCGATGAACTGGTCGAGCTGGGCCTCGTCGATTTTCTTGTGCACTCGTGCCTGCAGCATCTGGTCGTACCAATTGCCGAAGTAGATTCCAACCTTGCCCTTAGGTGGCAGCTGTCGCCAGTAGCGCCAGGCCTGCGGACGGGTCAGTTCCTCATCGGTCGGCTGATCGAAGGTGCTGACTTCGATGAAGCGCGGATCCATCCATTCGCTGAGCAGCCTGACCGTCTCCTCCTTGCCCGCTCCCTCAATGCCGGCAATCAGTATCAGCACCGGAAAGCGCGCCTGCTGCCCAAGCTCGAACTGGGCCTCCAGAAGCGCTTCGCGTAGCGCCGGCACCTGAGCATCGAACGTGGCCTTGTCTATGGCGTGACCGACTTCAGCGGACTCGAACATGGATTTCCCCTGGATCAACGATGATTTCAGCGTAACTGATCGACGGCCGTTTGCCGGTGATTTCGGCCCCAGATCCCGCAGCAGGTTGTCCGGCTTAACTCATCGAGAAAGGCCCCGCGGGAGGGACCACCTCACCAGCCCATGAGACTTACAGATTCATCCAATACATCACTTAAAAACATGCACACCAACCACTAAAGACAACCCCGATGAACAACCAAACTCAATACAGCGCAGGCCGCCTGGAAAACCAAATAAAATTCACAAAAAATCCCGCGCAAACGATCCAAATACATATAAATACAACATCAAGCCAATGAAAGCCAACCCACCAGAAGCGGAATCACCACAAACACCGAAAACAATATTGAAAAACCGCCAAAGAAACACAAGCCAACAAAAGCTTACGCCACCGTAATCTCTCCGTCAGAATCAAAAAAGTCCAGCCTTGTTGCCTACCATCAAACAAGCCTGCTATATATGAAGAATAATTTCAGCTTGCTGGGAGATCACGATAATGCGAAAACTATTGAGCCTGCTGCTCATTACGTTGGTCCTTAGCATCTCCGGCTGCGGCTACAACACCTTGCAGTCGACAGACGAACAAACCAAGTCAAGTTGGTCCGAGGTGTTGAACCAGTACCAGCGCCGTACCGACCTGGTGCCCAACCTAGTCAACACGGTCAAGGGCTATGCTGCCCACGAGAAGGAGGTGCTGGAGCAGGTAACGGCCGCCCGCTCCCGGGTCGGCGGCATCCAGGCTACGCCGGAGCTGGTCAATGATCCGCAGGCCTTCGCCCGCTTCCAAGAGGCCCAGGCCCAGTTGTCTGGCGCTCTGTCGAGGCTACTAGTGGTGTCTGAGAACTACCCGCAGCTGAAGGCGGATGCCGCCTTTCGCGACTTGCAGGCTCAACTGGAAGGCACTGAAAACCGCATCACCGTGGCACGCAACCGCTATATCCAGGCGGTGCAGGAGTACAACGTCACGGTACGCAGCTTCCCCTCCAACCTGACTGCGATGGTGTTCGGCTACAAGATCAAGCCTAACTTCAGCGTTGAGAACGAACGGGCCATTGCCACACCCCCACAGGTGAATTTCGGGAACTCTCCGGATAAACCGCAAAGCGGCGCGCCGCAGCCGAGCAACTGATGAGTACGCTCATTGCAGCGAGAGCCGGGCTGCTGGCACTGCTCCTCGGTTGGTGCCTGGCGGCCGAGGCCCAACCAGTAGCGATGTCGCCCTTGACGGCCCGGGTCACTGATCTGACAGCGTCACTCTCGGCCGAGCAGGTAGCCCGCCTGGAAGGCAAGCTGCAACGCTTCGAGGTAGCAAAAGGCAGCCAGCTGGCCGTGCTAATTGTCCCTAGCACCGGAGAGGAATCGATAGAACAGTATTCCCTGCGGGTAGTCGAGCAGTGGCGGCTGGGGCGCCAGAAGATCGACGATGGTGCACTGCTGATCGTTGCGAAAAATGAACGGACCCTGCGCATTGAAGTGGGCTATGGCCTGGAGGGCGTTCTCAACGATGCCACAGCCAAGCGCATTATCAGCGAGACCATCGTGCCACGCTTCCGCCAAGGCGACTTCTATGACGGCATCGAGGCTGGCGTAGACCAGATGATCGCCATTATAGATGGCGAACCACTACCGCCCCCCAAACGTGGAGCGAATGGGGCTCAGGATGAGCTCTCGAAATCGATTCCCTTGATTGTGATGCTGGTCTTTGTGGTGGGCGGGGTGCTGCGAAAACTGCTGGGGCGTTTACCAGCAGCGTCGGTAACTGGCGCCGGAGTGGCGCTGCTGACCTGGTTACTGATCGACGCCACCCCGGTTGCACTTGGCGCAGGACTGATGGCGTTCGTATTTATTCTTCTCGGTGGAGGCGGCAGGCATGGTGGCTGGTACAGCGGCGGCCGGCCCGGTGGACGCCGCCGTGGCGGCTTCGGTGGTGGTGGAGGCGGATTCGGCGGGGGAGGCGCATCGGGACGATGGTGAAGAACAACTACAGGCGCGTGGTTCGCCACCTGACAATGTCACCCCGGCAGCTCAAGCGTGCCTTCCCCCCAAAGACGCTGAACGCGATTCAGGCGGAGATTGCGGCGAGCGAGTGCACCCATGCCGGGCAGATCCGCTTTGCTGTGGAAGGGGCATTGCAAGCAGTCGAACTATGGCGCGGACAATCGCCGCGTGAGCGAGCGCTCGAGGTTTTCTCACTGCTACGGGCGTGGGATACCGAGCACAACAACGGCGTGCTGATTTACCTGCTGTTGGCCGATCGCGACGTCGAGATCGTGGCCGACCGTGGCATTCATGCCCAAGTCGGGGCCAGTGCATGGGAGGAGATCTGTTTAGCCATGGAGCAAGCCTTCAGGCAGGGGCGCTTTGAGGAGGGAGCACTGGAAGGGATTCGTGCCGTAACCAGGCTCATGGCACAGCATTTCCCGGCAACCGCCGGAGGGCGCAATGAGCTGCCCGATCAACCGGTTTTGCTGTGACCGCCAAAAGTCAGTTCCGTTAATTCACTTATGAACCATGCAACTTCCAGGTCGAACTTCTTCCAGCCAAACACGACTGGAGCAGCGTTCGTTTCGTCAATGCCTCTGCAGATGCGCGCCTTGACCAGAGCAACTCGAGCGGTGCGTGAGGCCTTCGCCCACTGGCCTTGCATCGCTCGCATTTCAATACGGCGACTGTACCCTGTACGGGTTGATACAGCAGATCGTGCTCGGTCACGGCGGGCGTGCTCAAGGAGACATCGTGTCTGGTCTCAGAAGACTGTTCCAGATCACCTCCACCATCGGCGGTTACCTGTTCTGGTGGCTGCTGGTGCACCTTCACTTGCGGCACCCGGCAATCACGCCCGCACAGCATTTGCGCGGTACGCTCGAGCAGTTGGGCACTGCGTTCGTCAAGCTCGGTCAAGGATTGAGCTTGCACCGCGATCTGCTGCCTGAGGAGTACATCCAGGAGCTGCAATGCCTGCAGGATCGGGTCGCGCCGTTTGCCAACGATGTCGCGGTTCGCGAAGCGGAGAGCGCCCTGGGCCGGCCCATCGCCGAGCTGTTTGCCGAGTTCGAGCCGCAACCCTTGGCGGCAGCCTCGATTGCGCAAGTGCACAAAGCGCGGATGTGTGACGGTCGCCGGGTGGTCGTGAAGATCCGGCGACCCGACATCAAGGCCGAGATTGATCGAGACATGCGCTTGCTGCGGGGCGTGATGCGCATGCTGCTCATGCTTTCGCCGTGGCTGCGACGCTATGAGCCACTCACGATCATCGACGAGATATGGGCCAACCTGCGCAAGGAAACGGACTTTCGCAAGGAGGCACACCAGATCAAGCATTTCGTCGAAGCCTTCCAGGACTCGGACACCGTTTACGTGCCGGCGCTGATCGACGATCTCTACTGCGAGTCGGTCCTGGTGCAGGAGATGAGCAGCGGGCGGCGCGTGGATGATCCTTCGATCGGGGAGGACGGCCCGCGCTTGGCGCAGGTGTTCGTGGAGGCCTATCTCCAGCAGATATTCGCCATGGGCGTGTTTCATGGCGATCCGCATCCGGGCAACTTGTTTGTCAGGGCGGACGGTCGACTCTGTTTCCACGACTTCGGCATCGTCGGGGTACTGAGTCCGCACATGCGGCGCCATCTCGCGGCATTCCTGCTGGCGTTCGTGCATCAGGACGGCGGATGGCTGCTCGACGCTGCCGTGGAGTTGGGGTTGCTGGAGGGGGAGCTGAAACGCGACGAGTTCCGCCACGGATTGCAGGAAATCATCGAAGAATATGCCGGGTTGCCGCTCAAGGACTGGTCGCTCGCCGAAGTGTTCTTGCGCGTCGCGCGTCTTGGGGAGGGACGCCATATGCGCCTTCCGCACAACTTGTTGGTGCTGATGCGGGCGATGGCGCTGATGGAAAATGTCGTGCGCAGCCTCGACCCGGAGTTCAAGCTGCTGGCAGGCCTACTCGCCAAGGCCGAAGCGGTGCTCGAAGCCAACACCGGCGTCGGCGCCGAAACTGGGTGGCAGCGATTGCGTTTCGAAATGGCCTCTGGGGCGCAAGAACTGCCGGCCGAGCTCGGCGCCCTGATCCATCGCCTGCGCGCCAATAGCCTTGAAATTCGCTTGCAGCATCATGGAATGGAGCGTCTGGAGGGCCATATCGACCGCGCAAGTAACCGTATGGCCTTGGCACTCGTGACGCTGGGCCTCTATATCGCCGCCTCGCTGCTGATGCTGAACTCCATCGGGCCGCGGCTCGGGGACATACCGATGCTCGCGGCTGCCGGCTATGCGCTGGCGTTATGGTTCACCGTGCGCCTGGCGCGGGGCATTTCCCGTTCAGGAAGTCTATGATGAAACAATGCGTGAAATACCAATAGCCAGAAGGGGCCTCCATGGTGAGCGTCTGGGCATCGTGATCAACGGCACGCTGCAATACACCGGAGGACTCGACGAGATAGCCCTGCGTGAATAGCTTGAAAAATTGTCCGGGGAATGATGGGTTGCGAGCAACACCGCGGATTCCACGCCATCCGGCCCCCCAGTCCACGCTCATCCGGCCGGGCACATAGGCGCTTCGGCTAGACCTCCGTTACACCACTTCCCGGGACACGACCCCTCAAGCGGATGTCGAGCCTGCTGGAACTGGACTGAGCCAGGTCACCGATTGCGAATTTCTGCAAGCCATGCAGGAAGCCCTGTAAGCACTAAACCCGACGCTCGGAGGCCAGGAGCGGTGCTCGCCGCTGCCTGGCTCAGTCCAGACGTGAGTTAATAGAGCTGCCACGAAGGGGCTCAAAATGCCGGTATCTCGCCACGTATCAGGCGCTCGGAGATGCGCTCAATGCCTGACAGGTGCACATCCACGAGACTGCGTATCTCCTGGCGCATGCGTTCGTTCAGCCTGCCCCTACACCCCAGCTCGATAGCCACCAACGCCGGCTGATCGACTGGCTGGCCGATGCGCGACAATAATTGCACTGTGGCTTCATCCACGCTCTCGACCTCGGCGACGATGGCACGTGCTATTTCCCATGCGAGCGCGTTGTACAGCTTGCCGACATGGGAAACCGGGTTCTTCCCTGCTACGGCTTCAAGTGACATGCTGCGGCAGGGCGTGATCAGGCCGTTCATGCGGTTGCCGCGCCCGACCTGGCCGTCGTCGCCCTGCTCAGCGCTCAATCCGGACACGGTCAGGTAGATCCCCTCCACACCGCTCGCGTTCGGATCGTCGAGCGTATTGATGGCGAGATCACAGGGGCTCACCAGAGTCGCGCGTAGATGCTCGGCAATCGCGTGTTTGATTGCAAAATAGTCTGTCGCATGGCGAATCTCCCGATCGATGAGCGCCAACGCGACGGTGAACGTCATCCTGTCGCCAACCCGCGCGCCCATGACCTTGTAGTCGTCGCCCGCGGCCGGAAATCGCGCTTGAAACTCGACCGAGTGCAATAGCGTCCCCAGTTGCAGCACCTGGATCTCGAGGGGCGAGTATGGTGCGAAGCCGATTCCGAAGGAGGTGTCGTTGGCCAGGGCGTGGGACATCCCGCGCGCGAATGCCTGCTGCAGATTGGGGCTGCCGGTACGTACCGCACATTCGATTTCGAACAATGCCGGATCGCAGCGCAGGTTTTTGGATAGATAGCGGTATGCTACGCCTCTCACCAATTCGGCCAGCCCAGCGTCCGGCAGGGGACTGGCTCGACCGCACAGGATCAGGCGCATCGGCGTCAGCACCTGTCCACCGCCAAAGCGCGGCAGGCTCTCGCCACCGATCAACAAGGCCTTGTCGACGTTGTAATGCTGGATGCGTCCGAAGGCTTTCAGGTACGCGCGGTTGAGCGCCAGCGACACGGCCTCCGCGACACCATCGCACAGGCTATCCGGATGACCGATACCCTTGTGCTCGCACATCTCGGCTTCGCTCAACCGGTGCAAGTGTTTGCTGGTGGTAATGACGAACCGGGTCACGTCGCCCATGTACCCTCCCGCGTCACCTCGATTGGTGGATGCCCTAACGCAGGCGGCCGTAGCCGCCCGCGCAGCCGTGCTTGCTCAACACGATTTGCCACAATTGGTTCTTGCGCGCCCGAAACGAACCGGCGCAAGTCAACAGGTAGTAACGCCACATGCGGAAAAAGCGCTGGTCGTAGTGCCCAGCCAACTCTGGCCAGCGGCATTCGAAGTTGGAGTACCAAGCCATCAGCGTTTTGTCGTAATCGGCACCGAAGTTGTGCCAGTCCTCCATCACGAAACGTGTTTCGATGGCCAGGCCAATTTGCGCAATCGAAGGCAGCATGCCGTTCGGGAAGATGTATTGGCCGATCCAGGGATCGGTCGTATGCACCGAGGTGTTGCTGCCGATGGTATGCAGCAGGAACAAACCGTCGTCGCGCAGCAGACGGTGCGCGGTCGCCATGTAAATGCGGTAATTCTTTACGCCGACATGTTCGAACATCCCCAGCGATACGAGGTGATCGAAGCAGCCGTCCACGTCGCGGTAATCCTGGAGGCGAATTTCCACCGGGAGTTCGCGACAGCGTTCGGCAGCGTAACGCGCCTGATCCCGGGAAATGGTGATACCGACTACCTGAGCGCCGTAGCGGGAAGCGGCATACTCGGCGAAACTGCCCCAGCCGCAGCCGATGTCAAGCACGCGGTCCCCCGCCTTTAGGCCGAGTTTCCGGCACACCAGTTCCAGTTTCCTTTCCTGCGCCTCCTCCAAGCTAGCCGCGCCCTGCCAGTAGCCACAGGTGTAGGTCATGCGGCGATCCAGCATGCGTGCGAACAGCTCATAGCCGAGGTCGTAGTGTCGCTCACCAACGATCCAGGCACGGCAACGCGACTGGAGGTTCAGCAGTTGCGCCCGCCATTCGTACCAGCGCTCGAGTAAACTGCCGGTGAGCCGGTGATCGGCACCCGCGCGCAACAGACGCGCGACGCACTCGTCCAGTTGCTCGCAGTCCCACCATTCGTCCATGTAGGCTTCGCCGAGACCGAGGCTGCCCTGTCGGCGCAGGCGTCCGAACAGCCTCGAATCGTGTACCCGTAAGTCCCACGGTCGACTGCCGTCGAGGTGGACTCCGGCGGCATCGAGCACAGCTTGCAGGCCTCTGACCTTGTGTTTCTCGTAAATTCGAGTCATGCCCATCCGCGCGCTCCTGATCAATCCAGAACGAACTCGTCGAGCATTTCCGGAACCATGACGTTCCACCCCAGGCGCTCTTCCAGGTAACGGCGCTGGCTGTCAGCAGCCAATGCCTCGCCATGAGTTAGAAAAACCTGCCGCGGTGGTTGCTCAAAATGGCTTAGCCAATCACCAATTTCGCTAAAATCGGCATGCCCGGAGAGACTGGAGATCTCTTCAACCTGGCAGTT
The DNA here is from genome assembly GCF_900104805.1 of Pseudomonas oryzae. NCBI lineage: Bacteria > Pseudomonadati > Pseudomonadota > Gammaproteobacteria > Pseudomonadales > Pseudomonadaceae > Pseudomonas > Pseudomonas oryzae. The sequence goes on along the minus strand of NZ_LT629751.1, from coordinate 4,614,896 downwards.
GATAGGCACATATTCGCCATAGATCTTTAGTGTGCGCATACCATTCATCAATGCATGGCCGCGCGTACCCTCAGCCTGATAGCCTGCTATCAGCAAGGTGTTGCGATGGTTGCCACCCAAGGCCTTGAGGTGGTGCAGAATTCGCCCACCGGTAAGCATGCCGGCGCCGGCAATAATCACCTTCGGATATGAGTCTGCACTGAGCGCCTCCGAATCCTGCCTGGTATGGACATAGGTCACGCCTTCGCACATGGCATGACACTCTGCGTCGCTTAGCTGATGCTGGGCCCGGAAGTGACAGAACACACGTGACACATTGATAGCCATGGGGCTATCCAGGTAAAACGGCACATCCGGAATACGCCCTACTGCTCGCAACTGCGTCAGCAGATGCATGAGAGTCTGCGCGCGCCCGACGGCGAAAGCCGGCAACATGACCGTCCCGCCTCTGCTGACCGTTGTGTTGACGATCTTCGCTAGCTGCTCGGCTACGTCGACGACCGTATGGCGTCGGTCACCATAGGTGGACTCGAGAACAAGGTAGTCCGCATGCCTGACCGGCAACGGGGGCTTCATCACCGGATCATTCGGCCGGCCCAGATCGCCACTAAAGGACAATGTGCGAGTGCCATTGTCAATATGCACGCATGCGGCACCGAGAATGTGCCCGGCTGGAGTGAAATGCACGCGCAATCCTCCAATCTCGAAGGCATCATGGAAATCACGTGCATCGAACGCCTTCAGCGCCCGCTCTGCCTGCTGAGCCGTATATAACGGCTCGGCCGGATTATGTTTGCTGTAGCCGTAACGATTGGCACGCAGAGCGTCCTCCTCCTGCAGCTTGCCGCTGTCCGGCAACAAGATTTCTGCCAGGGCGCGTGTCGCTGGCGTGCAATAAACCGGCCCGCTGAATCCTTCTTGAATGAGTCGAGGCAGGTAGCCGCTGTGATCAAGATGAGCGTGCGTCAACACGACAGCGTCGATCTCGGCCGGAGCGATTGGAAAGGGCTTCCAGTTACGCTGACGCAGAGCTTTCACTCCCTGGAAGAGACCGCAGTCGACCAGCACTCGTGTATCCCCCTCCGTGACAAGATACCGAGAGCCGGTCACCGTGCCGGTGGCGCCAAGAAACTGTAGTTTCACGACCTTCGCTCCTGAGATTGATCTTGCTGCGAAGTTTCGCCACCTGATTTTTCTTCTTGCCCGTGCTTGTGCGCCTGCTGTTGCTTATCGCTTGTACTGGTGTGCCGATGGCCGCCACAACCACCGTGCGCACCATGCCCTTCGCGCCGTCCACCCTCATGTCCTTCATGCCCTCCATGACCATGACCGCCATGCATGAACAGGTGCATCAAGGGACAGGCCAACAACAACAAAAATGGGAGGTAGGGTATGGCGTGGGCCCGATGCTCGGTGAACAGGAAATAGCCGGCGATGGCAAGAAATCCAAGAAAGAACCAATTGGCACGGCCTGCGTTGCTAAATCGACTGTCGTGTCTGGGCATGGTATGCGCTCCCTGGCGATTAGCGGGATGGGTGACGATAGGGCAAGGCTACTTCCACATCGGATGGCCCTCCCTCATTGCGACGGATGCGCAAATGAATGACATAAGGCATATCCCCCTCCATGCGGAAGAAATTACCGAAGGTCACGGTGTCGGCAATTTTCATGGGTTCCAGAAGCTTTTCCTGAGATGCGCCTCCGAGAGGCTCAACTCTCGCTCGCACTGATGCTTCCGAAAGGCGTTTGCCCGTCTGCTCTTCAAAAATGGCCACCACCAAGTGATGAGTATCGCCCCCCGCTGCATTAGTGGGCTGCATGTGCTTGCCGGACTTATGCTCTTGCTGGGCAACCATTTCAGCCGGCAATACGCCATAGTAGATCGTCAGTCCGTCCTTACGCACCGGTTGCCCAGGAACCTCGGCATACGCGTTCGAGTAACCGGAAAGCATTACCAGCATTGCAAGCCAGAAGAAGTGCACACGCATCCATGAAGCTGACACCCTATGATTCAAAACCACATGCGTCATCATGGCAAATCCTTCCTCTGCAGTTTACGGCCAGCTTCGCCAATATCCTTATCGAACTGTCGGACACCACGTGCGGTCTGGATCAGGACCAAGACCGGGCATAGCAAGAAGATCAGGGAAACAAGCAGCGACTTGACGCTCACCCCGTACAGGTAAAGTACTGTCGCGATACCAATGGCACTGACCACAGTGCAAATGGTCAGAATGTTGCGTTTCATGATCTCACCCCTACCTTGCGCCTATACGGGCGCGTTTGAGCAGTGCGGAGTTGACGATCACCGACAGCGAGCTGAGCGCCATGGCAGCAGCGGCGATGATCGGATTGAGCAGCCCGAAGGCCGCAACAGGGATGCCAATAGTGTTGTAAATGAACGCCCAGAAAAGATTCTGCTTGATCTTGAGCATGGTCGCACGGGAAAGCAGGATTGCCGTGACCACATCTCGGACATCATTCTTGATCAAGATGATGCCCCCGGTTTCCTTGGCCACATCGGAGCCGGAGCCGATGGCGATACCAATATCGGCAGTGGCGAGCGCTGGCGCATCGTTTACGCCATCGCCAACCATCGCTACGACCTGACCTTCCTGCTGCAACTTCTGGATCACTGAGACCTTGTCTTCGGGCAATACTTCGGCGATGACACGATCGATTCCAACCTGTTGAGCAATCGCCTTGGCCGTACGTTGATTGTCACCAGTCAAAAGAACCACCTGAATACCACGCGATTTGAGTTCACTAATGGCTTCGGCGGCTTCTGGCTTCAGTGTATCGGCAACCGCGATGATGCCCAGCAGGTCGCGCTCACGGCCAACCAGCATTGCGGTTTTGCCTTGGGCTTCCAACTCAGTCATGGCTTGCTCTGCATGGCTGATCGCGATGCCCTGCTGCTGGAATAGACGCCGATTGCCGAGCCACACCAAGCTGCCATGCAGCTCGCCTTTGATGCCGTGACCTGCGATGCCCTTGATGCCATGTGCGGCCTCGAGTTCCAGGCCGCGATGCTGAGCTGCGCGCACGATGGCTTCGCCAAGGGGATGCTCGGAGCCAACCTCCACGGCGGCGGCGAGTGCCAAAACACCCGCTTCATCGATGTCTTTAAGTGGCACTATATCGGTCACGGTCGGCTCGCCACGGGTGATCGTACCGGTCTTGTCGAAGACCACGGTCGAGAGTTTTTCTGCCCGCTCCAACACCTCGCCGCCTCGGATCAAGATGCCCATGTCCGCCCCTTTGCCGACACCGACCATCAATGCCGCCGGCGTTGCAACGCCGAGAGCGCACGGACAGGAAATGATCAGTACGGCAATGAAGGCGAGCAGGCCCTGGGGGAAGAAGCCAAAGGCCCACCAACCGAAAAAAGCCAGCAGTGCAACCACAACCACTACCGGGACGAAATAGCCGGTGACCTTGTCCGCGAGCCGCTGGATCTGCGCCGTACTCGCCTGGGCGTCTTCCACCATCTTGATGATCTGCGCCAGAGCGGTTTCCTTACCGATCTTGGTAGCCTTGAAGCGGAACAGCCCCGAGCGGTTGAGCGTGCCGCCAATCACCGCTGCGCCAGGCTTCTTTGCCACCGGCATCGACTCACCGGTCAGCATCGACTCATCAATGCTCGTTTCACCGTCGGTGACTTGACCATCGGTGGGGATCTTCTCGCCCGGCCTCACTACCACGATCTCACCGACCATGATGCTTTCGGCCGGGATCTCCTCTTCTTTGCCGTCGCGTAGCACGTGGGCCGTAGCCGGCTTCAGGTCCAGTAGCCGCCGCACGGCAGCAGAGGATTTCTTCTTGATGATCTCCTCCATGTACTTGCCCAGCAGCACGAAGGCGATGATCACGGCCGAAACCTCGAAGTAGACGTCTCGCTCGTCGACCTTGATCGGCAGGACATCCGGGAAGAACAACACGGCGACGCTATAGGAGTATGCAACCGTGGTGCCGAGCGCGATCAGGAAGTCCATGTTGATGCTGCGGGTGCGAATGGCGTTCCACGCTCCCTTGTAGAAGCCCCAGCCACCGATGAATTGCACCGGCGTTACCAGCAGGAACAACCATACGCCCCAGGTGAAGAAGGGCAGCGCGTCAATCGGCACCCAGGTCAGGATGGTGGCGCCGGTAGCGAGACCAATGAATGCGCCCGCGCGCAGGATGGCCAGAGCAAGCACACCGGTGAGCGCAATGGTCACCCGTGTTTTCATCCGCTTGAGCTCAGTCTCGGGGGACTCGAAGGTTTGTTTACAGCTCTCGCTGCAAAAATAGTAAGTGCGCCCGCCGCGCTCACTCTTCAGGGCCGTAGCCTTGTTCACCAACATGCCGCAGATGGGATCCTTGGCTTTGCCCTCCACACCATGTTCATTGGCGCGAGGGGTTGCCACCGAGGAGCTGCCTCCGTGAGGACCATCATGGGTATGCTCGTGACTGCAACCTTCATGCTCAACCTTGCCCATATAGCGCTCTGGCGCCTTGGCGAACGCCCCTTGGCAGCGACTCGAGCAGAACCAGAAACGCCGCCCTTGGTACTCCTGACTGAGCGTTGTTGGCTCGGGATTGACCTCCATGCCACAGACGGGATCAGTTACCGTCTTTATAGACCCTCCCGACTTCCCCGACTCTTCCGTGCGCATGCCGTTATACTTTTCCATATTTCATCACTCATCTCAATAAGTCGAAATTACGATTTGACTTGCACTTTATGGCCACCAAAACGAGGAATGAAGGCGGGGACCTCATTCATATATCGACGATAAGCATCACCAAACTGAGCTAGCGCATCGCGCTCTTCCGATTTCGCCAGGCGCATATACATGAACACGAGAATCGGAAACATGGCAATTGTTATCAATGTCGGCCATTGCAACAGAAAGCTGAACATGATCAACACGAAACCGATATATTGCGGATGACGGATTTTCGCATAAGGTCCGGTGGTTGCGAGCTTGCCGGCCCTTTGAGCCTCGTACAAAACTCGCCAAGCAGAAGCCAACAACCAAAAACCCGCAATAAGGAAGATGCTGCTGGCTATGTGGAACGGCCCCAGATGGGGGTTGGCCTTCCAGCCGAACAAGACCTCAAGCAGATGCCCCGCATCGTGCGAGAAAAAGTCGATGCCGGGATAGCGGGTGCCGAGCCAGCCCGACAGCAGATAAATTGTCAGCGGAAAGCCATACATCTCGGTGAACAGCGCCACCAAGAATGCGCTGAAAGCACCAAAACTTCGCCAATCACGGGCTGACTTTGGCTTGAAAAAGCTGAACGCGAAGATGATAAACACCAATGAGTTGATGATCACCAATCCCCACAGGCCATAGGCTGGCATGTCGTGTGTCATGAGGGTTCTCCTTTGAAATTATCAGTAAAGTCCAAAACCTGCGCCCTGCCACCCTTCGAGAAAATCAACATGCCATCACTATCGTCGTCCCCCTTAAGACCCCTAAGAGGGTAACGGATGTCATTTTATGACATTCGATAATAAGCCGGTGGCAACCCTTATCTTTGATGCTAGACCTAAAAAGCTGACATTGGACTGACCCCAAAATTACAATTTTGTCAGAAATCACTATCTTGTTGACAAAGACAAAAAGCACAACCCCTTGCCAGCAAGATCAAAATAACAATCTCAAACTCCCAGACAACTACAGTCAAGAGAAAAACCACACATTGCGCAAGGCACACGAAAAACACTGACCCCTGTCAATTCCTATCAAGCAAAAGCTGAGCTGCCTCGACAGGCAATTGCCGCCAACAAATTTCCCCTGCTATCGTTCTGAGAGACTCGAGTGGGGTTACCCTAGATGCTTCGGCTTTCATTGATTCTGGCGCTGACTTTCAGCCTCGTGTTGCCTTATTTCGGCAGCACGGCCTCGGCTCGGCCCACCGAACCCTGCCCGATGCAAAGTTCATTGCCTCACCAAGATCACACCTCCCCCTTGCAGGCGCCCTGCTGCGAGCACATGGAGGATGCTGTCGATTCGCTCAGCAAATCCCCCTGCAAGCCTGGACAAGAATGCAAGACCAGCGGGCTTCTCCAGGCTGTCGAGATCAAGGCAGCCCCCCTTCAGCATCCCGTCCCTGGCACACCGCTCGCCCAGCCACCCATTCAGCGAGAACCAACGCCCCTCTGGCGCCCACCCTGCGTCGCCTGATGCCCTAGGTCTGAGGCACCCCAACTATGTTGGGAGCCGTTGCTGTCAGCCATTTCTTCAGTGACATCGATTAATCGCATTGGAGGCGCACATGCCTGCTTTCCTTTTGACTCGCAACAGCTATCTTGGCGTGCTGGCTGTTGTTCTTTGGGCAAACTCCGCCCTCGCTGCGCCGGAAGCCACCCTGACCTTCGAGCGCGCTCTGACTCTGGCCGAGCGCACAGCCCCTGAAAACCGTTCCCAACAGGCGCAGGTTGCGTCTGCTGACCAAGCGCTGCTGCCGGCAGATGCTCTGCCAGATCCCAAGTTGATCCTTGGCATCGATAACCTGCCCATTGAAGGCCCGGATCGCTATACCCTGAACCGCGACTCGATGACCATGCGCCGTATTGGCCTCATGCAGGAAGTCCCCAACGGGGACAAGCGACTGGCCCGTCGACAACTGGCCACCGCCACGCTGACCCGGGCCGAGGCTGAGCAACGCGCTATGGTGCTGGAAACCAAGCGACAAACTGCCCAGAGCTGGCTCGACGTCCATTACGCCGAGCGCAGCGTGGCGTTGCTCGACCAGTTGGATCAGCAGGTCGCTCTCCTGCGGTCGACCGTGCAGGCCCTGATCGCCGGCAGCTCGGCGCAGGCCGGCGAGCTGCTCCAGGCCGATCAGGAGGCCCTGACGCTGGCGGATCGGCGCGATGAGCTGCGCCGCGACGCAGCGGTCGCCAGAGCCAAACTGCGACGCTGGATCGGCGATGCAGCTCGCCTGCCGTTAGCGGGCACACTTCCCCCACTGAGCCTGGACCTTCCGGACTTGCAGCATCGATTGGCCGAACACCCTGAGCTGCGCGCTGCTTCCGCGCGGGTCGGCGAAGCCAATGCCGAACTGGCCGAGGCTGTCGCCGAAAAGCAGCCCGACTGGAGCGTCGAGCTCGCCTACAACAACCGCGACAACCAGTTCGGCGACATGGCGATGTTGCAGTTCACTTTCGACTTGCCGATGTTCGTAGGCTCTCGCCAAGGCCCCCGGATCAATGCCAAACAGCACAGCGTTGCCCAAATGGAGGCAGAACAGGAAGTGCTGCTCCGCACACACCAGGTGGAGCTGGAAAGCGGCTTGGCCGAACTCGAGCAGTTGCGCAGGGCGCTGGATCGTACAGAGCGCATCCTCATCCCACTGGCGAGCAAACGCGCCGACCTGGAACTCGCCGCCTACAAAGCGGGGAACAGCCAACTGACTACGGTCATCGCAGCACGCCGCGAGCTGATCGAGGCGCAACTTCGCCAGATCGAACAACAGCGCAAGCTGAGCCAGCTCTCCGCAAGCCTGTATTACGCCTACGTGGAGCCCCTGAAATGAAAACCTCCGTACTCGGATATTCCCTTCTGGCCATAGCCATTGCGGCAGGTGGCGTTGCAGGCGGTTTCTGGCTGGGGCAACGCAGTGTCAGCCATGGCGATGCGCCCACGACCAATGCCACTGAGGACAATCGCCAGGTTCTCTACTGGTACGACCCCATGAAGCCCGAGCAGCGCTTCGACAAACCAGGCAAGTCGCCGTACATGGATATGCCACTGGTGCCGAAGTACGCTGGAGCGGAGCAGGACTCCTCCACGCTCAGCGTGCCGGCGCAAGCTGTGCAGAACCTGGGCATGCGCACCGCAAAGGTGGTCCGCGCGGTGCTGCCAGCCGGTATCGGAGCCGTGGGTTCCTTGGCCTACAACCAGCGGCAGGTGGCCACGCTGCAGGCCCGCTCGGGCGGATTCGTCGAGCGCGTGTATGGGCATGCCCCCGGTGATGTCCTGCCCGCAGGAACACCTCTGGCAGATCTGCTGATACCCGAGTGGTCAGCAGCCCAGTTGGAGTTCATCGCGGTACTTGAAAGTGGCGATGCGCGCCTGATCGAGGCGTCGCGGGAGCGTCTGCGTCTGCTGGGCATGCCGCTGGGGGTGATCGAGCGCGTGCAACGCACGCGCAAACCAAACGCCGTGCACACCGTAACCACCCCCATGGCGGGCGAGCTGCAGTCGCTGGAAGTTCGCGCCGGCATGGCCGTTTCGGCCGGGCAGGACCTAGCCCGCATCAACGGGCTTTCCACTGTCTGGCTGGATGCCGCAATTCCAGAGGCCCAGGCGGCAACCATTCAGGTCGGGGCAGAAATAAGCGCCAACTTGACTGCCTTCCCTGGCCAGCCCCTGCAGGGGCGCGTGATCGCCCTGCTGCCCAGCGCCGATCTGCAGACCCGCACGCTGACGGTGCGCAGCGAACTGCCCAATCCTGATGGCAAGCTACGCCCCGGCATGTTCGCCGCGGTACGCCTGAGCAGCCGGATCGAGCAGCCCACCCTGCTGGTTCCCAGTGAAGCGGTCATCCGTACCGGCAAGCGCTCCCTGGTCATGCTGGCCGAGCACGAAGGCCGCTACCAGCCCATTGAAGTGCAAATCGGCCGCGAGTCGGAGGGCCGTGTGGAGGTAATCTCCGGGCTGTCTGAAGGCCAAGAGATAGTGGTCTCCGGACAGTTCCTGCTCGACTCCGAAGCAAGCCTGCAGGGGGTGGTGGCGCGAGCCGCTGAAGATATGCCGCCGCCCACGCCGCTGCATGAGTCGGAAGGGGTGATCCGCGGGCTCGATGGACAGGAGGTCACCTTGGAACACGGGCCGTTCAAGAGCTTGAACATGCCCGGTATGACCATGGCATTTCCCCTGGCAAACCCCGAGGTTGCAGCCGGACTGAAGGTTGGAGATCGCGTGCGAATTGGCGCCCAACTGACCGATTCGGGGCTGATCATCGAACGACTCAGCAAGCAAGGGGATAGCCAATGATCGCGCGACTGATCCACTGGTCGATCGGAAACCGCTTTCTAGTTCTGTTGGCGACCTTGTTCATTACCGCGTGGGGCATCTGGTCCCTGCGCAGCACACCGCTGGATGCGCTGCCGGATCTGTCCGACACCCAGGTGATCATCCGCACCAGCTTCTCTGGCCAGGCACCACAGATCGTCGAGAATCAGGTGACCTACCCACTAGCCACCACCATGCTCTCGGTGCCCGGCGCCAAGACAGTGCGCGGCTATTCGTTCTTTGGCGACTCGTTCGTCTACGTGCTGTTCGAAGACGGCACTGATCTCTACTGGGCACGCTCACGTGTGCTGGAGTACCTCAACCAGGCCCAGGAGCGGTTACCGGAAGGTGTCACGACAACCCTGGGCCCCGACGCCACCGGGGTGGGCTGGATCTATCAATATGCTCTGATCGACCGCAGTGGGCAGCATGATCTCTCACAGCTCCGTGCGTTACAGGACTGGTTCCTGAAGTACGAGCTCAAGAGTTTGCCCAATGTGGCGGAAGTCGCCACGCTTGGCGGAATGGTCAAGCAATACCAGGTTGTACTCGACCCGCAGAAGCTCGTCGCCTACGGCATTACGCAGCAAGCAGTTGAGGAAGCCCTGAAGAGCGCCAACCAGGAAACCGGCGGTGCCGTTCTCGAACTGGCCGAGCGCGAATACATGGTGCGGTCCTCGGGCTATCTGCAGAGCCTGGAGGACTTCCGTAATGTGCCGCTGCGAGCCACCCCCGCTGGGGTGCCCGTTCTGCTCGGTCAGGTTGCCACCATCCAGCTGGGGCCGGAAATGCGCCGCGGTATCGCCGAACTGGATGGCGAAGGCGAAGTGGTCGGCGGCGTGGTCATTCTGCGCTCGGGCAAAAACGCCCGCGACACCATCCGTGCAGTGCGAGAGAAACTTGAAGCGCTTAAAGAGAGCTTGCCAGCCGATGTCGAAGTGGTGACGACCTATGACCGCTCCCAGTTGATCGATCGCGCCATCGACAACCTCAGCTTCAAGCTGCTGGAGGAGTTCGCGGTGGTCGCGCTGGTGTGCCTGATCTTCCTCTGGCACCTGCGCTCGTCCTTGGTGGCGATCATCACTTTGCCGCTAGGCATCCTCGTGGCGTTCATCATCATGCGCCACCAAGGTGTCAACGCAAACATCATGTCCTTGGGCGGAATCGCCATCGCGATTGGCGCCATGGTCGATGCGGCCGTGGTGATGATCGAAAACGCGCACAAGCACATCGAGGCCTGGAAGGAGCGGTACCCAAATGAGCCCCTGCAGGGCGACCAGCACTGGAGGGTAATCGGTGAAGCCGCCGCCGAAGTCGGCCCGGCACTGTTCTTCAGCCTGCTGATCATCACCTTGTCTTTCCTCCCCGTATTCACCCTGGAAGCCCAGGAAGGCCGCTTGTTTGGCCCCCTGGCCTTTACCAAGACCTATGCCATGGCGGCTGCCGCCGGCTTATCGGTCACTCTGGTTCCGGTACTGATGGGCTACTGGATTCGCGGGCGGATTCCCAGCGAGCAGCAGAACCCGTTGAACCGCTGGTTGATCGCGGCTTATCGACCCGTACTGGAGGCGGTACTGGCCTGGCCGAAAGCCACCCTAGCTTTGGCTTTGTTGGTCTTCCTGTCCAGCCTCTGGCCGTTGAGCCGCTTGGGAGGGGAGTTCTTGCCACAAATGGATGAAGGCGACCTGTTGTATATGCCATCGGCGCTTCCCGGTTTGCCGGCGAGCAAGGCGACGCAGCTCCTGCAGCAAACCAACCGCATGATTCACAAGGTGCCCGAGGTCAAACGGGTCTTCGGTAAAGCTGGACGCGCGGAAAGCGCCACCGACCCAGCCCCCTTGGAGATGTTCGAAACCACGATCCAGTTCAAGCCTCGCGACCAATGGCGTCCAGGCATGACTCCGGAGAAACTGGTGGAGGAGCTGGATCGTGCAGTGAAAGTCCCTGGCCTCTCGAACATCTGGGTGCCGCCGATCCGCAACCGTATCGACATGCTCGCCACCGGGATCAAGAGCCCGATTGGCGTGAAAGTTTCAGGGACTTCCCTGGACGAAATCGAGCGGGTCGCTCAGGAGGTAGAAGCCGTAGCCAAGCAGATACCGGGCGTCAGCTCTGCCCTAGCGGAAAGGCTGACCGGCGGGCGCTACATCGACATCCAGATTGATCGCCTCGCTGCGGCGCGCTACGGAATGAGCATCGCCGAGGTACAGGCCGTGGTGTCAGGGGCCATCGGCGGCAGCAATGTCGGCGAAACCGTCGAGGGTCTGGCACGCTTTCCGATCAACCTGCGCTACCCGCGCGAATGGCGCGACAGTCCCGAGGCGCTGCGACAACTACCGATACTCACCGCCGCGGGGCAGCAGATCACCCTGGGCATGGTGGCCAGCGTCAGCCTGAGCGAAGGGCCGCCGATGCTGCGTAGCGAGAACGGTCGCCTCTCCGGCTGGGTGTATGTGGACGTCCGAGGGCGCGACCTGGCGTCGACGGTGCGCGAGCTGCAGCAGCAGGTTGGCGAAAAGGTGCAGCCGGGAGCCGGCATGACGGTGTCCTACTCCGGGCAGTTCGAATACCTGGAGCGCGCCAATGCACGGCTGACATGGGTGGTCCCGGCCACATTACTGATCATCTTCGTGTTGCTTTACCTCACCTTCAACCGCCTCAGCGAAGCCTTGCTGATCATGGTCACCCTCCCGTTTGCGCTCTCCGGTGGCATCTGGCTGCTCTATTGGTTCGGCTTCAATCTGTCGATTGCCACCGGGGTCGGCTTCATCGCGCTGGCCGGGGTATCCGCGGAGTTCGGGGTGATCATGCTGATCTACCTCAGAAACGCCTGGCACGCGCGAACCGCTAGCGGCCGCGCCGACAACCCCGCCTTGCTTGAGGCGATCCGCGAAGGCGCGGTGTTGCGTGTCAGACCGAAGGTCATGACGGTCGCGGTGATCATTGCCGGCCTCGTGCCTATCCTGTGGGGCAGCGGCGCGGGCTCCGAGGTGATGAAACGGATCGCCGCGCCCATGGTCGGAGGAATGATCACCGCCCCCTTGCTCTCCATGCTGGTCCTGCCGGCAGCGTATTGGCTGATGCGGCGCAAAACGCCGTGATCGACGACGAGCGCTGAGACCAGACAGAACTAGGAGTCGGCTCAAGGCGGCCACCAGCAGAGCGGTCGCCTTGAGCAACACAGACAACACCGCCTCACCACAGTCACCCATCAAGTCAAGAAGGAAACCTGCAATGAAGCATGCACTCACTGCCACTCTGGCCCTTGCCTTCACTCAGATCACTCTGGCGGCGGGCAGCCAGGAGATGCCCATGGGCCAGATGCCGATGGAGCAACCCATGAAAATGGAGCAAAAAGACGTCTCTGCCCCGACCGCCAAGGCCAGCGGGACGATCAAGGCTATCGATACGGCCCAAGGAATCGTCACCCTGGCTCACGGTCCGGTCCCCAGCCTGAAATGGCCCCCAATGACCATGGGCTTCCAGGCCAAGCCCGAGCAGCTGAAAGGGCTGACAGTCGGCGACAAGGTGGACTTCGAATTCCGTAGTCAGGGCATGGCGGCCGTCATCGTTTCAATCCAGAAATCGAAGTAGACCCGACACTCCGGCAGCACGCAGCTGCTTGGTCAGACCGCCACCTCAAGTCAGCTGCCGGGCGATGGCCTCGATTGGGCGTATACCCTGACCAAACCGAGCGATGGCCTCACGATGCGTGCGCAGCTCGCTGTAGGGCAGATAGCGTGGGGCCAGCCGGCCAATGCGACGGAACGCAGGCCGGCGCAACTGATCTCTGACTTCCCCTTCGCGCTCGTCCGGGGCGACCAGGAAATAACTGGCCTCTTCATGTTCAGGAGCTGCCAGTGCCAGATCCAGCATCCTGACGATTCCTGAATGGATGCTGGTGCTGTGCTCAACCTCGAATGCTGCCGCAACGCGGCCAGAATCGGCATGCAGCCATAGCACATCGATCAACCGCACCGTATCCGCCGCCGCCACCGCGCCTGGCAGGTTATCCAGACAACCATCCGCAAGCTTGCCGTTGGCGTAGGGACGGGAACGGTCATTGGAAGCAATCCATACGTTGAAGCCGAGAGACTTGCCCAGATCACGCAGCCACCCCTGGATCTGGGTATGGGTCTCGTCACTCTCCTGAGCTCGAGCCAGAGCCTTGAGAGCCTTGGCTGATTCCTCACGGATACGATCGAGCTCCGACCGCCACAGCGCAAGTGACTCGGCAGAGTTTTCTGCCGGCGGCAGGGAATAGCGCTCGCTACCTATATCGAACAGCAAGCCCCCGATAGCCCCCAGGTCATTGGAAAGCAGGTCTCGACTCTCGCGGTTAAGTGCAATGATGCCTTGGCGCATAGCCAGATATTGTTGCCAGCTACCAAGCTTGACAGCAGCACCAGTCAAGCGGTTGTAACCCTTGACTATCGCAGTGTTGAATGGCGGGATCAGTGTGGGGTGAAGGAAGTACAAGAGGTTTGCCGCAGCTGGGCCGAGTCCTTTGATTGCCCGCGAGTCCAACGTCCGGATGGCCTGGACTAACGTCTCCTCACTCATGCAGCAGGCACAGTGATCGAGGAACCGCCCAAAGGCCAGCTGGTTCTCCCGATTCTCATAGATATCCGGGATACGCAGCTTTGGCTTCCACAAAAAGGCATGATCGGCCCCCTTGAAGATCTGACGTTGCTCAGCAATGGAGCCCACCACGGTTTCCAAGGACGACTGCTTGTATTGATTGCCAAAGGTGCCAGCCTCAATCTCAGCGACCACCGCCTCCAGCCCCCGCCGAATGGAGCGGAAGTTCTTGATCCGCTCCGGCCATAGAAACCAGCTCTGATAGGTGCCTCCCGCGTCGGCACGCCACTGCTCGATCAAGATCCGCACCTTTGCGGACGACACACCGTGCTCTGCCATGAGGAAATCCTGAAAGTCTGCAAACCGGACCTGGTCAGCCCCTTGCTGGCCATTCAGCATATGATACACGTAGAAACAATCAACCTCTCAGCGTCAGCCCGCCTCATGAAATTGTGAAGAACATGGTCAGCCTGCGTCGCTGGCAGTGACGCGGACCACGCATGTGATTCAACCGTCGATCCGAGGAAAATTATCCGCCGCAGCTGAATACCGCCCAAAACCACATTTCCTTTTATTACCAACCATCCCAAACAACAACCTTGCCAACCAAGAACCACCAACAAAATTACCGTTATTTAATTTTCAGGTCATATTTGTGACAGCATCCATGCAGCACAATAACCCCTGTGCTCACCACGAGGAAAAGTCAAATGAAACATATAAAATTGGCTATGATTATAGCCGCAGCGATGGCAATGCCGTTCGCCATGGCGAGCGATCTTACCGACAAGGAGTCGGACCGGGTCCTGCATAAAAATCAGGCACTGGTTCAGAAGTATGCGGAGGACCATGGAAAGCCTGCCCCGCAAGTAATAAAATACAAATACGGTATGGAAATGGATATTTTCAAGGTTGTCAGCGTAAGCCGTCCAGCTGATGTCTGTCGTGTCGTTCCGGCAAGAATCACCTACGAAGACTCACAGGGCTCCTTGAACACGATTGAGTATCTAGTCATGGGCACGGGCTGCCGGAGCGACGGCTGAGTTTTGTCTACCGAATTCTTTTGGTAATTAGCAAAAAAGAGCGGGGCAAATAGCTGCCCCGCTCTCAAGTTAAAACCTCTAGCCTTTTTTGACATCCAGGAACTTCTGGCCATCTGCCTCTGTTGAGGTACATGTGCCACTGGGATGGTCTTTCCCCTCCTCAAGCGAGCTCCGAAAAGATCGGATGGCTCCGCCAAGATCCCCTCCCAAGGTTCTTAGGCGCTTCGTCCCAAAAAGCACTACCACAATCACTAGAATAATCAGCAACTGCCAAATACTAATTCCCCCAAAACCCATCGCCGAACCCTCACTATTACGGACTCTCACATACCTCGTAGGAACGCCAAGGCAGATCCAGCGGTTACTGGATCTGGCAGCTAGTGTCCATGGACGTGCTCTTTCCCATCGGCGTGGGTATGGACCATTGGCGGAGGCATGGCGGCGGAAGAGCTGCTTGCATCCCCTGAGCCATGATGAGGAGCAGTCATTTCTCCAGCATGATGCCTCTCCTGGCTTACCTCATGATGCCCTGGGGCGCCTGTATCCTGAGCGTTATGCTGCCCTTCATGATCGTGCATTATGGTTTCGCCACCGCCATGCTGGTGACCGGCGCTGCTCGCCACCAATGCTTGGTATTCCTGCGCATCAAGCTTCGGCAACTGCTCCAGGAAGGCCACCATTCCCCATATATACTCATCGCCCATGCTCTTGCCCCAGGCAGGCATGCCCGAAGCCTTGATCCCATGCTTGATGATCCAGAATGTGGCTGCAGGGTTGCCATTAGCTCCCACCTTACTCAAGTCGGGCGGAGCTGGATAAAGGCTCTGGCTGAGTTCGGTTTCACTCACCCCTGGAGCCAGGTGGCAACCGACACACATCGAGTTGTAGTTACCGGCGCCTGATCGAATCATCTTTTCATCGGCGAGATTGGGAACCTCGACATCCCTGGCTCGCACAGCAATCGAACGCTCGCGCGCAGTGTTCAGCAGCGCATGAATTGCTGGGAAATGCGGGTCATCAGCCCCCACGTTGATAACGCCGGAATACACGACGCCGGCACCAACTACTGCTGCAACAAGGCTGGCCAGCGTCAGGGTTTTTATAGTTCTTTTCATTTCATTTGATCTCTCAGAACCAGATTCGGACACCAGCCACCAAACGCGCCTCGCTGACATCCTCGTCCTCTTCACGCAGCAGGTCGGCGGTGTTGCCGTAGGCGCGGGTCCAGTTCACCCCAATGTATGGAGCAAATTCGCGGCGAATCTCGTAGCGCAGGCGCAGGCCAAGCTGAGTGTCGCTAAGGCCCGAGCCGACGCCACGCTCCTCATCATTGCGGCCGAACAGATTGACTTCAGCGACTGGCTGCAGGATGAGGCGGTTGGTCAGCAGGATGTCGTACTCGGCACTCAGGCGTGCAGCACTCTGCCCCCCTTCGCCCAGGAAGGCGGTCGCCTCGGTTTCCACCCCATACAGCGGCATGCCCTGCACGCCGAAGGCGGCCCAGGTCTGCGGCGAACCCGGTTTGAAGTCCTGCCGTACCCCGGCCACGGTTTCCCACCAAGGACCGATGGCGTGGCTCCACAGCAGCTGCAGTTCGGCCTCTTCGGTGTGACCGTTGAGGCGCTCGCCTTCGGAGCGGAAGGCGAGGCGGTCGATATTGCCACCAACCCAACCACTCAGATCCCAGCTCAGCGCGCTGCCGTCGTCGGCATCCTGCCACTCCAACTGATCGGCGAGAAACAGGTAGTTGATCCCGTCCTTGTGCATGGCGTGTGGTGGCAACGGCGGAAAGGCTGCTGCGCGGTCAGCGTCAGTCAGCGGTGGCACCGGAGCGCCCTGGTACCGACGCTGAGGCTGACTTGCTTGGCTCGTCGACCGCATCTCCATGTGCTGCTGATGCATTTGCATCATCTGCTCATGGCTCATCTGGCCACCATGCATCTGCTGCATCATCTGGCCATGGTCCATGCTGCCGTGATTCATCATCGGCATGCCTTGTTCCGATGTGGCAGCCTTTTGAGGCTCGGCTTGTGGATTATGTGCACTAGGTTGGCCGTTCGACGGCGAAGCGCTTCCGCCATGACCAGCGTGAGCCGAGTGGTCCTCGACCTCGACCGCTTGAGCGGCACCGACCATCCCGAGACTCAGGGCGAATACGAGGGGAAACTTATTGCCCATTTTTCCCGTCCTTGGCGCCAGACGCGGCTTTTGCCGGGGACATACCGTCATGATGCATCTGCCCTTGACCCATGTTCTGGTCGTGCATCTGTTTCATCATCTGGTCATGGTCCATGCCACCATGGTCCATCATCTGGCTGTGGTCCATCATGCCGCCTTGCGGCATTTGGCCACTTCCCATGTTCATGTTGCCCTGACTCTTCATCTCGCCAGGCTGGGGCTTCTGAGCGGCCGGCTTGCCGGTTTGGGTATTCTGCGGGTGATGTCCTTCGTGCTCACTCTGTGCCATCGCATTCGACAGAGCGCCAAGCAGGCCAAAGGCCAAGGCGCTGGCGAACAGGGTTTTGCGCAATTGGAAGGTGGTCATCTCAGCTCTCCTCATTCTTCGACGCGGACTTCACGGAACATTCCGAGGTCCATGTGCATCAACAGGTGGCAGTGGTAGGCCCAGCGGCCCAAGGCATCGGCAGTCACGCGGTAACTGCGCTTCGAGCCAGGCGGCATGTCGATGGTGTGTTTGCGGACCAGGAAGTTGCCATTTTCATCTTCCAGGTCACTCCACAGACCATGGAGGTGAATGGGGTGGTGCATCATGGTGTCGTTGACCAGCACGATGCGCAGCCTTTCACCATATTTCAGCCGGATCGGCTGGGCGTGGGCGAATTCCACACCGTCGATGGACCAGGCGAAACGCTCCATATGACCGGTCAGGTGCAGCTCGATGGTCCGACTTGGCACCCGGCCGTCAGGATCGGCGAAACGGCTGCGCAGATCGGCATAGGTCAGGACTCGACGACCATTGTTGCGCAAGCCAAGGCCTGGATCGTCCAGCTTGGCCACCGGCATCATGGTCTGCATGTCCACCAGCGGATTGCCGTTCTCGCTGCTCGGGTGGCTCTGCATAGCCATAGCTCCGGCAGCACCATGCTGCATACCGGCCATCTGTCCATGATCCATTCCAGACATTTGACCATGATCCATCCCAGGCATTTGGCTGTGATCCATACCAGCCATGCTCGCATGGTCCATCCCCGCGGAGCGACCGGCTCCGTGATCCATGCCGGCCATTCCGCTCATGTCCGAGTCGCCTTGGGCGCCATGAGCGTCATGCCCACCGTGCCCCATGTCATCCATGCTCAGCGTCGGGCGTGAATCTGGCGTGGGCACCGGGGCGCTCAGCCCCTCGCGAACAGCCAGGGTACCGCGTGCGTAGCCGCTGCGGTCCATGGACTGAGCGTACAGGGTGTAGGCCTCCTGGCTCCCATCCGGGGTGACGATGACGTCGTAGGTTTCCGCCACGGCAAGACGCAGCTCGTCAACCTCCACTGGGTCGACATACTGGCCATCCACGGCCACTACGGTCAGTTTGAGGCCAGGGATGCGGAAGTCGAAGTAGGTCATCGCCGAGCCGTTGATCAGACGCAGGCGGATGCGTTCGCCGGATTGGAACAGCGCGGTCCAGTTGCCGTCCGGTGCTTGGCCGTTGAGCAGGTAGGTGTAGGTGGCGCCGCTGACGTCGGCGAGGTCAGTGGGGCTCATGTTCATTTTCGCCCAAGCCCAACGCTCACTGACCGTCTCGCTCCAGCCCTTGTCGGAGACGTCGTTGATGAAGTCGCCAACCGTGCGGCGGTGCTCGTTGTAGTAGTCGGAGCGCTTCTTCAGTTTGGCCAGCACGCTGGCCGGGTTCTCGTCGGTCCAGTCGGAGAGCATCAGCACGTAGTCGCGCTCGTACTGGAAAGGTTCGGGCTCCAGCGGGTCGATCACCAGCGGACCATAGACACCGAGCTGCTCCTGGAAACCGGAGTGGCTGTGGTACCAATAGGTGCCATTCTGCTTAACCTTGAACTTGTATTCATACAGGCCATCCGGGGCGATGCCAGCGAAGCTGAAGCCCGGCACGCCGTCCATGTTGGCCGGCAGCAGAATGCCGTGCCAATGGATGGAGGTGTCCTGCGGCAGGCGGTTGCGCACCCGCAGGGTCACGGTATCCCCCTCGCGCCAGCGCAGCAGCGGGCCGGGAATCGAGCCATTGATGGCCATGGCGGTGCGCGCTTTACCGGTGATGTTGACCGGCAGTGCGTCGATGGTCAGGTCGAACTGGGTACCGCTCAGGGCCGTTGGCTGGCCCGGGCTTGTCAACGCCCAGACGGGTTGCCGCCACAGACCCAGGCCCGCGAGCACCCCGCCTACCGCCAAGCCTTTGATGAAGGTTCGTCTTGAAGTTTTGCTTTGCATGCCGTTACGTCCACTCAATCCGAAGAGGCTTAGGGCTGCCTGATCCGCATGAGACGGTGGTTGGCAGCTATTCTGGGGGCTAGCCCCCATTGCCAGATTTACTGTCGTCAACTCACCGTGCAGCTCGGCAGCCGGGTTAATGAGTTCACCACACTTAATCCAATCGAAAGATTACATTCTTGTAAGACTTTGGACGCTCAGCAGTTGGTGTGCTTGGCTGATTTTTCTTTCTCGCCAACCACGGTGGGCTTGTCGTTCTGTTGCTGAGCCACCCGATAAGCCTCCATCGAGGCTTGGCGAGCTTGCTCCATACGCGCAAAAGTACGGTCTCCCCCACCTTCGGCCAGCGCCAAAGAAGAGGTGGTCAATGCAGTGACTACGAACAGGGTTTTGAGCGCTTTCATCTGGGAGTCCTCGCCAGTTGGATTGCCCCGCCTGAATCAGGATGCTTACAGGGAGGCGAACATTTACATAAAGCAACTTTAACGCAGGGAGGCTGTCAGAAACCTGATATGAATATTACAATTCCGTCAGCTTGCATATGACAATCTGAAGCATGTGTGCCGATCACGGCCCAACCAGTCAAACTGGCCTTCAGACCGCTCCATAACTGACCCGACCATCGAAATCGCCGCCCATCCAAGCGAATGGGGACATGGCCAGAGAGCCACCCAAATAGCTCTGAAGCTGACCGCCCCGGCACTATTAAACATTCACGCCGGGGCGATTAACAACCAAACCAGCTTCAGTGCACGTTGACTTTTCCCAGCATTCCCGATTGGTAATGCCCCGGGACATTGCATGCGAACTCTAAGTCATTGGCTTTTGAAAATCGCCACACAAGCTCTGCAGTGGCTCCCGGCTCGACCAAGACACTATTAGCGTCGTCATGTTTCATGCCGCCCATATGCCCCATCGCCTCCATACCGTGGGCGCCACTTGAGGATAAGGCTCCACTCTGAAACATCGCAGCCATTTCCTTCTGGTGAGCCACATGGGACTCAGGACTACCAATATTGAATTCGTGAAGCAGCGCACCATCATTTTTCAGCAAGAAGCGAACGGTTTCGCCCGCCTTTACCTCAATACTGCCTGGCAAGAAAAACATGTCTCCAATTTTCACCTCAATGGTACGATCAATCGTAGTGATATCTCCTGGCCGGCCGGCATTACCCTGGCCAGGGCTAGCAATAGCTACAGAAGAAATAACGAGACCGACGAGAGGGGATAGTAATGCTGACTTGGCTCGCATGGTAAGACCCTCCAGATTTCGCTGCTAGCAACACCTCTGCCATTTTTAAAATTTCACTGAAAGCAAGCACGGAAGCTAGAAGCGTGTAGATTTAGCGGGGATCGGTGCTCCTCCCGTGATGCATGAGGTGAAGCACCGACCGCCGAATCAACGCATTACAAACTCGCCAACCATGCCAGCTTGATAGTGACCTGGCAGGGTACAAGCAAATTTCAAACTATCGCCTTCGGCAAAAGTCCAGACGAACTCCTTCGTAGCTCCCGGCTCTACGAGAATGGCATTTGGATCGTCATGCTTGGCTTCAATAACTTCCGGATATCCGGGAGGGCTGGAGTCTCCTGATCCGGACCAGCGCTCGCGCCATGCTATTGACTTCGCCATCCCCGTCGGCGTCAGCGTACCATCCTTGAATAGGCCTGCCATCTCGCGCTGGTGTTCCAGCTGGGTGGAGGATCTACCGATGTTGAACTCATGCATCAACGCCCCTTCGTTTTTCAGCACGAAGCGCACGGTTTCCCCAGGCTTCACCTCAATCACCTGCTGGCTATAACCGATGTCTTCCATCTTGACGAAGACAGTGCGGGTAGTTGGCGTGGGCTTTGCTTGCTGGCCGATGTCATTAGCACTGCCGCTGCTTACGGCAGCGAAGACCTGAGAAGCAGTGCCGATCAGCAACGCAAAAGCCAGGAGCTTTAAACCTGAACTGTTCATGATGAGACCTCGCTTATGGTGTTTGGAGATCTCATTCTATTCCCTGCTACCTGCCAAGAAGCTGACCCCAAAACTACAATTTGGTCAGATTGAAAAACGGCGCCGTAGAGGCGCCGTCAGGCCAAGGGGGCAAGGAGTGTAAGGCCTGCAAGATGGGATAACCGTTACGGATGGCATTCCTTATCAGCCATCATCAGCTTGTGTTCACGCATCATCTGACCCAGCACGTCGTCTACCAGCTTGTCGTGCCTCTCCATCCAAGCCAGATGCTCTGTGGTCGTCATGTCGGGAGCCGGGTGCTCTTTGTGCAGTTGGCTCATGATGCTTTCCAGCATTTGCATATGCTCTTTCATATGCACATGGCGCTCGCCAGGTGAAGCCTTTTCTGCTTGAACCAGCGCAGCTTCAGCTTTATCTCGCATCTGCTCGATACGTTCAAAGACACGATCGCCGCCACCCTCCGCCAAAACCGCAGGAGACAGTAACAGAGAGCCAATCAGGAGCAAATTCCTCATTGATTTCATGGCATAATTTCCTTTAAAAGAAGCCATAATTGGCACCCCTGATTATTTTCATGCAGGAGTGCGAGAGCATGACGCCTACACCTTCACCTTAGACAAAGCCACCTTACGAAATACTTAAGCCAGAATTACATTTTCGTAATGTTAAGGCTGGCGAGCTATTTCCCTGCAAACTGAGTAGGCCTGATCCAAGGAAACCGCCGACATGAGACTACTGGTAGCTGAAGATGAACCCAAAACCGGGACATACCTGCAGCAAGGCCTCTCCGAAGCCGGGTTCAATGTTGACCGGGTCACGACAGGTACCGATGCGCTTCAGCATGCGTTGAGCGAAGCCTATGACCTCTTGATCCTAGACGTGATGATGCCCGGGCTGGATGGCTGGGAGGTTCTGCGCATGGTACGAGCAGCCGGCAAGGATGTTCCCGTGCTATTCCTGACCGCACGCGATGGGGTTGATGAGCGGGTCAAAGGATTGGAGCTGGGTGCAGACGATTACCTGGTCAAACCATTCGCCTTTTCCGAGCTACTGGCCAGAGTCAGAACCTTGCTACGGAGGGGTCACAGCTCGGCCACCCAATCCACCATGAGAATTGCCGATCTTGAAGTCGACCTGCTGAAACGCCGAGCCAGACGCGGCGAAAAGCGAATAGACCTTACGGCTAAGGAGTTCTCTTTGCTGGAGCTCTTGCTGCGACGACGCGGAGAAGTGCTACCGAAGTCTCTGATTGCCTCTCAAATCTGGGACATGAACTTCGACAGTGATACAAACGTCATTGAGGTCGCCATTCGACGACTGCGCGCGAAGATAGATGACGACTTCGAGGTCAAGCTGATCCATACTGCTCGCGGCATGGGTTATATGCTTGACGCGCCGGAGCCGGAATGAAGCGACTCTCCCTGACCGTTCGCATGAGCCTGATGTTCATGTCTGCGGCAATCGCCGTTCTTACGGTCGCCGGATTGAGCGTCAATATACTAAGCCAGCATCACTTCGTGATACTAGACCAGCAGATCCTGCTCGAAAAAATCGAATCCACCAAGCGCATCCTCAAAAGCAAATCTAATAGAGAAAGCCTATCGGAAGAGCTTCCGCAGTTACAAACCTTGCTTGGGGCGCACCAGGATATGGCAGCCTCTATCCTGGCCGGAGATGGCTCAGTACTGTTTTCTGACCCTAAAGCAGCCAATATTCCAGAAAGATACCGAACATCGGCTGTACGAGACATGTGGGAATGGCAGGACGGCGAACGCATGTATCGCGGCATGACTGAGATAATTTCGATACCCGGTCTAGCTGACCCTCTGACAGCGCTATTAATCCTTGATGTAACTACTCATGCGCATTTTTTTGAGACGCTGCAACGATGGTTCTGGATTGGACTACTCATAAGCGCCATTGCCAGCGCTGCCCTCGGATGGGTGGTAGCCAGGCGTGGGCTCGCCCCCTTGCAACAGATCACTCAGGTAGTTGCTTCCATGTCTGCGAGGTCTCTGAAGGATAGAATCCCCCTAGAGTCGGCCCCCCCTGAGCTTCAACAGCTGGTCGCATCATTCAATGAGATGCTAGCCAGGCTCGATGATGCCTTTGTCAGGCTCTCTAACTTTTCAGCCGACATTGCACATGAACTGCGAACGCCAGTTAGCAACCTGATGACCCATACTGAAGTTGTGCTCACCCAAAAGCGCACCATTGAAGACTACCAAGAGAATCTCTGCTCAAATCTCGAAGATCTCAAGCGCATGTCGCGCATGATTGATGACATGCTGTTTTTGGCTAAATCCGACAATGGCTTGATCACACCAGAAAACACTCGCATTGAACTCAAAGAGCTCGTAACAAAGCTTGTCGAATACTACCACCCACTTGCAGATGAAGCTGGCATCACCATCACCGTGTCGGGATCAGGAGCCATCTCTGGCGACCGACTTATGCTAGATCGCGCGATCTCTAATCTGCTATCTAACGCTCTGCGCTACACGCCGGCAGGCGAGAGGATTTCAGTTAAAATGCACACGAGCGGTGAAGCCGTCTCGCTGACCGTAGAAAATCCAGGAGAAACCATAAGCCCAGATCACCTAGACAAACTTTTCGACCGCTTCTATCGCGCCGACCCGGCCCGACGCGAAGGAAACCCGAGCAATGTAGGACTTGGATTGGCCATAACAAGATCCATCATTGAAGCACATAAAGGCAAAATTTGGTGTACTTCAGAAAATGGGATTACGGCTTTTCACATGGAGTTTCCGTTACAAAATCAAAGCTCTTGAGTCGCTGATCGACGGCAGCCAGTACGCCTTCCCCCATCCGCGAACAAGAGACCGCGTAATGGCCAACAGCAAGGAAGCTCAATTTCAGCAGGACATCATCAAGGCATGACCACCCAAGGCTGGCTCAACGGCCCGGCCAGCGGTTACGACCGGCGCAGCGCGCTGTACACTGAAGAACTGCTGGCCTACTTCAAGCAGGTCTGGCCGGAGCGCTGGGACAGGTTCGCCAAGGCCACCCCCAACGACCCGGAAGGCGTGCTGGTACAGAAGGTGGTACGCGCTTTGGAGCAGGACGGCACCCTGGAGGTGCTGCGCCACGGCTTCAAGCTGCCGGGGGTGAAGGTCGAGCTGTGCAGCTTCCAGCCCGACCATGGCATGACCCCGGACTCCCTGCGACGCTACCAGTGCAATCGCCTGCGCGTGGTGGCAGAGGTGTCCTATTCGCCGCACTTCCAGGAGGGTAAGTACAACCCGCGCCTGGGATCTGGTGCTGTTCGTAAACGGCCTGCCGGTGGCGACCCTGGAGCTGAAGAGCGAGCTCAAGCAGTCGGTGGAGAAGGCCAAGCAGCAGTACCGCCACGACCACCCGCTGAAAGACCCGCTGACCCGCAAGCCCGAGCCGCGGCTGACCGTCAAGCGCGGCGCGCTGGTGCATTTCGCCGTCAGCCAGGAAGAGGTGGCGATGACCACCCAGCTGGCCGGCAAGGACACCTTCTTCCTGCCCTTCAACATGGGCAGCAAGGAAGGCGGCGCCGGCTACCCGCTGCCGGCCGACGACAGCCAGTACGCCACCGGCTACCTGTGGCAGCGGGTGTTCCAGCCGGATGCCTGGCTCAAGGTGCTGAACCGCTCCCTGCATCTGCAACGCAAGACCAGCGAGGGCTTCGACGGCCAGCTGACCACCAGGGAAACCCTGATCTTCCCGCGCTTTCACCAGTGGGAAGTGGTCAACACGCTGATCGACAGCACCCGCAGCGAAGGCTCCGGTCAGCGTTACCTGATCCAGCACTGCGCCGGCTCTGGCAAGTCCAATTCCATCGCCTGGACCGCGCACCAGTTGGCCGCGCTGTACGCAGCAAGAAGCCTTGGCGGGGCAAACTCATCCTTTTACCCCACCAAGCCCCACCATCAGGGCTGACGCCACTTCTCCACTACCTCAACCCCGAACTCCGCCTTCCAGGCCTTGAGCTGGGCATGGTTCCCGCTCTTGGTTTCGATGCGCTTGCCAGTGACCGGCTGCACGTAGACCTTCACCTGACGGGGACGGCGCTGCTTCACGGCAGCCGGGGCAACCGGCTCAAGCTCGACCGGCTGCGGATTGAGGATGGCGACCACCTTCGCCAGATCCATGCCGTAATCCGCCATCAGCGCCTTCAACTTCTCCTCGAACTCCATTTCGCGCTGGAGGCTGGTGTCGGCCTGCATCTGCTCCAAGAGAGCCATCTGTTTCTGCAGCTCACGCTCGGCGCGGCGAAATTCGGCAAGTTTGGACATTTCATCTCCTTTGGTTTTGTAACGAAATCAAATCTGGATTGCCAATTAATCGTCGACACGCAGGTATTCGTAGAGGGTGGCCCGGCTGATACCGAACTCGCGAGCCAGGGCAGCCTTTGGCTCGCGGGCCTCCGCGCGACGGCGTAGCTCGGCGGCCTGGGCGCTGCTCAGGGCTCTCTTGCGGCCCCGGTAGGCGCCGCGCTGCCTGGCCAGGGCAATCCCCTCACGCTGCCGCTCGCGGATCAGCTCGCGCTCGAATTCGGCAAAGGCCCCCATTGTCGTTTTCGGAAGGCGAATGCACGAAACATCAGAACTCAGCTGCACTACAGATCATGGCAGCATCATTTGCCTTCAATCAGTTCGCCGAACAGTTCCTTGACCTTGGCTTTGGCATCAGTCAGCGCAACGCGGCCTTGTGCGGTGATCTCATACACCCGCCGATCACGGTGCCCCGTGCGCTCATGGCGTGAGGTGAGATAGCCTTTCTTTTCCAGACCGTGCAGCATCGGATACAGGGTGCCCGCACTGATCTCGTAGCCGTGGTGCCGCAGCTCCTCAATGATGCCGAGACCGAAGATGGGCTCTTCGGCCGCGTGGTGCAGGATGTGCAAACGGATCAGCCCGCCGTACAGGTCTTTGTCGGTCATTCTCAGAACCTCACAGTACCGAGCTCAACAACCCGCCCGCGACACCACTGCCAACCACGACCAGCCATGGCGGCAGCTTCCAGAACATCAGGGCTACCAGCGCCACAAGGGCCAGGCCGAAGTCTTGCGGCGCGTGAATCGCGCTCGTCCACACCGGTTGATAGAGGGCCGCCAGCAGCAGGCCAACCACGGCCGCATTGATGCCAGACAACGCCGCTTGCGTGCGGATGTTACGGCGCAGATGTTCCCAGAACGGCAAGGCGCCCACGACCAGCAGGAAGGATGGCGCGAAGATCGCCAGCAGGCAGATCAGGCCGCCAAGCCAGCCAGTGGGCGCCTGGTTCATCGAGGCGCCGAGAAACGCCGCAAAGGTGAACAGCGGGCCGGGAACGGCCTGCGCGGCACCGTAACCGGCCAGGAATGCGTCATTGCCGACCCAGCCAGTCGGCACGACCTCGGCTTGCAGCAGCGGCAGCACGACATGCCCGCCACCAAAGACCAGTGACCCGGCACGGTAGAAGGCGTCCACCATCGACAGCGCCTGATCCGGGAACAAGGTCGTCAACAAGGGCAAACCCATCAGGAGGGCAAAGAACAGCGTCAGCCAGAACAGGCCGACGCGACGCCGGATGGCAATCGGCAACGGGTCATGCGCTGCCCCCTGCTGGGGTTTGAACAGCAACAGGCCAATGACCGCGGCAATGGCGATGACCCCCACCTGCCCCCAGGCGGAGGGCACCAGCAGCACGAAGCAGGTCGCCGCCGCCATGATGGTGATGCGCGCTGCGTCTGGGCAGAGATTGCGAGCCATCCCCCAAACCGCTTGCGCGACCACCGCCACGGCCACCACCTTCAAGCCGTGCAGCACGCCAGCCGGCAACGCGTCGCCGTAGCTGGCGATGCCCAGCGCAAACAGGATCAGCGCAATCGCCGACGGCAGCGTGAAACCCGCCCACGCGGCCAACGCTCCGGCATAACCGGACCGGGACAGCCCGAGCGCGATGCCGACCTGACTGCTGGCCGGCCCCGGCAGGAATTGGCAGAGGGCGACCAGATCCGCATAGCTACGCTCGGTCAACCACTGGCGCCGCGTCACGAATTCAGCGCGGAAGTAGCCCAAGTGGGCAATCGGGCCGCCGAAGGATGTCAGCCCCAGCCGGAGAAAGATCAGAAAAACAGCCCAGGGGCTGCGGTCAGCCTGGCTGGTATCGGTCATGCTCGCACCTTGATCTGCAACAGTGTCGATCCATAATAATCGGGATTCGTTAACGAAATACGATAGTCAAAGGGGCACATCATGGAGCTTGCTCTGATCGGCCTTGCGGCACTGGTGACATCCGGGCTGACCTTGTTCTCAGGCTTCGGTCTGGGAACGATCCTGATGCCGGTGTTCGCCCTGTTCTTCCCCTTGCCGCTCGCCATCGCAGCGACGGCCGTGGTGCATTTCGCCAACAACCTCTTCAAGTTCGGGCTGATGGCCCGGCAGGCCGATTGGCCAGTCGTGGCGAAGTTCAGCGTGCCCGCCGCCATCACGGCAGTCCTGGGTGCAGGCTCCCTGGCGTTCTTCGATCAGTTGCCGACTCTCTGGCGCTACACCCTCGCAAGCTCAAGTTTCGAAATCACTGCGGTAAAGGCGGTCATCGGCAGTTTGATCGTGCTGTTCGCGCTGCTGGAACTATCCCCGCGTTTTCAAGCACTGGCCTTTCCTCCGCGCTGGCTTCCAGTCGGCGGAGCGCTCTCGGGCTTCTTCGGGGGGCTCTCGGGCAATCAGGGTGCATTGCGCTCGGCGTTTCTGTTGAAAGCGGGTTTGTCCAAGGATGCGTTCGTGGCGACGGGGGTTGTCTCGGCGGTGATCCTCGATGCTGTGCGCCTCGCGGTGTACGGCACCGCCATGCTTGCCGGTCAATTCTCACAGGTTCAGGCACTGGCACTGCCTGTTGCCGTTGGGACAATCTGCGCATTCATCGGCGCTTTCGTAGGCAAGCGTGTCTTGCAGAAGGTCACGCTTCGCACGGTACAGTTCATTGTTGCTATAGCCATGCTAGGCATAGGCGCGGGACTGGCCCTCGGCTTGCTCTAGAGCCCCCCAGACCTCGATTAGAGGTCGAGGAATCATTGCTTGCTAAGCAGTTTCTCGCCGTCCGAACGAAGCTCACCCTTCGGCGAGATATGCCGGTACAGGGTCTGCCGCGTGATGCCAAGTTCCTGGCAGAGATCGGCGACCTTGGTTTCAGGCTGCCCCATGGCAGCCATCGCCAGGCGCAACTTGGCCGCCGTCATCTTAAACGGCCGTCCGCCCTTTCGCCCGCGGGCTCGCGCCGACGCCAAGCCTGCAATCGTGCGCTCAGCAATCAGTTCGCGTTCGAACTCGGCCAGCGCTGCGAAGATGCCAAAAACCAGCTTGCCGGCGGCCGTCGTGGTGTCGATGGCCGCGCCGTGGCCGGTCAGCACCTTGAGACCGACGCCACGCCCGGTCAGATCGTGCACGGTGTTGATCAGGTGGCGCAGGTCGCGGCCTAACCGATCCAGCTTCCACACCACCAGCGTGTCGCCTTCGCGCAGTGCTTTCAGGCAGGCAGCGAGGCCGGGGCGATCCTCGCGCTTGCCGGACGCCTGATCCTCATAAAGATGCGCCGGATCGACGCCGGACGCGATCAGCGCGTCACGCTGCAAGTCGGTGGCCTGGGAGCCGTCCGCCTTCGACACCCGCATGTAGCCAATCAGCATGTCGCACCTGTCATATATACGTTCGATTATGTGACAGAGTGACTCAGGGAGCTCTGGTCGTCAAAATTTGTCACTTAACCCGTCACCTAGTCTAAGACATGCAAACGGTTCTTTAGGCTCTTAATATGACAGAAACTCCAGGGGAATCTGCTCCTTGGCAAACGTAGCCCGCAACTGCTCCAGGGAGGCGGGCCAGTTCCCATGCCTCGCCGGGCAGGGTCGCCACTCCTCGCTCGGTAATTCGTGGTGTGTCTGATTCCATGCTCAGACCTCATTACGGTGCACACGAGTATTGAGCATAAACGAGCTTGGTGCGGACGACTTCTGATACTGGGCTGTCAGGAGCCGCCTGCACAACAGCCGTCAAACCCAGTCAGTTGGTGCAATCGTCTTCTGAAAATGACACCTATCCAGCCGCGCGAGAGCAGGCTTCCTGACTGTCTTGATAGGGTGTACTCATCCGAACAGATGAGTGGCGGCCGTTATCGATCAGAAACTCTGTCACGCTCATCTTCTGTTTTATCTGAATTGTCTCTTGGCGCTTGAAAACACCTCAGCCCAGAAATAACGCCTTTCAAGGTGCGAGAATGTCTGCACCACAAACAAAGGGGGATTGAGGATGTTGCGAGACTGGCTGGAGCATAACCAGATAGGCTTGTATTTTGTCGCCGTAGCCATCGCGGCTGTCGCAGGTCTGGCCTCTGAAGGCATGGCTGATCTGGCGGCAATGGCCATCACACCAGCAATTGCCGTGCTGATGTATGCCATGTTCCTACAGATTCCATTCCTTGAGCTTCAGCAAGCCTTCGCCAACCGACGCTTCGTCGGTGCCTTGCTGCTGGCCAACTTCGTGCTGGTGCCGCTTCTGGTCTGGCTTCTGACCCTGCCGCTGTCGGCCAACACAGCCCTGCTGGCCGGAGCCTTGCTGGTTCTGCTGACGCCCTGCATCGACTACGTGGTGGTATTCACCCACCTGGGCAAAGGCGACTCGCGACTGGTACTGGCCACCACGCCCCTCCTGCTGCTACTCCAGCTGCTAATGCTGCCGGTCTATCTGCAGCTCATGCTCGGTACGCAGGTGGACACGGTGATATCCATCCGGCCCTTCGCCGAGGCCTTCCTGTTGCTGATCGTCTCGCCCTTGATACTGGCCGTCGCCACCGAGCTGAGTGCGAGACGCTCCGCGGCGGTGCGCATCTGGAGCGCCGGTTGGGCCTGGCTGCCCGTGCCGGCGATGGCCGTGGTACTGGTGACCGTGATCGGTTCGCAGATTGCTGCGGTGGCCCAGCAACTGGAAGTGCTGGCCCCTCTGCTACCGGTCTACGCCGCGTTCATGTTGTTCGCCCCTGCGCTCGGGGCGTTCAGCGCCAGGCTGTTCCGTCTGGCGGCACCGGCAGCGCGGGCGGTGGCCTTCAGCGCCTCCACTCGCAACTCGCTGGTGGTACTGCCACTGGCGCTAGCCCTGCCCGAACCGATCAGGGGGCTGGCGGCGGCCGCGGTGATAACCCAGACCCTGGTAGAGCTGGTCGGTGAGCTGATCTATCTGCGCACCATCCCGGCGCTGGTAAGGGGGATCTAGAACCTGTACCTGCCTGTGTTTGGTAGCGGACGTAAACAGCACTCCAGCGAGCGCCGGTGCCATCCCGGCAGCACCACTCGCCGGATACCGACGCGACTCCCGGCAGGTGGTGGACTGTAAGCTCTATCAGCGCACCCTAGGTGTCAGTTCCTGGCCTTGGCGACTTCGCTGCGCACCAGATCGCGCAGTGGCTCGGGGCCGAATTTGTCCAGCGCGTGGCCATTGACGAAGAAGGTCGGGGTGCCCCGGATACCCACTGCCTTGACGTCCTGCATGTCCGTCTCCAGCACAGCGTCGACGCCGGGCGCATGCATGTCTGCGCGGGCCTTCTCCACATCCAGACCGGAGCTCTCGGCGGCGGCCCAGGCTGCGGCCACCCTGGGGTCGTCGTGCCAGTCCGGCTGGGCAGCGAGAACGGCCTCCAACACCTGCGAGTAAAGGTTCTGCTTGCGCGCGGCCTCCAGCATGCGAGCCACCTCCTCGGAGCCCTGGTGGAACAGTACGTAGCGCAGCACCAGTCGCACGTCGTTAGGGTTCTCGGCGAGGATCTTCTTTACATACGGGTAGAAGGCTCGGCACGCCTCGCAGGAGGGGTCGAAGAACTCGACGATGGTCACCGGCGCCTGTGCCGGGCCGAATACCGGCGAGTGGAAGCGGACCAGGTTGCCTCCATTGGGCGCGTCCATTGGCATCTGGGCAGGCCCCTGGGCCTGCTGCGGCGGTTGCGACGGCGTGACCTGTGGGTAGAGGAAAACGGCCACGGCAAACATGGCCAGGATTGCCACGCTGATGATCAGGACCAGGGCACGGCGGTTCATGGGGTAGTTCTCCAGCGAATGACAAGGAGCAGGATGGCGATCAGGACGAAAGCGAACAGGGCCAACATCGGCAGCGGCACACCGCCGAAGATGGTCATGCCGGCGCCCGAGCAGGATGGTCCTGTGGCCGTGCAGGGCTGGATCGGCTGGGGAATCAGCCCCGCGTAAAGCAGCGTGTGGACGAAGGCCAGTGCCACGCCGCTGCCGGCCAGCGGCAGGGCGTAACGCCAGATGGCGAAGTCCGAGCGGTAGCAGGCAATGGCCAGGATCACTGCCAGTGGGAACATGAAGGTGCGCTGGAACCAGCACAGTACGCAGGGGGCATGACCCATCACCTCACCGATAAATAGGGCGGAGAGGCTCGACAGCAGCGCCACCAGCCAGGCGAGTAGAAGCAGTGGCCAAGATCCGGAAGATGATGACGTACTCATAGGTCCCTCCTTATGTAATGAGGACAGCAGCGGACAGCCATCCCATTGACTTGAAACATGACGATTCCTCCCAGATTGGCGGTTTCAGAAGGGCTTGTCGGGATCATAAATCCCATAGGAGATTCCCAAAAAAATCGGCGCCACTGGGACGCCGAGTGTCTGGGAAGGGGCAACGCCCAGACGAAAACACTTTCAACCACACGGCTGCAGTTAGCCGCTCCTTACATTAGGTGGGGCCATTTGTAGGCGGCTTGTCAGCAGATCCTCGCTCAGCCGCGCGGGCATCCTCCTCCGACTGTTTGGTACTCAACCGTCTGGAGCTCGCCCTTCGAGTCGAGGAAGGTCATCCGAGCAGGCACCACGCCACAGACCTTGGCCTTGCGTGTCACACTGATCACCTTGACTACATCGAGCTCCATGCCATAGCGATACTTCTCCACTTTCGGAGCGGGTTTCCCGAGCTCTGCGGCATACGCTTCCATGGCGCGTTGGTTCTCCTCGATGAGCCTGCCAGGATCTTTATCGAAACCAGCCGACATTGCGAAGGAAGAGACGGTAAACATCGAGATGGCCAAAATTGCTTTCAGGGTTTTCATTTGAATTCCTCTATCACTTCGGTAATTTGACGAGTGCTGCTTCAGCGACTTCGGCTTCCGGATCATTTGTCGGCAAACACGGTTATGTTGTGGTGCGCAATACCGCCCCGGAGGGCTGTGATTGCGATGAAAAATGAGGTGATCCATCAGAAAGCCCCCACTTCGCGCTCGGCCATCAGGCGCTCGGTGTCCTTGCGGCCGAACAGCCAGAACATCACCGGAGTCAGGTAGGTATCGAGCAGGGTCGAGCTGATCAGGCCGGAGAAGATCACCACCGCCACCGGGTGAAGGACTTCCGTGCCCGGCCGTTCGGCCTCGAACAGCAGGGGCGCCAGGGCAAAGGCGGTGACCAGAGCGGTCATCAGCACCGGACTCAGCCGCTCGAGGGAGCCACGCAGGATCATCGCGTGGTCGAAGTTCTCGCCCTCGATGCGCATCAGGTTGATGTAGTGGCTGACCTTGAGGATGCCGTTGCGCACCGAGATCCCGGCCAGGGTGATGAAGCCGATCAGCGCAGCAATCGACAGCGGCTGCCCCGACAACCACAGGCCGAGCACCGCGCCGACCAGGGCCAGCGGGATGTTGACCATGATCAGCGCCGACAGGATTGCCGATTTGTAGCGGCTGTAGAGCACCACGAACATCAGGATCAGCGAGACGATGGACAGCAGGCCGACCAGACGCGACGCTTCCTCCTGAGCCTGGAACTGGCCGCCCAGGGTGATGAAGTAGCCTTCCGGCAGCTTGGTCTCGTCGACCACCTTGCGGATGTCTTCAACGATCTCCGACAGCGGGCGCCCTTGGGCGTTGGCCGACAGCACGATGCGACGCTTGCCGTCGTCGCGACTGATCTGGTTCGGGCCGTCGCCGTCCTCGATGCTAGCGATCCGCGACAGCGGCACCCGACCGGTCGGGGTCTCGAACAGAATGTTGCCCAGGCCCTCCGCCGAACGTGCCGTCTCGGGCAGGCGCACCACCAGAGCGAAACGCCGGCCACCCTCGACGATCTGGGTGACCTTTTCGCCCTCGACCAGACTCTCCAGCGTCGACAGGATCTGCGGCGCGGGCACGCCGTACTGGGCGGCGGCGGCGTAGTCGATGCGCACCTTGATCTGCGGAGCCAGCACCTGCTTCTCGATTTCCAGGTCGGCGATGCCGGGAATATCCGCCAGCCTGCTGCGCAGGGCATCCGCCTGGCCGCGCAGGGTGTCCAGATCCTCGCCGAAGATCTTGATGGCGATCTGCGAGCGTACGCCGGACAGCATGTGGTCGATGCGGTGCGAGATCGGCTGGCCGATGCCGATGGCCGCTGGCAGATTGACCAGCCGCGAACGGATGTCGCCGGTGATCTCATCCATCGAGCGGGTCAGCTCGGCGGCCGGCTTGAGGCCGACATCCAGCTCGCTGACGTGCACACCCTCGGCGTGCTCATCCAGCTCCGCGCGGCCGCTGCGGCGGCCGACGTGGGTCACTTCCGGCACCTGCATGACCAGCTGCTCGGCCTGCTGGGCCAGCTCCGAGGACTCCGCCAGAGTCACACCGGGGTTCAGACGCAGGCCGATCAGCAAGGTGCCCTCGTTGAACGGCGGCAGGAAGGTCTTCGGGAAGAACGGCACGCTCGCAGCCGCGACCAACACGGCAATGCCAGCTACGACTACAGCTGCCTTAGGACGCTGCAGGACGGCTTGCAAGCTGCTGCGATAGCGGCTTTTCAGCCAGGCCAGCAGTTTGGTGTCGCCATGCTCCAGCGACTTCATCCGCGGCAGCAGATAGAAGGACAGCACCGGGGTGACGGTCACCGAAACCACCAGCGAGGCCAGGGTCGAGACGATGAAGGCGATCCCCAGCGGTACGAACAGCCGCCCTTCCATACCCGGCAGGGCGAACAGCGGCAGGAACACCAACACGATGATGATGGTGGCGTAGAGGATGGCCGAACGCACCTCCATGGTCGCGTGCCCCACCAGTTCCAGCGGGTGCAGGCGGTGCTCGGGGTGCTTGGTCCGCTCCACCTTCAGCCGGCGCAGCACGTTCTCCACGCCCACCACGGCATCGTCGACCAAGCCACCGATGGCGATGGCCAGGCCACCGAGGGTCATGGTGTTGATCGACAGGCCGAAGTACTTGAACACCAGACCGGTGATGAAGATCGACACCGGAATGGCCGTCAGCGCGATGATGGTGGGCCGCAGCGTGCCGAGGAAGAAGAACAGGATCGCCGCGACGAACACCGAGGCACCGATCAGCTTGCCCTGCAGGGTGCTGATCGAGGCCTCAATGAAACTGGCCTGACGGAAGGTGACCTGGGGGGCCTCCATGCCAGTCGGCAGCGACTTGCGCATTGCCCCCAGCGCCGCCTCGATGGAGCGGGTCAGCTGGATGGTATCGGCCGTCGGTTGTTTCTGGATGCCGAGGATCACCGCGGCCTTGCCTTCGAAGCCGGCATCGCCGCGCTTCAGGGCTGCGGCAAAGGTCACTTCGGCGATCTGCCGCAGCAGGATCGGCTGGCCGTTACGAGCCGTGATGGCCAGGTTCGACAGATCCTCCAGACTCGACGTCCGCCCCAGGTTGCGAATCAGGTACTCGCGCCCATTGAGCTCGAGGAAGCCCCCGGAGGTATTCGACGAATAGCCCTTGAGCGCCTCCTCCAGTTGCGTATGACTGATACCCAGCTCGGCCATGCGCGCCGTGTCGGGCTGGACCTGGAACTGGCGGACCTCACCGCCAATCGGGATCACCTGGGCCACACCGGGGATCGCCATCAGGCGCGGACGCAGCACCCAGTCGGCGAACTCGCGCACCTGCATCGGGGTGGTCTTGTCCGCATCGATGGGAATCGCGATCTGCATGATCTCGCCCATGATGGAGCTGATCGGTCCCATGCGCGGGATCACGCCCGGTGGCAAGCCCTCCTCCATCGCGGAGAGCCGCTCCGACACCATCTGTCGGGCCCGAAAAATCTCCGTGCTCCAGTCGAAGGTGACGTAAATGAACGACAGCCCGCTGCTGGAGACCGAGCGCACGCTCTCCACGCCGGGTAGACCGTTCATCGTGGTCTCCAGCGGGAAGGTGATCAGTTGCTCGACCTCTTCGGCGGCCATGCCGCCAGCCTCGGTCATGATGGTGACCGTGGGCTTGTTCAGATCGGGAAAGACGTCCACGGGCATGCGTGACAGCGTGAATGCGCCGTAAGCCATCAGCACCAGGCTGGCGATGATCACCAGCAGGCGGTTGCCGAGGCTGTTGTCGAGGAGCCACTTGAACATGGGTCAGGCTCCCTTCAGCGAATTTGGTTGATCAGGCTGGCGGCCTGAGTCACGACACGATCCCCAGCGGCAAGCCCACTGGTCACCACCACGGATACCCCGTCCAGCGCGGCAAAGGTGACCGGGCGCGGCACGAAGTGCTCCGGAGCGGTCTTGACCCAGACGACATTCTGGTTGGCGGCATTCTTCATCAGCGACGCTGCCGGAACCCGGATGCCCTGGGTACGACTGGCGGTCTGCACGAAGACTTTCACCGGCTGCCCCACGGCAAGGCGGGACAAGGCGCTGCCCTCACCCTGGAACAGCATCGGCAGGGCCTGTTCGCGCAGGCTACGGGCCGCGCCGATGAAGGTCAGCGGCACACGTTCACTACCCACCGCCAGAGTGGCTCCCGCCACATCGGCGGTCTGGTTCAGGTCGTAGGCCAGCGCTTCGATACGCAGACGGGAGGGATCGACCACTTCGAACACCAGTTCTCGGGCATCGACCACTTGGCCGGCAACGGCATTGGTCGAGGCAATCACCCCGGAAACCGGCGCAACCAGTGCGTCCCGCGCATTGACGCCCGAATTCAGCGCAGCGATTTGCGCCCCCAGACTCGCGGCCTCGCTGGCCGCTGCCTCGATATCCTTGCGCGGCACCGTATCGGCCAGCTCGCGCAAGCGCGCCAGGCGCTGGTCGGCAAGGCCCTTAGCCGCCCGCAGTTGGGCCAGCTGCGCGGCCTGATTGGCCCGTTCGAGGACATCGCCGGTCGCTACGACATAGGCCAGCACCTCACCTTTTTTCACCGCCTGCCCGACGCTGGGAAAGCCGCGCGGCCCGGCCACGAGGCGCCCAGCCAGCACGGCCTGCACCATGCCGCCGGCATTGGGGTCCATCACCACCTTGCCGGCCAACTCCAGCGAGCGCGGCAACTCGGCCGTCTCGAGCGGCAAGGTGCGCACCCCGATCTGGCGTTGCGCCGGCTTGGGCAGGAATACGCTGCCGTCGGGCAGTCGCTGGGGGCCGTTGCTGTTGGTTGCAGGCGCTTCTTCACCATGGTCATGCCCTTCGCCAGCCCAGGCGGGCGAGCTCAGGGACAGCAGGGCCAGGCACATCGTGGAAATCAGAAAATTAGCTTTCATGGAACACCTTCACGAATGACGAGGAGCGACACGGGCGCGGCGCATAGCCCAACCCAGCAGGGCGAGCAGAACCAGCCCGCCGGCACCCCAGGCACCGTAGGTGCCCCAGGACGCGCCAGATGCAGACTCTTCGGCGTGCTCTTCGTGATGGATATCCAGATCACCGCTCAGCAGCTCCGTGCGCTGGCCGACGACGACCTTGGCCTTGATGGCGATCTCGCCCTCCTCAGGCTCTTCCGCCAGCTCGGCCTCGAATTCGCCGGCTTCGTGCTGCTCGGCCTCGACCTTGACGCCGCCAATCTCCAGTTCGAGGCTTGCGCCCTCGACCGGACTGTTGTCGGCTGCATGGTCGAGCCACAGGGTGAGGTCGTGGCCATCGAGCACGCCGACCAGCTCGAAGGTGTCGGAAGTCGCTGCGAAACGCGGCAGGGCCGACCCTGTCGGAGTGGCCGGTGCTTCGCCATGGTCATGCCCCTCGCCGGCTTGAGTGGCCAGGGGGGCGGCAGCGATCAAGATCGCTACAGTGAAGGCTGTCAGCCTTGGAAACAGTGTCATCTTTGCAGTCCTGTAGGTTCGTTCCGGCCTTATTCGGGCAGCAGACCCAGTGCCTGACGCAGCGAGGAGATCGCCGCCGCCTGATCGAGTCGGGCCAGGGCGGCCTGACGCTTGGCGTCGGTCGCCTCGAGTTCGATACGCAGGCGCGTCGGCAGATCGGTTTCGCCGAGACGGAAGGATTTTTCGAAGAAACCACGCGACTCCTGGGCGAGCCGGGCACGCTTCTCGGCAGCCGTCATTTGGGCGCGGGCGGATTCGAACGCCAGCCGGGCGGCCTCCAGCTCGCCGAGCAGGCGCTCACGCGCCAGACGCGCCTGCACCTCGGCCTCGATGGCCTCGGCCTCGGCCGTGGCTTGCTTGGCGCGATTGCGGCTGCCCGAACCGAAGGGGATGCGAATGCCTAGGGTGAGGCTTTCGTCATAGGACTCCCCCGGCTCGCGTTCGCGGCTGGTAGACAAGGTCAACTCGGGATTGGCTCGGGTCTGCACGCGAGCCAGCTCGGCCGAGCGGCGAGCGACCTCGGCCTGATCCAGCAGTGCGGACACCGCCGGATGCTGGGCATCCAGCACAGCGAAGTCGGCGGGCAACGCGGGTACCGGCTCACCGGTAACTACGCCAGGTGCAGCCTCTTCGCGACCACTTGGCAGGGTGCCAATCAGGCTGCGCAACTGCTGCGCAGCCGTCGCCAGCGCACTCTTGGCTCGCGCCGCTTCGATCTCGGCCAAGGCCGCAGCCCCCTCGGCCTGGTGCTGATCGGCCAGGGCCAGCTCGCCCGACTTGACCCGCTTGGCAACATCGGCCGCGAGCTGTCGGGCATTGCCCTCGCGCTCGCTGGCCAGGCTTGCTTCGACCCGGCTGCGTTGCCACTGCCAGTACGCCTCGCGCACTTCAGCCGCAGTGCGCAGCTGCGCAGCCGAGGCGCGACTGGCGGTGGACTGGGCCTCGGCCTCGGCCACGGCTCCCGTACGCGAGCGCTCGCCAGGCAGCCACAGGGGGATGGCGAGGCCGACATTGTGCTCGCGGCTGCCATCGTTGCCATTGAGCTGGTCGCCTTTGCTCGACAGCTCCAGGGCCATGGGCTCGGCGGTCCAGCTGTCGGCGACAGCTCGACGGGCAGTGGCCGCCTCACGACGCGCAGACGAGGACTCCGCTTCGGGCTGACGCGCCCACGCGGTATCGAAGGCTTGCTTCAGCGATAACGGGCCGGCAGTGACCGACTGCAGGCTGGAAGCACTTGGCGCTGTCTGCGCCAACGAACTGCCGGTGGCCAGCACGAGCAAGGCACAGGGCAGCCATTTTCTGGTTTTGCTTGGGAACATCCCGATTCTCCAGTGATGAAAAAGCTCACGGGGAATCGGCGAGACGCCATCAGCTGGCTCGCGGCACGCCAACGCTCATCGTCGGTGACGATGGTCGTTGGACGGGGCAGGGAGAGAGGAGTCGCCTCGCCGATCAGGCGAGGCGGGCCCAGGCAGGGCGCTCAGGCGGAGAGGATGGCCGGGACAGCGGATGAGCCTGGAACCCTGTTTTGCCAGATGACGAGCTGTTCACATCAAACAGGGCGGCATCGGAAAAGATCGGCGTGACGCCAGCGGAAACGCAGGCGTTGCAATCGCCATGCGGGTTCTTGCCGCCTTGGGGATCGGGGCCGTCGTCGTCCTCGCTTCCCGCCTGGCTTTTGTGCTGATGACTGTGGTGGCCGAAATGCTTCGTCTGGTCACCCGATTCGTGCTGGCAATAGCTGCCCAATGCAGCCCAACCGAGCTGCAGCGGCAACATCACCAGCAGGAGAATCGTTAGCCAACGGCGCATAAGTACTTGATCGTAGATGGATTGGTTATGTGAAATCTTAACAGCTGCAGTCTGGCAAGAAAACCTGACGGGACCGACGGCCCGCATTTTCCAGCCTGGCTTGCACCCATGGATCGGCACTCGTGGAGCGCAGGAGCACGCAAACCCTCTACTTGCGCAGCAACCGAAGCCCGTTGGCTACCACCAGCAAACTCGCCCCCATGTCGGCAAACACCGCCATCCACAGAGTAGCCTGCCCGGTGAACGTCAGCAGCAGGAAGACCGCCTTGATTCCGAGGGCTAAAGCGATGTTCTGACGCAGCACCGTTGTGGTCGCCCGCGAAATCCGGATGAATGCGGGAATCTTGCGCAGGTCGTCGTCCATCAGCGCAACGTCTGCCGTCTCGATGGCGGTATCCGTACCCGCCGCCCCCATGGCGAAGCCAATGCTCGCCCGGGCCAGCGCGGGCGCATCGTTGATCCCGTCCCCCACCATGCCGACCGCACCGGCCTTGTCGCTCGTCATCAGCCCTTCGATGGTCTTGAGCTTGTCTTCCGGCAGCAGCCCACCGCGAGCCTCGTCGATGCCGACCGAGCGGGCAATGGTTTCGGCGGTATGGATGTTGTCGCCGCTGAGCATCAGGGTTTTCACCCCGAGGGCGTGCAGCTCGCTGATCGCTTCGCGACTGGTTTCTCGCACCGTGTCGGCCACCGCGAACATGCCCAGGACTTCGTGCTGGTTGACCAGCAGCACCACCGACTTGCCTTGACGCTCCAGGGCAAAAAGCTGCGCCTCGATAGCTTCCGAGCACAGCCCAAGCTCCTCGATCAGTCGGTGGTTGCCCAGCTGGTACAGATGATCGTCGATACGACCACGCACACCACGCCCCAGAATGGCAGCCAGATCGGCCACCGGGTATAACGTCAAGCCGGCTTCGTTTGCCGCGCGGGCGACGGCTTGCGACACCGGATGATCCGAGCGCGCAGCGAGGCTGGCCGCCAGGGAGTGAACCCGAGCCTCGTCTCCGCGCAAAGACATGAAGTCCGTCTGCACCGGTTTGCCATGGGTGATGGTGCCGGTCTT
Organism: Pseudomonas oryzae; assembly: GCF_900104805.1. Lineage (NCBI taxonomy): Bacteria > Pseudomonadati > Pseudomonadota > Gammaproteobacteria > Pseudomonadales > Pseudomonadaceae > Pseudomonas > Pseudomonas oryzae. The sequence continues at coordinate 4,574,980 of NZ_LT629751.1, read as the reverse complement.
GTCGAGTGCCAGCGTGGCTAGCTTGCGCCCCTCCTCAAGGTACACACCGCCCTTGATGAGAATGCCCTTGCGGGCGGCCGCAGCCAGGCCGCTGACGATGGATACTGGCGTGGAGATCACCAGCGCACAGGGGCAGGCAATCACCAGCAGCACCAGCGCCTTGTAGATCCAGTCCATCCACTCGCCGGACAAGAACAACGGCGGTATCACCGCTGTCAGCAAGGCGATCAGGAACACTACCGGCGTATAGATCCGTGCGAAGCGGTCGACGAAGCGCTGGGTCGGCGCCCGACTCCCTTGGGCGGATTCGACGGCATGAATGATCAGGGATAACGTCGAGTGACTGGCTTCGGCCGTCACTCGAAATTCGAACGACCCCGTCTCGTTGATCGTACCGGCAAACACGCTGTCACCCACGGTCTTGTCCACCGGCAAACTCTCGCCGGTGATCGGTGCCTGGTTCACGGTCGAGTGCCCCTGAGTCACCACGCCATCCAGCGCGATTCGCTCGCCCGGACGCAGACGCACCATGGCTCCCACCGCCACCTGTCTGGCGGGCACACCCAGCCAACTGCCATCCGGCTGCTGAACGGTGGCCGTTTCCGGAGCGAGTTCCATCAGGCCGCGAATCGCGTTGCGCGCACGGTCGAGCGATCTGGCCTCGATCACCTCGGCCAGGGCGAACAGGAACATCACCATGGCCGCCTCCGGCCACTCGCCGATGAGCATCGCTCCGGTAACGGCAATCGACATCAGCGCGTTGATGTTCAGGTTGCGGTTCCTGAGGGCAATCCAGCCTTTCTTGTAGGTCGAGAGTCCGCCTACACCAATCGCCAGCACGGCAAGCGCCACGACCAGCCAGTGATTGCCACCGTTCAACCAGTGCACGACCTCGGCCAGGGTCGCACTCACGCCCGCCATGGCCAGTGGCCACCAATGGTGGGTGCCGGGAGACGGCTCGGCGGCAACGCTCGGTTCGACACTGCCTTCGAGGCCGATGGCTGTCAGCGCGCCCAAGATGGCATTCAGGCTCTCGGGACTGTGCGTGACCGTCAAACGGCGTTGCAGCAGATTGAAGTCCAGGGACTCGACGCCAGGCATTCCGGTCAGCTTGTCGCGAATCAGCCGTTCCTCGGTGGGGCAATCCATCTTCGCGATGCTCAACATCGTGCACACCTGCTCGGCTGGAAGGGCAAGACGCTGGGCCTGCATGCCGATGGCGCGCAATCCAGCTTCGACCGGTTCCAACGAATCGAGCTGATGGTTCACCGTCAGCGTGCGCTGCATCAGGTTGAACTCCAACCCTGTCACTCCGGCGAGCGGCTCCAGCCTGTCGCGAATCAGCCGTTCCTCGGAGGGACAGTCCATGTTGTCGATGCGGTACTGCACGACCTTTCCCGCTCCGGTGGCAAGGTGCTTCGGTTCCGCTAACGACGTAGTGGAACAACCGCACCCAACAGCGTTGCACTCACCCATGCTGTACCCCCAAGCCTGACGTTGGGCACGAGTAAACAACCTGTAGCGACTACAGAGTCAAGAGCCTATGCTGCAAGCAGGAGTCACCAGACCCGGCTATCGGAGAACAACGTGAAAATCGGTGAGCTGGCCAGAACCACGGGCACCCAGGTCGAAACCATCCGCTACTACGAGCGCGAGGGGCTACTCGCCTCGCCCGCCCGCAGCGACGGCAACTTTCGCATCTACACCGAAGCGCATGTCGAAAGGCTGTCCTTCATTCGCCGTTGCCGCATGTTGGACATGACACACGCCGAGATTCGGGGACTGCTCCACTTCAAGGATGCTCCCAGCGAACACTGCGCCGATGTGAACACCCTGCTGGACGCGCACATCGGCCATGTCACCGCACGCATCGAGGAGCTTCGCCAGCTGGAGCAACAGCTCAAGAGCTTGCGTGAATGCTGCAACGAGCCGAGTACCGCTGCCCACTGCGGCATCCTCCACGAATTGTCGCAGCCGTTATGCGAAGACGAAACGAGCGAGAGCAATCACATGCGCTGCACGCATTCAAGAGGTATCCCCCATCAGAGCTAGTGGAGTGTCTTGATAGTTCGTTTATCTACGATGAGGTGGGTATACTGCCTGCTTTCTCCTCATGGATTGAGCGCGCAGATGCCCCGGCCAGCAGCTCCTTTTGTTTTAACCCCTTCTGATACCGATACCCTGCAAGGCTGGCTGCGCATGGGGTCGCTGCCTCAGTGATCTTGCCCAGCCCCAGTGGACACCCCGTTAAGCGATACACTGCACGAGGTGAACCATGGCAAGACAAGCAAGCTCAATGAAACAAACCCGCACCCGCCATTCTCAAGCCTACAAGGACGAAGCGCTGGCTTTGGCCGAGCGAATCGGTGTCAGTAAAGCTGCCGAACAGCTTGGCCTCCATGCCTCCCAGCTCTACGGCTGGCGGAGCAAGAAGCAGCATACCCAGACCAGCAGCGAGCGCGAGCAGTCACTGGCCGACGAGAACGCCCGGCTCAAGCGGCTGCTGGCTGAACAAGCTGAGGAGCTGGCCATCGTAAAAAAGGCCGCCGCGTACTTTGCCAAGAGCCTCAAGTGAAGTACGCCTTCATGAGAGCGCACGTCTTGCAGTTCCCGGTGAAAACCATGAGCCGAGTGCTGGGCGTCGCTCGCAGTGGCTTCTACGCTTGGTGCTCACGCAAAACATCAATGCGCGACCAGCGAAGGGCCGAACTGGATCGGCAGGTCGCGCAGGCATACAGCACACGCAAGGGGCGCAGCGGAGCTCCACGGTTGTGCCACGATCTGCGGGAGGCTGGGCTGTCCTGCAATCGCAAGACGGTTGCTGCCTCGATGCAACGGCAAGGACTGCGCGCCAGGGCCGCCAGGAAGTTCAAGGCCACGACAAACTCCCGACACTCGCTGCCGGTGGCAGAGAACCTGCTCAAGCAGGATTTCACGGCATCGGCACCGAACCAGAAATGGGTAGGTGACATCACCTATCTGCACACAGAGGAAGGCTGGCTGTATCTGGCGGTGGTTATCGATCTGTACTCACGGATGGTGATCGGCTGGGCCATGGGCGAGCGCATGACGGCCGACTTGGCCGGCGATGCTTTGCGCATGGCGCTGTGGCGACGCAAGCAGCCCACGGGCGTGATTGTGCACAGCGACCGCGGCAGCCAGTACTGCTCGGCGGCCTATCAGGAGCTGATCCGTACCTATCACTTGCAATGCAGCATGAGCGCGAAGGGCAACTGCTACGACAATGCCTGCGCGGAGAGCTTCTTCCACAGCCTGAAGGTGGAATGCATCCACGGCGAGCGCTTCGTGACCCGCTCCCAGATGCGTGAAACCGTGTTTGAATACATCGAAATCGACTACAACCGCCAGCGGCGGCACAGCACGCTGGGGCACATCAGCCCGGAGGCCTTCGAGGCCCGGATGAGTGCTTAAGCCCGTGTCCACGGCTGCTGGGCAAGATCACTATACACCGGCAGGTCGAAGCTGAGCTCGTCGGGATAATCCGCTCATCCTATGGTGAGGTGCTATGCAGGCATGGATTCATATCGAATCACCGCTCGTGCCCATGGATCACCTTTGCTGGCCGCTTTTAGGATGGATGAGGGCGTAGTAACGAGCCACTTCCCAATTTTTGGCTTGGCCAGCGGTTTCGCCATTCGGGCGTGGCAGGCGGCAAGGAAAGGCTCCATCTTTTCGATGATATGCGGCGCCAGATGCGAGATATCCGACGATGGTGAGCGGAAAGCCGGGTTATAGATCAGCCCCTTAGGTAACGGGTAGCTCGCATTCCAAAACACCGCTGGCACCTCGCAGGCCTGGAAGCTGGACTCGATTGGCAAGTAGTAGGTTGCCAGGTCAATGATGGAGCCATCTAGCTCGACCCAATAGTGGGAATGCTCGCCAGAGCCGGATGCGTACCCTTGGATCGAAGCAGTTCGTTGATCTCGTGATACAACAAAGGCCCCAAAATTACCTCCCACGATTACAGGGCTGTAACCCTGGGCCTGCAGCAGCCTGTGCACCCCGAACGACGCGTACAAACAGCGCTTGTAGTAGTCGTCAGGAAACTGGCTTCTCAGACATCTGTCCACTACGCAGAGAACGCGCTCAACAACCGCAGGCTCAACCAAATCAAGTTCCTCCTTTGAACATGGCGACTCAGCAGAGGCTGCAGTTTTAAGGCACCTCGCGGATTTTGGCTAGTAATAACTGAATCGCCCCTAGTTTTGTAGACGCCTCCAGGCCTAAATGGAGGTCTGCCGCGTCCTGCGGAACAGGCCGCTTTTGGCCGAATGCCGTCATTTGGCCGAGGACTGGGGCGGCGACGGGGCGCGTCTCCTCCCGACGAAAACGCCGCAGCCCCCTTGCTGGGTCGACGCCCTGGAAGCCCAACGGGGCGCGAACTCGTCAACGAGTAGGCGCAGGTTCCCTCAGGGATGAAGAGTTCTACTGCCCTCTGGCAACGACCCGTAGGAACATGCGTTATGCATCAGTCCCCGCATGACCATGGTGAGTGGTGAGCCGGACGCGATATCTCTAGCCTGCGGAAGCTGAGGCTTCGGGAGCTACACATCGAAGGGCATGCCTGGGTCACTCCTCACCTCATGATTTTTGACAAGAAATGTGATTTATCGTGCAAATGGCAAAACGTGGTATTCGTCGAAGATCACCAGGCCGACGCCCTCGAGGCCCGGATCGTCCTGCAGGCGGCGGGCGAGGATGCCCTCGGTGACCACCTCGATGCGCGTGCGCGGGCCGACCCTGCTGTCCAGGCGGATGCGGTAGCCGACCGTCTCGCCGACCTGCTCGCCCAGCTCGCTGGCCAGCCGCTCGGCGGCGGCGCGCGCGGCCAGGCGGCGCGGCTCGAGCATGACGATGGTCTGCCCGGCCAGCCAGGGTTCGTCGAGCAGCGCCAGCGGCACGCGGGTGGTCTTGCCGGCGCCGGGCGGCGCCTCCAGCACCACCTCGTGGCGCTCGGCGAGCGCCGCGCGCAGTGCGGGCAGGACGGCATCGATGGGCAGGGCGGACGACAGGCTCATGGGCACTCGCAACGGCTGACGGCAAAGCCAGCGATTATAGCGGCGAAGCACTGGCGCCTTCCGGCCGTCATGGCCGAACGCTTAAACTGTGCGCCACTGTCTGGAGCCGGGCTGCGGCACCGAGTGGCCTGTCTGGTTGGTTCAGTGAGTCAATTTCGGTGCCCGTGGCCCCGATACGGGGTTGCCGTGCCTCGTCATAGCCCTGCTATGCCCCGTCGCGGCGCCTTGTCGCGGCACCATGGCCATCCGCACTTGAGCTGACCAACCAACCGCACAGGCCACGAGCGGGCCATCGGCTGGCTCGCCTTATCGGCTGCGGCGACGGAGTCCGGCCGCGGCGCTGCCGCTTGCCGTCATGGCGAGCCGCGCCGCCGGCCGGAACCTCGGCCAGCCGGAGCGGGCCTAAGCAACTGCCCCGCCCTCACTCTCAAGGAGAACAAGCATGCGTACCTCACAGCGGATCGTCGGCGGCGTGCTCGCCGCCTCCCTGCTCGCCCAGCTCGCCGGCTGCGGCACCCTGTTCTATCCGGAGCGCCGCGGCCAGCTCAACGGCCAGATCGATCCGGCCGTCGCCGCCCTGAATGCCATCGGTATCCTGTTCTACGTGGTGCCGGGCCTGATCGCCTTCGCCATCGATTTCGCCACCGGCGCCATCTACCTGCCCGAAGGCCGCTACTCGGTCGCCCCCGAACGTCTGCAGGAGGCGGTCGGCAGCGACGGTCACATCGACCATGCCCGCCTGCGCGCCATCCTGCGCGAGGAGCTGGCTCGCGACCTGCAGCTCGACGATCCGCGCCTGATCCGCCACGGCGGCAACCTCGAGCAGCTCGCCGCCTTCGGCCTGCACCCGGCTGCCTGAGGAGAACCACGATGAGCCTGAGCCGCGAACACGGCCGCCTGATGCGTCTGGCCTCGGCTGCCGCCCTGGCCACCGCACTGACCCTGGTGGCCGCCAAGGCCTTCGCCTGGTGGCTGAGCGGCTCGGTGAGCCTGCTCGCCGGCCTGACCGACTCGCTGCTGGACGGCGCCGCCTCGCTGATCAACCTGATCGCGGTGCACTACGCCCTGCGCCCGGCCGACGCCGACCACCGCTACGGCCACGGCAAGGCCGAGGCACTGGCCGGGCTCGGCCAGGCGGTATTCATCGCCATCAGCGCGGTACTGGTGGGCATCCGCGGCTTCGAACGCCTGCAGGACCCGCAGCCGATCGCCGCCACCCACATCGGCGTGGCGGTGATGCTGCTGTCGCTGGCGCTCACCGGGCTGTTGCTGATGTTCCAGCGCCACGTGGTCAGGGTCACCGGCTCCACGGCGATCCGCGCCGACTCGCTGCACTACGCCTCGGACCTGCTGCTCAACACCAGCATCCTCGCCGCCCTGCTGCTCGCCGCCTGGGGCTGGACGCGCGCCGATGCGCTGTTCGGCGTCGCCATCGCCCTGTACATCCTGTGGAGCGCGCTGACCATCGTGCGCGAGTCGGCGGCGGTGCTGATGGACAAGGAGCTGCCGCTGGAGATCAGCGAACGCATGCAGCAGCTGGCCCTCGGCGTGCCCGGCGTGCTCGGCGCCCACGATCTGCGCACGCGGATGTCCGGCACCCGCTGGTTCGTCCAGCTGCACCTCGACCTGCCGGCCAGCATGACCCTGCACGAGGCGCATGACCTGTGCGAGGCCGTCGAATTCGCCATCCTTGCCGAGTTCCCGCGCGCCGAGGTGCTGGTGCACGCCGACCCGCAGCAGTGACTGCCGGCCAGGTTTCCTGCGGGCAAGAAAAAGGGGCCTCGCGGCCCCTTTCAAGTTGTTTCGTCCGGACTGTAGCCGCGATGGCGGCTTGCTCGTGCGCACGGCCTCGTGGGCGATGCGGGCCTGGGGCCGTAACCTTGTGGGTCGTCGGCAGCGCGCTGCCTGATTGGGCTGCGCGCGGGAGAGCGTCCGGGCCGTGAAACTGATTCAAACTGTACGCTCACCGGCGCAGCAGGTGCTTGCGAAAATTGCCCACCAAAGCCACCCTTGCGCAATAATTCACTAATCGACAAGCAAGAAGCGCAATCCAACCAGAAGAGCCGGCAACCATGAGCAAACTCGACCGCTACGACCTTCGTATCCTGGCCGAACTGCAGCGCGATGCGCGGATCTCCAACCAGGAGCTGGCCGAGCGCATCGGCCTGTCGCCCTCGCCCTGTTCGCGGCGAGTCAGGCAACTGGAGGACGACGGCTATATCCTGCGCCAAGTGGCGCTGCTCGACCGCAAGAAGCTCGGCCTGACCCTCACCGTGTATGTGCTGGTCGGCATGGACCGCCACACCCCGGAGCGCTTCGCCCACTTCGAATCGGTGATCCGCCAGTGCCCGCAGGTGCTGGAGTGCAGCCTGGTCACCGGCATGGAGGCGGACTACCAGCTCAAGGTGGTGGTGCCGGACATGGACCACTACCAGCAGTTCCTGCTCGGCACCCTGACCCGCATCGACGGCGTGTCCAGCGTGCGCTCCAGTTTCGTGCTCAACCAAGTGCTGGCCGGCACCGAGCTGCCGTTAGAACATCTGCGCTGAACATTTATGCGACAAATGTCTAACGTTTTCGCGCTCAAACATTTTTTTACCCAGAGGTAGCGACTATAATCGCCGGCGTTTTGACGCATGCCTGCGTGGCCGCTCTACAACTACATATCGCCGCCCCCTGACCGTCTTTTTTCTATCCTGCAGGAGGGATGATGGATCCCGAAGTTTTCGAGCACTGGATGATGAACAGCCTGATCGTTGCCCTGGTCGGCTTCATGGCATTCATCGTCTGGGATCTGGCGAAAAAATCCAATGCCGGCAAGTTCGGCACCATGGTTCTCTTCTTTGCCCTCGGTTTGGGCGTACTCGGCTTCGTCATCAAGACACTGGTGATCGGTAGCCTCGAAGGCATGTAATCCGCAAAGCTGCACGAGACTCTGCCGCAGGATAGGGTGGAGCGCGCAGCTATTGGCCCAACCAAGGAAAATCATGACTCCCGCCAACCGCGTGATGCAAAGCTATGGCCGCTGCTGCGCCAGCCCGAGCTTTTTCGATACCTTCTACCAGCACTTCCTCTCCAGTTCGCCGGCGATTCGCGAGAAGTTCGTCAAGACCGACATGACCGCGCAGAAACACCTGCTGCGCGCCGGCATCCTCAATCTGGTGCTGTACGCCCGCGGCATGTCCGACACCAAGCTGCGCGCGCTCGGCCAGAGCCACTCCCGCGAAGGCTTCGACATCCGCCCGGAACTGTACGACCTGTGGCTGGACTCGCTGCTGCTGTCGGTCAAGCAGCACGACCCGGAGGCCAACGGCGAAGACCTCGCCGCCTGGCGCGAAGTGCTGGGCAAGGGCATCAACCTGATCAAGTCGTTCTACTGATCATGTGCCCGGCGGGCTGCTCCAGCCCGCCGGGCAACCTCATTGCACACGGCGGCTCACAGCCGCGCCGGCACGTCCCGCCACTCTCCGGGCGCCAGCCCGTCCAGCCCCCACGGCCCGATGCGTACCCGCACCAGGCGCAGGGTCGGCAAGCCCACCGCCGCCGTCATCCGGCGCACCTGGCGGTTGCGCCCCTCACGGATCACCAGCTCCAGCCAGCAGGTCGGCACGTTCTTGCGAAAACGCACCGGTGGATCGCGCTCCCACAGCGCCGGCGTCGCGATGCGCCGCGCCTCGGCCGGCAGGGTCGGTCCGTCGTTGAGCTCCACCCCGGCGCGCAGACGCGCCAGTTGCTCCTCGCTCGCCTCTCCCTCCACCTGCACCCAGTAGGTCTTGGCCAGCTTGTGCTTCGGATCGGCGATGCGTGCCTGCAGGCGGCCGTCGTTGGTCAGCAGCAGCAGGCCCTCGCTGTCGCGATCCAGACGCCCGGCCGGATAGACGCCGGGCACCGGCACGTAGTCCTTGAGGGTGGCGCGGCCATCAGCGTCGGCGAACTGGGTCAGCACGTCGAACGGTTTGTTGAGCAGGATCAGCCGCGGCTCGGCCGGCGGTGCCTTGGCCTGGCGGCGCGGCGGCTGCGGGCGGGCGGCGGATGGCCCCCGCGCGCCCTTGCGGGCACGCGGGGCGGGCGACGACGGACGCGGCGGACGAGCCATCACAGGCTGTCACGCAGCCGGCGGCTGCAGCAGTTCTGGTAACGCTTGCCGCTCTGGCACGGACACGGGGCGTCGCCCTTGCCGCCCAGCGCCAGCCAGCCCTCGAGGCGCTCTGCGGTCTGCTGCAGGGTCTGCCGCGCCACGCTGTCGGGCGCCAGGCGCGCCAGCTCGGCACTGACCCTGAGGAAGTCGGCGAGCAGCACGTCGCGGCTCAGCGCCTGGTAGCGCGGCGCGATCGGCACGCCCGCGTAGCGGCGGCGCGGATCGGGCAGGAACAGCCAGGTGCGGCCACCGGGCAACACGTTCCACAGCCTGCCGTCGCCGTCCCGCCAGCAGGCGCTGAAGGTGGCGCGCAGCGCCTGCCCCGGCCACTCCTGCAGGCACCAGCCATCCACCCGCGCACCGCCCAGGCTGGCCTGCGCGCGCCCCACCGAAAACCAGGGCTCGTCGGCCAGGCTCTCCGGCAACGGCAGGGGCGCCGCCACCTCGGGACTGGCATCGGCCACCAGGGTGCGGGCGAAACGGCGCAGGGGGTTGCTGAAGCGGGAGGGATCGACAAAGGCCATGATGATTTCGCAGAACGGCGCCCGTGCGGCTCGCCGGAGCCGCCGCGACAGCGCGATGGGCAGGGGCGGCCATTCTAGCAGGCCGCCCGCCTGCGCTGCGCCCGCTCAGTCGAACCCATGCAGGCGACTGCGCGCCAGCAGCGCCGCCACTTCCACGCCGCGCGGCAGGCAGCCGTAGCCCCTGGCCGGCGCATCCAGGCGCGCAGCGAGGAAGGCGTCGCTGACCACCTGCGGCGCGCCCTGCAGCAGCAGGCTGGCCTGCAGCGCCACGGCGATCTCGCCGCTCAGCTGGCGGGCGCGGTACTCGAGGCCGTCGCGATCGCGCAGGGCGTGCTTGATCCGCAGCACCAGCGCCCTGAGGCGCGCCTCGCCGTGGCCGTCGGCCAGTTCGGCACACAGCGCCTCCGCCACCGCCGGCGTCTTGTCCAGCGCACGCAGCACGTCGAGACACTGCACGTTGCCCGAGCCTTCCCAGATCGAGTTGACCGGCGCCTCGCGGTACAGCCGCGGCAGGATGCTCTCCTCGACGTAGCCGGCGCCGCCCAGGCACTCCTGCGCCTCGTTGACGAAGGCCGGCGCGCGCTTGCACACCCAGTACTTGCCGACCGCGGTGAGCAGGCGGGCGAAATGGCGCTCCTGCTCGTCCTCCGGGCGCTCCAGGGCGTGGCCCAGGCGCAGGCTCAGGGCCAGCGCCGCCTCGGACTCCAGCGCCAGGTCGGCCAGCACGTTCTGCATCAGCGGCTGCGCCTCCAGCACCCGGTCGCCGACGCGGCGCTGCGCGCAGTGGTGCAGGGCCTGGCTGAGCGCCTGGCGCATCAGCGCCGCCGAACCGGTCATGCAGTCGAAGCGGGTCAGCGCGACCATCTCCAGCACGGTGGCGATGCCGCGGCCCTCCTCGCCGACCATCCAGGCCAGCGCGCCGCGATACTCGAGTTCCGCCGAAGCGTTGCTGCGGTTGCCCAGCTTGTCCTTGAGGCGCTGGATATGGATGCGGTTATGCGCGCCGTCCGGGCGCAGGCGCGGCAGCAGGAAGCAGCTCAGACCACCCTCGCTGTGCGCCAGGGTGAGGAAACCGTCGGACATCGGCGCCGAGCAGAACCACTTGTGCCCGAGCAGCTCGTACAGCTGGCCCGGCCCGCGCGCGCCGACGGCGAAGGCGCGCGTGCTGTTGGCGCGCAGGTCGGTGCCGCCCTGCTTCTCGGTCAGCGCCATGCCCAGGGTCAGGCCGCGCTTGTCGCCGATCGGCAAGGGCTGCGGGTCGTAGTCGAGGCTGAGCACCTTCGGCAGCCAGGTCTCGGCCAGCTCGCCCTGGCGGCGCAGCACGGCGACGCCGGCGTGAGTCATGGTCAGCGGGCAGGCGCTGCCGGCCTCGGCCTGGTTGTGCAGGTAGAACAGCCCGGCGCGCAGCACCTGGGCGCCGGGGCGCGGCTCGCGCCAGGGCAGCGCGTGCAGCCCGTGCGCGATGCCGGCCTGCAGCAGCCGGTGCCAAGCCGGATGGAACTCGACCTGATCGATGCGGTAGCCGTAGCGGTCGTGGCTGCGCAGCTCGGGGACATGGCGGTTGGCGGCGAACCCCGCCGCCAGCAGCGGACCACCGGCCAGTTCGCCGTACTCGACCAGGCGCGCCTCGCCCCAGGCGGCGCCGAAGCGCAGCAGCCACTCCTGCAGCGGGCGGTCGCCGCGGTACAGGTTGGCGCCGTCCAGCGGCGCGGGCTGGTTGGTCACTAGGTGGGTTTCCGCATACTGCTCCAGGCTCATCGTCCACCTCCTGTTCGCTGCATTTCTTGCAGTGAAGCAGAAGCGCGGCGCGCTGCCCGGCCATACGCAGGCAGCCACCCGACTTTGGTGGTAAGCTCGGCAGCCATGAACCGATACCCTTCCCGTCCCGTCGTCCTCTGTCTGTCCGGCCACGATCCCAGTGGCGGCGCCGGCCTGCAGGCGGACATCGAAGCCCTGCTCGCCCAGGGCTGCCACGCCGCGCCGGCGGTCACCGCGCTGACCGTGCAGGACACCGTCAACGTCAGCGACTTCCGCGTCCTCGACCGCGCCTGGGTACTGGCCCAGGCCGATGCGGTGATCCGCGACCTGCCGGTCGCCGCGGTCAAGCTCGGCATGCTCGGCTCGCTGGAGATGGTCGACACCGTGGTCGAGATCATGGCCCGCCTGCCCGGCGTGCCGCTGGTCTGCGACCCGGTACTGCGCGCCGGCGGTGGCGGCGCGCTGGGCAAGGACGAGGTCGGCTACGCGATCCGCGAGCGCCTGCTGCCGCTGTGCCGCATCGCCACCCCCAACCTGCCGGAGGCGCGCATCCTCGCCGAGCTGCCCGAGGGCAGTGCCGACGCCTGCGCCGCGAAGCTGCTGCCGCTGTGCGAGCACCTGTTGATCACCGGCGGCCACGGCGACGAGCGCGAGGTGCACAATCGCCTGTACTCGCGCGACGGCAGTCGCCACGACTTCACCTGCGCGCGCCTGCCGGGCAGCTATCACGGCTCCGGCTGCACCCTGGCCAGCACCCTGGCCGGCCGCCTGGCGCTGGGCGAGGAGCTGGTCAGCGCGGTGCGCTCGGCGCTCGACTACACCTGGCGCACCCTGCGCGACGCCGAGCAGCCCGGCCACGGCCAGTACGTGCCGCGCCGCCTGCCGCTGGATTTCCGTTCCTGACATTCTGTTGCCGAGGAAGCCTGTCGATGAAGCCGCTGCGCGGACTCTATGCCATTACCGACAGCCAGCTGCTGGCCGACGGCCGCCTGCTGCCTTACGTCGAGGCCGCGCTCAAGGGCGGCGCCAAGCTGCTGCAGTACCGTGACAAGTCCACGGACGCCGCGCTGCGCCTGCGCCAGGCCGAAGCGCTGGCCGAGCTGTGCCTGCGCCACGGCGCGCAGCTGATCATCAACGACGACCTGGAGCTGGCCGCACGGCTGGGCGTCGGCCTGCACCTGGGCCAGGAGGACGGTTCGCTGTCCGCCGCCCGTGCCCTGCTCGGCCGCCACGCGATCATCGGCGCCACCTGCCACGCCCGTCTGGAGCTGGCCGAGCAGGCGCGCAACGAAGGCGCCAGCTATGTCGCCTTTGGCCGCTTCTTCAACTCGCAGACCAAGCCCGGCGCCCCGGCCGCCACCCCCGAGCTGCTCGACGAGGCGCGCGCGCGCCTGCGTCTGCCGATCGTCGCCATCGGCGGCGTGACCCTCGACAACGCTCCCGGGCTGATCGCCCGCGGCGCCAGCATGGTCGCCGTGATCCACGCCCTGTTCGCCGCCCCGAATGCCGCCGAAGTCGAGCGCCGCGCGCACGCCTTCAGCCAACTGTTCGCCGACATCTGACCTTTCTTTCGAGAGACCCCTCCATGTCCCGCTCCGAAATCCTCTTCAGCAATGCCCAGAAGCACATCCCCGGCGGCGTCAACTCGCCGGTGCGCGCCTTCAAGAGCGTCGGCGGCACCCCGCTGTTCTTCAAGCACGCCGCAGGCGCCTACGTCATCGACGAGGACGACCGGAGCTACGTCGACTACGTCGGCTCCTGGGGCCCGATGATCCTCGGCCACGGCCACCCCGAGGTGCTCGATGCGGTGCGCAAGCAGCTCGAGCACGGTCTGTCCTACGGCGCGCCGACCGCGCTGGAAGTGGAGATGGCCGAGCTGGTCTGCCAGCTGGTGCCGTCGATGGAGCTGGTGCGCATGGTCAGCTCCGGCACCGAGGCGACCATGAGCGCCATCCGCCTGGCCCGTGGCTACACCGGGCGCGACGCGATCATCAAGTTCGAGGGCTGCTACCACGGCCACTCCGACAGCCTGCTGGTCAAGGCCGGCTCCGGCGCGCTGACCCAGGGCGTACCCAGCTCGGCCGGCGTGCCGGCGGACTTCGCCAAGCACACCCTGACCCTGCCGTACAACGACATCGCCGCGGTGGAGCAGACCCTCGCCGAGGTCGGCCAGAGCGTGGCATGCATCATCGTCGAGCCGGTGGCCGGCAACATGAACTGCGTGCCGCCGGCGCCGGGCTTCCTCGAGGGCCTGCGCGCGCTGTGCGACCAGCACGGCGTGGTGCTGATCTTCGACGAGGTGATGACCGGCTTCCGCGTCGCCCTCGGCGGCGCCCAGGCCCACTACGGCATCACCCCGGACCTGTCGACCTTCGGCAAGATCGTCGGCGGCGGCATGCCGGTCGGCGCCTTCGGCGGCAAGCGCGCGATCATGGAGTGCATCGCCCCGCTCGGCCCGGTCTACCAGGCCGGCACCCTGTCCGGCAACCCGCTGGCGATGGCCGCCGGCCTGACCACCCTGCGCCTGATCAGCCGTCCGGGCTTCCACGCCGAGCTGACCGACTACACCAGCCGCATGCTGCAGGGCCTGCAGGAGCGCGCCGATGCCGCCGGTATCCCGTTCGTCACCACCCAGGCGGGCGGCATGTTCGGCCTGTACTTCAGCGCAGCCGCAGACATCGTCACCTTCGCCGACGTGATGGCCAGCGATGCGGGGCGCTTCAACAAGTTCTTCCACCTGATGCTCGACGGCGGCGTGTACCTGGCGCCGTCCGCCTACGAGGCCGGCTTCACCTCGATCGCCCATGGCGAGGCCGAGCTGGCGATCACCCTCGACGCCGCCGAGCGCGCCTTCGCCGCCCTCAAGCAGGCCTGACCGCCCCGGCGCATGTGGCCGTCCGCCGGCCGCATGCGCCCGCCGGCGGCACCCAGCCCCGGATGCTGGCGCCAGGCCAGCAGGAAAAACCGCTTTCCCCCTGTCATGACCCGGCGGCTTATCCCATAATGTGGACGCCGGCGCTGTGCGCCGGACGGGTAGTCGTTTACCCGCGTTTCCCGGGAGATGTCCGATCGCCATGAACCGTGCTGGCCGCACCCTGCTGATGGGCTGCCTGTTGCTGACCACCCCGCTGCCGGGCCTAGCCGGTGGCAACTCCCTGCTGATCCCGGCCACCAGCCGCTGCGTCCTCGATACCCGCCCGGAAGATCTGGAGCAGGCGCTCGCCCAGTGCCGCGACCTGGCCGACGGCGGCGACGCGCAGGCACAGTTCGAGCTCGGCGAATTCTTCTACGCCGGCCAGGGCCGTGCTAAGGATCTGCCGCAGGCGGTGCACTGGTACGAGCAAGCCTCGCTGCAGGGCCATGCCGAGGCCCAGCTGCGCCTGGGCACCCTGTTCTGGCATGGCGAGGGCGTGCCGGCCAATCAGGTGCAGGCCTACATCGTGCTGAAGATGGCGGCGGTCAACGGTGCCGAGGATGCGCTGGACAGCGCCGACGAGGTGGCCGAGGGCATGAGTCGCGAGCAGATGGAGCAGGCCAACCGGGTGCTCGGCGAGATCTTCCGCAACTACCTGCAGGAGCTGCAGGCCAGCGATCTGCGCTCGCCCTTCGCGCCACTGCCCTGAGTCCTGCGTGGCAGGATCAATCGCGTAGGGGCGAGTTCACTCGCCTCAGTGGGTGCGCGTTGGGCGAATGAATTCGCCGCTACGGACTGGCTGCTGGCTGCACGGGCGCAGGGTGGACAACTCGCGCCAGCGATTGTCCACCAGCCGTGGCACGGCATAGAACCGGTAGAAAATCGCTGCGCGAGTTTTCTACCCTACGGGCTTGCCGGAGCTCAGCGCTCCGGCATGGGCGGCATGGGGAACGGCATGACGTTGCCGCCACCCTTGGCCTCGCTGATCTTCGCCGTGCCCAGGCGCTCCACCTCGTCGATGCGGATGATCGCGTGCATCGGCACGAAGCTGCGCACCACGCCCTCGAACTGCGCCTTGAGCTTCTCCTCGCTGGGATCGACCACCACCTGGGTGCGCTCGCCGAAGATGAACTCCTCGATCTCCAGGAAGCCCCACAGGTCGCTCTGGTAGATGGCCTTGGCGTACATCTCGTACACCTGGCCCTGGTTCTGGAAGATCACCTTGAAGATGGGGGCGGGCTTGTTCATGACTCGACAGTCCGACGCTATGGCAGGAAGGGCGCGCATCCTAGCATATCCCCCCACCCGACCATGGAGCCTAGGAAGGCCGGCCGGCGCCGCCTATAATGCGCGATTCCCTCGATTCGCCGACGATCTCCCATGGCCAAGAAGCTTTTCATCGAAACCCACGGCTGCCAGATGAACGAGTACGACAGCTCGCGCATGGCCGACCTGCTGGGCGAACACCAGGCCCTCGAAATCACCGAGGACCCGGCCGAAGCCGACGTGATCCTCATCAACACCTGCTCGATCCGCGAGAAGGCCCAGGAAAAGGTGTTCTCCGAGCTGGGCCGCTGGCGCCCGCTGAAGGAGAAGAACCCCGAGCTGGTGATCGGCGTCGGCGGCTGCGTGGCCAGCCAGGAAGGCGCGGCGATCCGCGAGCGCGCGCCCTACGTCGACGTGGTGTTCGGCCCGCAGACCCTGCACCGCCTGCCGGAGATGATCGACGCCGCGCGCACCACGCGAAAGCCGCAGGTGGACATCTCCTTCCCGGAGATCGAGAAGTTCGATCGCCTGCCCGAACCGCGCGTCGACGGCCCCAGCGCCTTCGTCTCGGTGATGGAAGGCTGCAGCAAGTACTGCACCTTCTGCGTGGTGCCCTACACCCGCGGCGAGGAGGTCAGCCGGCCGCTGGCCGACGTGCTCGCCGAGATCCTCCACCTCGCCGACAACGGTGTGCGCGAAGTGACCCTGCTCGGCCAGAACGTCAACGGCTACCGCGGCGATGCCGGCGACGGCCGCATCGCCGACTTCGCCGAGCTGCTGCACGCGGTGGCGGCGATCGACGGCATCGAGCGCATCCGCTACACCACCAGCCACCCGCTGGAGTTCTCCGACGCCATCATCCAGGCCCACGCCGAGATTCCCAAGCTGGTCAAGTTCGTCCACCTGCCGGTGCAGGCGGGCTCCGACCGCATCCTCGCGGCGATGAAGCGCAACCACACCGCCCTGGAGTACAAGTCGCGGATCCGCAAGCTCAAGGCGGCGGTGCCCGACATGTGCATCAGCTCGGACTTCATCGTCGGCTTCCCCGGCGAGACCGAACAGGATTTCGCGCAGACCATGAAGCTGATCGAGGACGTCGGCTTCGACTTCTCCTTCTCCTTCGTCTACAGCGCGCGCCCCGGCACCCCGGCCGCCGACCTCGCCGACGACACCCCCGATGAGGTCAAGAAGCAGCGCCTGCAGATCCTCCAGGCGCGCATCGCCCAGCAGGGCTTCGAGATCAGCCGGCGCATGGTCGGCAGCGTGCAGCGCATCCTGGTCAGCGACTACTCGAAGAGGGATCCGGGCATGCTGCAGGGCCGCACCGAGAACAACCGGGTGGTCAACTTCCGCGCCGGCAACCCGCGGCTGATCGGCCAGTTCGTCGACGTGCTCATCGAGGAAGCCTACCCCCACTCGCTGCGCGGCAGCCTGGTGAACGGCTGAACCGCAGACACCGGGACGCCCCTGGCGTCCCGGTGCCAGCCACATGCCACCATAGACCAATGCCGGGATGCTTTCCCGCTCGCCCCCCTGCGGTTATTCTTCAATCATCACTCAGCCGAATGGCGGCCAACAGAAGACCTTGAACGCTCCCCTGGAACACCACCGCTTCATCCTCGAACCCTTCGAAGCACGCCGCTTCGCCAACCTCTGCGGACAATTCGACGAGCACCTGCGCCTGATCGAGCAGCGCCTGACGATCGAGATCCGCAACCGTGGCAACCAGTTCGAACTGGTCGGCGACGCCCAGCGCAGCCACACCGCCGAGCGCCTGCTGCGCCGCCTGTACCGCGAGACCCACGCCACCGAGCTGACCCCGGAGCTGGTCCACCTGTTCCTCCAGGAGTCCGGCCTCGAGGATCTCGCCGTGCCCGGCCAGGTACCGACGGTCACCCTGAAGACCCGCAAGGCGCACATCACCCCGCGCGGCGCCAACCAGCAGCGCTACGTCAAGGCGATCCTCGACAACGACATCAACTTCGGCATCGGCCCGGCCGGCACCGGCAAGACCTACCTCGCCGTGGCCTGTGCGGTGGACGCCCTGGAGCGCGAGCAGGTGCGCCGCATCCTGCTGGTGCGCCCGGCGGTGGAGGCCGGCGAGAAGCTCGGCTTCCTGCCCGGCGATCTCGCCCAGAAGATCGACCCCTACCTGCGCCCGCTGTACGACGCCCTCTACGAAATGCTCGGCTTCGAGCAGGTGGCCAAGCTGATCGAGAAGCAGGTGATCGAGATCGCCCCGCTGGCCTACATGCGCGGGCGCACCCTGAACAACAGCTTCATCATCCTCGACGAGAGCCAGAACACCACCCTCGAGCAGATGAAGATGTTCCTCACCCGGATCGGCTTCGGCTCCACCGCGGTGATCACCGGCGACGTCACCCAGGTCGACCTGCCGCGCGGCACCAAGTCGGGGCTGGCCCACGTCATCGACGTGCTGCGCGACGTGCCGGGCATCAGCTTCACCCACTTCAAGGCCAAGGACGTGGTGCGCCACCCGCTGGTGCAACGCATCGTCGAGGCCTACGACCGCCACGAGCAGCGCCTGCAGGGCAAGCCCGACAGGATCGCGGAAACCGCCAAGGACGAATCCGATGCAGGTTGAACTGGATCTGCAGCTGGCCACCACGGCCGGCGATCTGCCCAGCGAGGCGCAACTGCGCCAGTGGTGCGAGCTGGCCCTGCGCCAGCGCACGGCGCCCTCCGAGCTGACCATCCGCATCGTCGACGAGGCCGAGGGCCGCGAGCTGAACCGCACCTGGCGCGGCAAGGACTACGCCACCAACGTGCTGTCCTTCCCCGCCGAGATCCCGGAGGGCTTGCTGGACATCCCGCTGCTCGGCGACCTGGTGATCTGCGCCCAGGTGGTGGCCCGCGAGGCCGCCGAGCAGGGCAAGGCCCTGGACGCCCACTGGGCGCACCTGACCCTCCACGGCTGCCTGCACCTGCTCGGCTACGACCATATCGAAGACGCCGAAGCCGAGGAAATGGAGGCGCTGGAACGCCAGTTGCTTGCCGAACTGGGCTATCCCGACCCCTACGCCTGTGACGAAGAGTAAGGACACATGAGCGACGACCGATCGAGCCAGGGGCAGAAGTCCTGGCTGGAAAGAATCATCCAGACTTTTGCCCATGAGCCGAAGAACCGCCAGGAGCTCCTCGAGGTCCTGCGCGACGCCCATGACAACAAGCTGCTCGACACCGAGGCGCTGTCCATCGTCGAGGGCGCCATCCAGGTCGCCGACCTGCAGGTGCGCGACATCATGATCCCGCGCTCGCAGATCATCAGCATCAAGGCCTGCCAGAACCCGCAGGAATTCCTCCCGGCGATCATCGCCGCGGCCCACTCGCGCTACCCGGTGATCGGCGAGAACCTCGACGAGGTGCTCGGCATCCTGCTGGCCAAGGATCTGCTGCCGCTGCTGCTGGAGGACCGCCGCGACTCCTTCGACATGCAGAAACTGCTGCGCCCGGCGACCTACGTGCCCGAGTCCAAGCGCCTCAACGTGCTGCTGCGCGAATTCCGCAGCACCCACAACCACATGGCCATCGTCATCGACGAGTACGGCGGCGTCGCCGGCCTGGTGACCATCGAGGACGTGCTCGAGCAGATCGTCGGCGAGATCGAGGACGAGCACGACGTCGAGGAGGACAGCTTCATCAAGGCGCTGCCCAGCGGCGACTTCATCGTCAAGGCGCTGACCCCGGTGGGCGAGTTCAACGAGTTCTTCGACGCGGCCTTCTCCGACGAGGAATTCGACACCCTCGGCGGCGTGCTGATGAGCGCCTTCGGCCACCTGCCCAAGCGCAACGAGACCATCGAGCTGGGCGACTTCCGCTTCCGCGTGCTCAACGCCGACAGCCGGCGCATCCACCTGCTGCGCCTGACCCCGCTGGCACGCTGAGACCGCTGCGCCGAATGCGGGGTGGACGGCCACCCCGCGGAAGGCTCGCGCAGCGATCCTCCAGCGCTGGCGGCCCCATGGCGGGAAAGGCCTGCGGCCGTTTCCCACCCTACCCGGATGCGCGCCGCTCCTTTAAGCTGCCCGCGCCTGTCTTTCGCCAAGGAATCTCCATGCGCTGGATCTCCCGCCCGGGCTGGCCGGGTCACCTGCTGGCCCTGGCCGCCGGCGCCCTCACCCCGCTGGCCCTCGCCCCCTGGGACCTGTGGCCGCTCGGCCTGCTGTCGCTGGCGCTGTTCTACCTCGGCCTGCGCGGCCTGCAGCCCGGCGCCGCCGCCGTACGCGGCTGGCTGTACGGCTTCGGCGTCTTCGCCGCCGGCACCAGCTGGGTCTACGTCAGCATCCACGACTACGGCGCCGCCTCGCCGGCACTGGCCGGCCTGCTGACCCTGGCGTTCTGCGCCGGCCTCGCGCTGTTCTTCGCCCTGCCGGCCTGGGCCTGGGCCAAGTGGCTGCGCCGCGAGCGCGCGCCGCTGGCCGACGCGCTGGCCTTCGCCGCCCTGTGGGTGGCCCAGGAGGCGCTGCGCGGCTGGCTGTTCACCGGTTTCCCCTGGCTGTACATCGGCTACGGCCAGCTCGACGGCCCGCTGGCCGGCCTGGCGCCGCTCGGTGGGGTGTGGCTGCTGTCGTTCGCCATGGCGCTGACCGCCGCCCTGCTGGCCAACCTGCCGGCGCTGTTGCTGCGCGGCCGCTGCCTGCTCGGCGCCGGCCTGCTGCTGGCCGGGCTGTGGGGTGGCGGGCTGTGGCTCCAGGACCACGCCTGGACCCGGCCGGCCGGCGCGCCGCTCAAGGTCGCCGCCATGCAGGGCAACGTCGCGCAGAACCTCAAGTGGGATCCCGAGCAGCTCAACGCCCAGCTCGCCCTGTACCGCGACCTGACCTTCGCCGAGGCGCCGGCCGACCTCTACGTGTGGCCGGAAACCGCGGTGCCGGTGCTGCGCGAATACGCCGAGGGCTATCTGGCGGTGATGGGCCGCTTCGCCAGCGAGCGGGGCGCCGCGCTGATCACAGGCGTGCCGCTGCGCGAGAAGGACGCCGAGGGCCGACCGCGCTACTACAACGCCCTACAGGCGATCGGCCAGGGCGGCGGTACCTACCTCAAGCAGAAGCTGGTGCCGTTCGGCGAGTACGTGCCGCTGCAGGACCTGCTGCGCGGGCTGATCGCCTTCTTCGACCTGCCGATGTCCGACTTCGCCCGCGGCCCGGCCGACCAGGCGCTGCTCAGCGCGCGCGGCTACCGCATCGCCCCGTACATCTGCTACGAGGTGGTCTATCCGGAGTTCGCCGCCAGCCTCGCCGCGCGCAGCGAGCTGCTGCTGACAGTGAGCAACGACGCCTGGTTCGGCACCTCGATCGGCC
The DNA here is from genome assembly GCF_900104805.1 of Pseudomonas oryzae. Classification (NCBI taxonomy): domain Bacteria; kingdom Pseudomonadati; phylum Pseudomonadota; class Gammaproteobacteria; order Pseudomonadales; family Pseudomonadaceae; genus Pseudomonas; species Pseudomonas oryzae. The sequence continues at coordinate 4,554,020 of NZ_LT629751.1, read as the reverse complement.
CGCTGCAGCACCTGCAGATGGCGCAGATGCGCGCCCTGGAGAGCGGCCGCTGGATGATCCGCGCCACCAACAACGGCGTCACCGCGCTGATCGACCCGTTCGGCCGGGTGCAGGCGCAGGCGCCGCAGTTCCAGCGCGCCGTGCTGCGCGGCGAGGTGGTGCCGATGCAGGGCCTGACGCCCTACCTGCAGTGGCGCGCCTGGCCGCTGGCCGGCCTGTGCACCTTGCTGCTGGGCTGGACGCTGCTCACCGCGCGGCGCCAGCGCCGGCTGTTCACCGCGCTGGGCTGACGCAGGCGCGAGCGGCCGGGCGCCCCCGCGGCGTCCGGCCGACCATGCTAAGGTTGCCGCGTGTCATCGATGGAGCCTTCCATGCCCCTGCAAGCCCTCTCCGGCCCCGGCTACCTGGCCGCCGGCCTGCGCCTGATCCTCAGCCCCGGTCTGCGCCTGTTCGTGATCCTGCCGCTGACCGTCAACCTGCTGCTGTTCGCCGCCCTGCTGACCCTGGCCGTCCAGCAGTTCGGCTACTGGGTCGACGCGCTGATGCCGACCCTGCCGCAATGGCTGACCTTCCTCGAATACCTGCTGTGGCCACTGTTCGTGATACTGGTGCTGCTGATCCTGTTCTTCAGCTTCACCCTGCTGGCCAACCTGATCGCCGCCCCGTTCAACGGCTTCCTCGCCGAGAAGGTGGAGACGGTGGTGCGCGGCCGCGACGTCGCGCCGCCGTTCCGCTGGGGCGAGCTGCTGGCGATGATCCCGCGCACCCTCGGCCGCGAACTGCGCAAGCTCGCCTACTTCCTGCCGCGCGCCCTGGGCCTCCTGGTGCTGTCGCTGATTCCCGGGCTGAACCTGCTCGCCGCGCCGCTGTGGCTGCTGCTGGGCGTGTGGATGATGGCCGTGCAGTACATCGACTACCCGGCGGACAACCACAAGATGGGCTGGAACGAGATGCTCGCCTGGCTGCGCGAGAAGCGCTGGCAGAGCCTGGGCTTCGGCGCCGCCACCTATGCCGCGCTGCTGGTGCCGGGGCTGAACATCGTCCTGATGCCGGCGGCGGTGGCCGGGGCGACGGTGTTCTGGGTGCGCGAACAGGGCAGCGAGCGCCTGGTGGCGGCCAGCCACTGAGCAGGAGGAAGCGCGCGGGCGGGCTTCCTCCGCCCGCGGACGAAAGCTAGGCCGGCAGGCCGTCCAACGCCTTCTCGATGGCCTGGATCAGGTGCGGGTCTTCCGGGGGAATGCGCGGCGAGAAGCGCTCGAGCACGCGGCCGTCGGGGCCGACCAGGAACTTCTCGAAGTTCCAGGTGATGTCGCCGGGGTATTCCGCGCCCTCGCCGGCGAGCAGCAGGTAGAGCGGGTGGCGATCATGGCCGTTGACCTCGACCTTGGCGCTCATCGGGAAGCTCACCCCGTAGTTGAGACTGCAGAACTCGCGGATCTGCGCCTCGTCGCCCGGCTCCTGGGCGGCGAACTGGTTACACGGCAGGCCGAGCACGCTGAAGCCGCGCTCGCGGTACTGCTGGTGGAGGTGCTCAAGACCGGCGTACTGCGGGGTCAGGCCGCACTTCGAGGCGACGTTGACCACCAGCACCACCTTGCCCTTGAACGGCGCCAGCGGCAGATCCCCGCCATCCAGGGCTTTGAGGGTCAGATCATGAAATATGCTCATCGCATGACTCCAGGCCGATAGCGTACTCAGCAAAAGGGCGCTATCGCGATCCGCAACAGCGCCCCGGCGTGCTTCATCTCCAGCTTAGCAGCAGATGTTCCGCTGCGAGCCTGGCGACTCAGTGGTGGTGACCACCTTCGCCATGAATGTGACCGTGTGCAATTTCTTCCGGATTGGCGTCACGCACGTTGACCACCTTGACCTTGAAGTTCAGGCGCTGGCCGGCCAGCGGATGGTTGCCGTCGACGGTGACGTCGTCGCCTTCGATGTCACGGATGGTTACCACCTGCATGCCGCCGTCCGGAGCGGAGGCGTGGAACTGCATGCCGACTTCCAGCTGGTCGACACCTTCGAACATGGAGCGGTTGAGCACGGCCACCAGCTCGACGCTGTAGTCGCCGTAGGCATCTTCCGGCTCGATGGTCACTTCCAGCTCGTCACCGGCCTGCTTGCCTTCCAGGGCGCGCTCCAGACCGGCGATGATGTTGCGGGCACCATGCAGGTAGACCAGCGGGGCCTGGCCGACGGAGCTGTCGATGACCTCACCGTCTTCGTTGGTCAGGGTGTAGTCAATGGATACCGCCTTGTTGGCCGCGATCTGCATGGTATGAAACCTTTGCGAATGAAGTATGAATGCTGATTCTACGTCTCTCCCCGGCCGAATGCGACCCGCCGCGGGACAGATGGCCGACGGGGCCTGAAGCCTGACGAAGGCTGGGCTATCATCCGCCGCGCTCCCCGTTTCGACCTTGTGGAAACCGAAGATGTTGCGATCCCTGCCCGCGCCGCTGCGCGGCCTCGTCGCCGGCCTGCTGCTGGTGTTCAACACCCTGCTGTGGTGCTGGCCGCTGTTCGCCCTGGCGCTGCTCAAGCTGCTGCCGTTCGCCGCCAGCCGCCGTCTCAGCCGGCGCCTGATGGGCCACATCGCCGAGTGCTGGGCGGACGGCAACCGCGCCTGGATCGACCGCCTCGGCGCCATCCGCTGGCGCCTCGAGGGCCTGGACACCCTACCCGGCCGCGGCTCCTGCCTGGTGATCAGCAACCACCAGAGCTGGGTGGACATCTTCGTCCTGCAGTACCATCTCAACCGCCGCCTGCCGCTGCTGCGCTTCTTCCTCAAGCAGGAGCTGATCTGGATTCCGGTGTTCGGCCTGTGCTGCTGGGCGCTCGACTTCCCGTTCATGCAGCGCCACTCCAAGGCTTACCTCGCGCGCCACCCGGAGAAGCGCGGCAGCGACCTGGCCACCGCGCGCCAGGCCTGCGCGCGCCTGCGCGGCGTTCCGGTGGCGCTGTTCAACTTCCTCGAAGGCACCCGCTTCACCGAGGCCAAGCACGCCGATCAGCAGTCGCCCTACCGCCACCTGCTGCGGCCGCGCGCCGGCGGCATCGCCCTGGCGATCGGCGCGATGGGCGAGCAGCTGGAGACGCTGGTCGACGTAACCATCCACTACCCGGACGGCCGCCCGCGCTTTCGCGACCTGCTGTGCGGCAACCTGCACCGGGTGGCGGTGAGCTTCGCCGCGCGGCCGATCCCCGGTGAATTCCTCGGCCGCAGCTACGACCAGGACGAGGCGTTCCGCCTGCAGTTCCAGCAGTGGGTCAACCGGCTGTGGGAGGACAAGGACGCGCAGCTCGAACGGCTGCGCGAGGACTGGCCGCCGCGCACCGGCTGAGCGGCGCGCGGCGGTGCGGAGCGGGAGTTACTTGCCGGCCACCTGGACCCAGGAGGCATCCACCGCATTCTTCTGCTTGGCGCTCAGCGCCTCCAGGTAGTAGTAGCTGCGCCGCTGCTCGCCGGTGACCACCAGATCCAGTCGCTCGCTGGCCAGCCTGGCCATGGCCGGCGAGTCGATGCGGGTGACCGGGTAGAACAGGGTCTCGCGGGCGTTGCGGGTGTTGGCCTCGCCGCTGGCGAGGAAGTCGATGAAGCGATAGGCGGCATCGACGTGCTCGGCGTTGCGCGGGATGGCCATGGTGTCGATGAACATCAGCGCGCCCTCGCGCGGGGTGACGTAACGCAGCGGCGCGCCACTGTCGGCGGCCTTCAGCACGTGGCCGCTCCAGGCCATGGCCATGCACAGCTTGCCGCTGGCCAGCTGCTCGATGTAGGCGCTGTTGCCGAAGCTGGTGGCCTTGCCGCGCAGCGCGGCCAGGTCGGCGCCGGCCTGCTGGATCTGCCGCGGACCGCTGCGCCCCAGCGCCCGGCCCTTGTAGTTGAGCAGCAGCGACACCGCTTCCTCGCGCGCATCGAGCAGGCCGATGCCGCACTGGGCCAGGCGCGCGCTGTTCTGCGCGTCGAACAGCAGACCCCAGCTGTCCTCCGGCTGCACGCCCAGGGTGTCGACCACCTTGGACACGTTCAGCGCCAGGCCGACGGTGCCCCACAGGTAGGGCACGGCGTGGCGGGTCTCGCCCTCGAAGCTGCTGAGCATGGCCAGCAGATCGGGGTCGACCTGCTTGAGATTGCTCAGCCGGGCCTGATCCAGCGGCTGCAGGCGCTGCGAATCGATCAGTGCCGGCAGATGGAAATGGGCGGGAAACACCACGTCGTAGCGGATGCCGAAACCGACGTCGCGCAGCACATCCTCGGCCTTGGAGTAGGTGGTGTACTCCACCTTGATGCCGCTCTGGTTCTCGAACGCCTCGATCACGCTGGGCGCCAGGCGGCCCTCCCAGCCGTATACCCGCAACACATCAGCGGCCTGCGCCAGGGTCGCACCCAGCCCGAGTCCCAGCGCCAACGCCATACGCTTCAACATCATCCTGCTCCTCTTGTTCTTGTTGGCGCGAGGCGGATCCATGATCGGTCCATGACCGCGGCCTCGCGCGCAGGATTTAATCGGGGCGTACGACTTTTGTCGCAGGCGAGCAACTCAATAGGTGACGGAGCTCACACTTTCAGGCGAGGAACTGGCTCAGCGCGGCACGCAGCTTGCCGGGCTTGACCGGCTTGTTGAGCAGCGGGATGCCGTGCTCGTGCAGGCTGCGCCGGCATTGCTCGCTGCGCTCGGCTGTGATCATCACCGCCGGCAGCGGCAGGCGGGTCTCCTCGCGCAGGCTGCGCACCAGGTCGCAGCCGTTGGCGCCCTGGTCGAGGTGGTAGTCGACCAGCAGCAGCTCGGCCTGCCAGCCGTCGGCGAGCCGCGCGCGCGCCTCGTCGAGGCCGCCGGCGACGCGCACCTCGCAGCCCCACTGGACCAGCAGCGCCTGCATGCTCTGCTGGATGTCCGGCTCGTTGTCGACCACCAGCACCCGGCGCCCCGGCAGCGGGTTGCCCGGCGTCTCCTGCGGCCGCGCGGCCGGTGCCGGCGCGACGTACTCGGCCAGCGGCACCTCGATGCTGAACAACGAGCCACGCCCCGGCTGCGAGCGCACGCGGATGCGGTAGTCGAGCATGCGCGCGATGCGCTCGACGATGGCCAGGCCGAGGCCGACGCCCTTGCGCTCGGCGGCGCGGCCGGCGTCGAGCTGGTTGAACTCGAGGAAGATCTCCTCCAGCTTGTCGGCCGGGATGCCGCGCCCGGTGTCGGCGACCTCGATCAGCAGGTGCCCGCCGCGCCGCCGGCAGCCGAGCAGCACGCGGCCCTCGCCGGTGTAGCGGCAGGCGTTGCTGAGGAAGTTGCGCAGGATGCGGGTGAGCAGGCGGAAGTCGGTGCGCACCGCCAGGCGCGGGATGCGCACGCGCAGCTCGAGGTCGGCGGCCTCGGCCACCGACTGGAACTCCGAGGCCAGCGGCGCCAGCAGCTCGTCGAGGCGGTACACGGCGAGATCGGGACGGATCGCCCGGCTGTCCAGGCGGGCGATGTCGAGCAGGTCGGCGAGCAGGTCCTCGGCGCCCTCCAGCGCCTGGTGGGTGCGCTCCACCAGGTTGGCCTCGCTGGCCGGCAGCGCGCGCTCGCGCAGGGTGGCGATCAGCAGGCGCGCGGCGTTGAGCGGCTGCAGCAGGTCGTGGCTGGCCGCCGCCAGGTACTTGTCCTTGCTCTGGTTGGCCGCCTCGGCGGCGTCGCGCGCCTCGCGCAGCTCGCACTGGATGCGCTCGCGCTCGCGGATTTCCTGCTGCAGGTGGCGGTTGGCCTCGAGCAGCTCGGCGGTGCGCGCGGCGACGCGCTGCTCCAGCTCGATGTTGAGCTGCAGCTGGCGCAGCTGGGCCTGCTTGCGCTCGGTGATGTCGGCGACGAAGCCCTCGACCAGGCCCTCCGCGTCGGGCTTGAGCAGCAGGTTCATCACCACGTCGATGCAGCTGCCGTCGCGCCGGCGCAGGCGCGTCTCGTAGCCGAACAGGCCCTTGCCCTGGCGCAGCGCATAGCCGATGCGCTCCAGCTCGGCGGGGCCGCCGACGAACAGCTGCTCGGCCAGGTCGCGCTGCGACCACAGCACCTCCTGCGGGTCGTCGTAGCCGAGCATGTGCGCCAGCGCCGGGTTGGCGGCGCGGATGCCGTCGTGCAGGCTGGCCTGGAAGATGCCGTGTACCGCGTGCTCGAACAGCCACTTGTAGCGGTTGCGCTCGCGCTCCAGCTCGTCGAGGCGCGCGGCCAGCTCGGGATAGTAGCTCTTGCGCGCCGAGTGGCTGCCGAGACCGAGCAGGTCGGCGACCTCCGGGCGCGGCGCCGCCGAGGGAGCCGGCAGCCCGCTGCCGGGCTGCCGCTCAGAGGGCTTCGCCATACACCACCTCGACGTCGCGCTGGGTCGACTGCCGCGGGTTGGTCAGGATGCACGGGTCCTGCATCGCGTGCTGCGACAGGAAGGGAATGTCCGAGCTGCCGACGCCGTGACGGCGCAGGGTTTCCTCGAAGCCGACCGCGTGCTTGAAGGCGATCAGGTGCTCGACCAGCCGCCCGCGCACCTGCTGCGAGGTCAGCCCGCGGCAATCGACGCCGAGGGTCTCGGCGACCACGCGGAAGCGCTCCGGGGCGGCGTCGAAGTTGAACGCCACCACGTGCTCGACCAGCGCGGCGTTGCACAGGCCGTGCGGCAGGTCGAGGAAGCCGCCGAGGCTGTGGCTCATGGCGTGCACCGCGCCGAGGATGGCATTGGAGAACGCCAGGCCGGCCTGCATGCTGCCGAGCATGATCTTCTCGCGCAGGGCGATGTCCTGCGGATTGGCGATCATCGGCACCAGGTTGCCGCCGATCAGCCGCATGGCCTCCAGCGCGTGCGGGTCGGTGAGCGGGCCGCTGCCGGTGGAGACGAACGCCTCGATGGCGTGCACCAGCGCGTCGATGCCGGTACAGGCGGAGAGGAACGGGTCCATGCTCACCGTGGTCTCCGGGTCGATCAGCGACACGTCCGGCACCACCGCCTTGCTGACGATGGAGAACTTCATCCGCTCGGCCTGGTTGGAGATGATCACGAACTGCGACACGTCGGCCGAGGTGCCGGCGGTGGTGGGGATGAGGATCAGCGGCGGACTGGGCACGCGGATGGTGTCCACCCCCTCGAACTCGAGGATGCTGCGCCCGTGGGCGGCGACGATGCCGATGCCCTTGGCGCAGTCCATCGGGCTGCCGCCGCCCACCGCGACTATCACGTCGCAGCCGCTGGCGCGGTACAGCTCGGCACCGAGCATCACCTCCTCGGAGCGCGGGTTGGGCGACACGTCGGTGAACAGCACGTGGGCGATGCCCTGCTGGTCGAGGCTGGCCTGCACGTCGGCCACCCAGCCGGCCGCCTGCACGCCGGGATCGGAGACCACCAGCACCTTGCGCGCACCGAAGGTCGCGGCGTAGTTGCCGACCGAGTGGCGGGAGCCGGCGCCGAAGATGATCTCCGGGCTGACGAACTTGCGAAGCGGCGTAATGGACATGCTCTACCTGACGGCATCGTTGTTGTTATGGGTTGTTACAAGGCGACAGCCTACTGCATTGCTCGGTCTTTGCAATCCACCGAAGGTGGCCCAGCCGCTCTGCGGTAGCGTTCGGGGCGGCACGACGGCTTCACGCGAGCTGGCGGCGATAGAACTCCCATTCCCGTTGCAGAGCATCGGCCAGGTGCGCGGCCTGACGGAAGCCGTGACGCTCGTCGGGATAGAGGTGGCAGTCGACCGGCACGCCGTTGCCCTGCAGGGCGGCGACCATCGCCGCGGTCTGCTCCGGCACCACCACTGCATCCAGACCGCCCTGGAAGAAGATCAGCGGCGCGCGGATGCGCCCGGCATGCCGCAGCGGCGTGCGCGCCGCGTAGCGTTCGGCGTCGCGCACGGGATCGCCGATCAGCCAGTCCAGGTAGTCGCCCTCGAACTTGTGGGTGGCGCGGCGCAGGGCCAGCGGATCGCTGACCCCGTACAGGCTGGCGCCGCCACGGAAGCAGTCGTGGAAGGCCAGCGCGCACAGCGCGGTGTAGCCGCCGGCGCTGGCACCGCGGATGAAGGCGCGCGCCGGATCGACCAGCCCAGCCGCGCCGAGATGCCGCACCAGCGCCACGGCATCCTCCACCTCGATTTCGCCCCACGCGCCCGCGAGGCGCAGCCGGCAGGCGCGGCCGAAGCCGCTGGAGCCGCGGTAGTTGAGATCGGCCACGGCGAAGCCGCGCTGGGTCCAGAACTGGATGCGCGGATCGAATACCGGATAGCAGGCCGAGGTCGGCCCGCCGTGCAGGAACAGCACCAGCGGCGGCCGCTCGCCGGCCGCTACCGCGCAGGCGGCGTTGCGTGGCGGATAGAAGAACGCCTGGGCGCTCTCCCCCGCGCCCGTGGCGAAGCGGATCGACGCGGGGCGCGACAGCTCGGCCTCGGCCAGCGGCTGCTCGCCGCCGGCCAGCACCTGCACGGCTCCCGAGGCGCGGGCGACGGCCAGCACCGCCGGCAGGCGCTCCGGCGCGGCGGCGATGCAGTAGAAGTGCCGGTCGTCGGCGGCCAGCTGGCGGAAGCGCGAGAACTCGCCGGCCAGACACCGCTCGCGGCCGGCAGCGTCACGCTCGACCAGTTGGCCCCAGCCTTCCTCCAGGCGCGCCAGCAGCCAGCCGCCGCCGGCCAGCGGCAGGTGGCTGACGGTGCCCAACTGCCAGGGCGCCGGGGCGTGGTCGGCCTGGGCCATGGGCCGCGGTGCGCTCCAGTCCTGGCTGGCGCCGGAGCTGCTGGTGCGCAGGGCGCACCCTACGGACGGTGCCGCCTTAGCGTAGGGTGCGCCCTGCGCACCATGGGCCGTGGCGGTGCGCATGGCGCCCCCTACCGGCATGACGCCACGCTCGTAGGCTGCGCCATGCGCAGCACCGGTCCCGACCGCTTGCCAGCGCCCGCCGCACTCGTGCCACGGCTGCCACCAGCCGTCACGGTCGCTCAGGCAGGTCAGCCGGCCATCGGCGGCGAAACCGGGCTGCTGCAGGGACTCATCGCCCGCACCGCCGGCCACCCGCTCGTGCGGGCCGAGGCGGCCGTCGGCTCCGAGCGCCGCGCGGCACAGGCGGGTGGCGGTCCACGGCAGCTCGGGACGATCCCATTCGATCCACGCCAGCCAGCGGCCATCCGGGGACACCCGCGGCGCACTGTAGAAGTCGGCGCCCTCGACCAGCACCCGGCGCGCGCCGTCGGCCGGATCCAGGCTGACCAGGCGGTGCCGCACCGCGCCAGACTCGCGGCTTTCCTCCACCGCCAGCACGGCCTGCCAGGCCGGGGCGCAGTGCAGGTCGCCGTAGCGGCGCTCGGCATGGGCGCTCAGCGCACGCAGTTCGCCCGGCGTGCCGTCGGCGGCCACGGGCAGATGCCAGACCTGCTGGTCGGCCTCGCCGACCAGCGCCACGCCGTCCGCTAGCACGCAGAAGGCGCCGCCGCCGTATTCGTAGACCCGGCTGCGCACCGAGAAGCCCGCCGGGGTCAGCCGCCGCGCCGCGCCGGCGCGCCACAGCCACAGGCTGCAGGCCGCCTCGGCCGGGTCGAAGGTCAGCCACAGCAGGCCGCCGAGACCGGCGCGCAGCTCGGCGAAGTCGCGGCTGGCCGCCGCGGCATCGCTGGCCGACCAACTGCTCGGCCAGGCGCCGCAGGGAAGTTCCGCCATCGCCCTCAGCCCTTGCAGATCAGTTGCGAGGCCTGCACGTTGCGGTGGGTCAGCTCGTCCAGCCCCTTCGGCGCCTCCTCGGCCTGGCGGCGGGCGTCGAGGATGAGGCCGTGGTGCTGCGACTTGCCGCACACCGGGTCGGCGTTGTCGGCGTCGCCGGTGAGCAGGAACGCCTGGCAGCGGCAGCCGCCGAAGTCGCGGTCCTTCTCGTCGCAGGAGCGACACGGCTCGGGCATCCAGTCGTCGCCGCGGTAGCGGTTGAAGCCGAAGGAGTCGTACCAGATGTGCTCGAGGCTGTGCTCGGTGACCTTGGGGAACTGCACCGGCAGCATCCGCGCGCTGTGGCAGGGCAGCGCGGTGCCGTCCGGGGTGATGTCGAGGAACAGGCTGCCCCAGCCGTTCATGCAGGCCTTGGGACGCTCCTCGTAGTAGTCCGGGGTGACGAAGATCAGCTTGCACGGGTGGCCTTCGGCGGCCAGCCGGTCGCGCCACTCGTTGGTGATGCGCTCGGCGCGCTCCAGTTGCGCCTTGGTCGGCAACAGCCCGGCGCGGTTCAGCTCGGCCCAGCCGTAGAACTGGCAGGTGGCCAGCTCGACGAAATCCGCCTCCAGTTCCAGGCACAGGCGGATGATCTGCTCGATGTTGTCGATGTTGTGCCGGTGGGTGACGAAGTTGAGCACCATCGGGTAGCCGTGCTTCTTCACCGCGCGGGCCATTTCCAGCTTGTGGGCGAAGGCCTTCCTCGAGCCGGCCAGCAGGTTGTTCACCTCCTCGTCGGCGGCCTGGAAGCTGATCTGGATATGGTCGAGGCCGGCCTCGGCGAATTCGGCGATGCGCTGCTCGGTGAGGCCGATGCCCGAGGTGATCAGGTTGGTGTAGTAGCCCAGCCCGCGCGCGGCGGCGATCAGCTCGGCCAGATCCTGACGCACCAGCGGCTCGCCGCCGGAGAAGCCGAGCTGCGCCGCGCCCAGCGCGCGGGCCTGGCGGAACACCTCGATCCACTGCGCGGTGGACAGCTCCTCCTGGTGCTGGGCGAAGTCCAGCGGGTTGGAGCAGTACGGGCACTGCAGCGGGCAGCGGTAGGTCAGCTCGGCGAGCAGCCAGAGCGGCGGGCCGGGCACATGCCCCGGCTTAGCGAAGCTCGATCCAGAACCGTTCACGGGCCACCTCCAGGAAAGCCAGGATGTCCTCGTCGATGCCCGGCACGTCGGGGAAGCGCGCGCCGAGGTCGGCGATGATCGCCGCGACGCTACGCTGGCCGTCGACCTCGGCGAGGATCGCCCCGGCGCTGTCGTTGAGCTTGATCATGCCCTCGGGATAGAGCAGCACGTGGCAGCCCTGCGCCGGTTCCCACTGGAAGCGGAAGCCGCGGCGCAGCGCCGGAATCTTGAGCTGGATGTCATCGCTCATGGGGTACATCTCCGTAGGGTGCGCCGTGCGCACCATGACGCGGTGAAGGTGCGCGCGGCGCACCCTACGACGGGGAAGCCTCGGCAGGCGCAGGGTGTGCAACACCCGCAGCGTCTGCCCACCATCCGGATTACAGGGCAATACCCTTGTGCCAGACCCGCTCGCGGGTGACGGTGTGGTACGGCGGGCGGTCCAGCTCGTAGGCCATGCTCATGGCGTCGAGCATGCTCCACAGCACGTCGAGCTTGAACTGCAGGATCTCCAGCATGCGCTGCTGGGACTCGACGGTGGTGTAGTGCGCCAGGGTGATGCGCAGGCCGTGCTCGACGTCGCGGCGCGCTTCCTTGAGGCGCTTGCGGAAATAATCGTAGCCGCCGGCATCGATCCACGGGTAGTGCGCCGGCCAGCTGTCCAGCCGCGACTGGTGGATGGTCGGCGCGAACAGCTCGGTCAGCGAGCTGCTGGCCGCCTCCTGCCAGGAGGCGCGGCGGGCGAAGTTGACGTAGGCGTCCACCGCGAAACGCACTCCGGGCAGCACCAGCTCCTGGGACAGCAGCTGCTCGCGCTGCAGCCCGACCGCCTCGCCCAGACGCAGCCAGGCCTCGATGCCGCCCTCCTCGCCCGGCGCGCCGTCGTGGTCGATGATGCGCTGGATCCACTCGCGGCGGGTGTCGCGGTCCGGGCAGTTGGCCATGATCGCCGCGTCCTTCACCGGGATGCACACCTGGTAGTAGAAGCGGTTGGCCACCCAGCCCTGGATCTGCTCGCGGCTCGCGCGCCCCTCGTACATGGCGACGTGGAACGGGTGGTGGATGTGGTAGTAGGCACCCTTGGCGCGCAGCGCCTGCTCGAATTCGGCGGGGCTCATGGCAGTCTGGCTCATCGTGGCTCCTCGGTGGCCGCAGTCGATGCGGCGCGTTGTTGTTCTGGGGCCTGGCACCTTGCGTAGGGTGGGTCAGGCCGCAGGCCGTAACCCACCAACCGACCGCAAGGTCGGCAATCCCGATGCCTGGCGGCATCGTCGGTGGGTTACGCCGCTACGCGGCTAACCCACCCTACGATCGGGCTTACAGCTCGATGCTCATGCCGTCCCAGGCGACCTCGATGCCGCGCGCGTTGAGCTCGGCGCGTTCGGGCGAGTCCTCGTCGAGGATCGGGTTGGTGTTGTTGATGTGGATGAGCACCTTGCGCTGGCGCGGCAGGCGCTCGAGCACCTCGAGCATGCCGCCGGCGCCGCTCTGCGGCAGGTGACCCATCTCGCTGCCCAGCTTGCTGCCGCAGCCGGCGTGGATCATCTCGTCGTCGCGCCACAGGGTGCCGTCGACCAGCAGGCAGTCGGCGCGGTCCATCCACTCCAGCAGCGCACCGTCCACCTGGCCGAGGCCGGGGGCGTAGAACAGCTTGCCGCCGGTGCGGCTGTCCTCGACCAGCAGTCCGAGGTTGTCGCCGGGGTGCGGGTCGTTGCGGTGCGGCGAGTACGGCGGCGCGGCGCTGCGCAGCGGAATCGGCGTGAAGCGCAGCGCCGGGCAGGCGGCGACGGTGAAGCCGCGGTCCAGCTCGATGCGCTGCCAGTTCAGGCCACCGTGCCAGTGGCTGAGCATGTTGAACAGCGGGAAACCGGTGGTCAGGTCCTGGTGCACCATCTCGCTGCACCACACCTCGTGCGGGCAGCCCTCGCGCAGGGTGAGCAGGCCGGTGGTGTGGTCGATCTGGCTGTCGAGCAGGATCAGCGCGCGGATCGCCGTGTCGCGCACCGCGCGCGCCGGCTGCAGGGCCGGGAAGGACTCGATCTGCGCGCGGATGTCCGGCGAGGCGTTGCAGATGATCCAGTTCACCCCGTCGTCGGACAGGGCGATGGAAGACTGGGTGCGCGGCGTGGCGCTCAGGGTGCCTTCGCGCAGGCCGCGGCAGTTGCGGCAGTTGCAGTTCCACTGGGGAAAGCCGCCGCCGGCGGCGGAACCGAGAATGCGGATATGCATGGGGGTATCCCCGAACGGGAAGCCCCGGACGGGCCGGGGCTGTGTGGATCAACGATTGGCGAAATACATGGTCACTTCAAAGCCAATGCGCAGATCGGTGAAGGCGGGCTTGGTCCACATGGCACAGTCCTCTTGTTGTCGAAACCGGTGAATTCCGGCAAGGACAGTTATGCGCCCTAATCGGCAACGGCCAAATGGTACTTTGGAAGGAGTTCCGGCTGTCGTTGGTAGGCCCGCCCGGCGCGCGCCCGGCGTGGCCGCACGCGCAAAAAAAACGCGGCACAGCGGCCGCGTTTCGACAGAGGGGGCGCCGTGCGCCACGGGTATCTTCCGGAGCCCCCCTGCCCGGATGGGCGTCGACAAGGCTCAAAAGGCCGGCGCACTGCTGCCAGTGCGCCGACAAGGAGGGTGACCTGGGGGAGAAAGCACGGGGGCGGCCGGACCACGCTCAGCGCCGGCCACTCCCGAAGCTGGACTCAGAAGAAGCCCAGCGGGTTGATGTCGTAGCTGACCAGCAGGTTCTTGGTCTGCTGGTAGTGGTCGAGCATCATCTTGTGGGTCTCGCGGCCCACGCCGGACTTCTTGTAGCCACCGAAGGCGGCGTGCGCCGGGTACAGGTGGTAGCAGTTGGTCCACACGCGACCGGCCTTGATGCCGCGGCCCATGCGGTAGGCGCGGTTGATGTCGCGGGTCCACACCCCGGCGCCCAGGCCGAACTCGGTGTCGTTGGCGATCGCCAGGGCCTCGGCCTCGTCCTTGAAGGTGGTCACGCCGACCACCGGGCCGAAGATCTCTTCCTGGAACACGCGCATGTCGTTGGTGCCCTTGATCAGGGTCGGCTGCACATAGTAGCCACTGGCCAGGCTGCCCTCGAGCTTCTCGGCGGCGCCACCGGTGAGGATCTCGGCGCCTTCCTCGCGGGCGATGTCCATGTAGGAGAGGATCTTCTCGAACTGCTGGTTGGACGCCTGGGCGCCGACCATGGTCTCGGTGTCCAGCGGGTTGCCGCGCTTGATCTGCTTGACCTTGTTCATCACCACGGCCATGAACTCGTCGTAGATCGACTCCTGGATCAGCGCGCGCGACGGGCAGGTGCACACCTCGCCCTGGTTGAAGAACGCCAGCACCAGGCCCTCGGCGGCCTTCTCGATGAACTGCGGCTCGGCGCGCATGATGTCTTCGAAGAAGATGTTCGGGCTCTTGCCGCCCAGCTCGACGGTGCTGGGGATGATGTTCTCGGCGGCGCACTTGAGGATGTGCGAGCCGACCGGGGTCGAACCGGTGAAGGCGATCTTGGCGATGCGCTTGCTGGTGGCCAGCGCCTCGCCGGCCTCGCGGCCGAAGCCCTGGACGATGTTCAGCACGCCCTTGGGCAGCAGGTCGCCGATCAGCTCGATCAGCACGGTGATCGACAGCGGGGTCTGCTCGGCCGGCTTGAGCACGATGCAGTTGCCGGCGGCCAGCGCCGGGGCCAGCTTCCAGGCGGCCATCAGCAGCGGGAAGTTCCACGGGATGATCTGGCCGACCACGCCCAGCGGCTCGTGGAAGTGGTAGGCGGCGGTGGTGTCGTTGATCTCGGCGCTCGAGCCTTCCTGGGCGCGGATGCAGCCGGCGAAGTAGCGGAAGTGGTCGGCGGACAGCGGCACGTCGGCGTTGAGGGTCTCGCGCACGGCCTTGCCGTTGTCCCAGGTCTCGGCCACGGCCAGCACTTCGAGGTTCTGCTCGATGCGGTCGGCGATCTTCAGCAGGATGTTGGCGCGATCCTGCACCGAGGTGCGGCCCCAGGCGTCGGCGGCGGCATGGGCGGCGTCCAGCGCCAGCTCGATGTCCTCGGCGGTGGAGCGCGGGAATTCGGCGATGGCCTCGCCGGTGACCGGCGTGGTGTTGGTGAAGTACTGGCCCTTCACCGGCGCGACGAACTCGCCGTTGATGTAGTTGCCGTAGCGCGGCTTGAAGTTGACGACGGCGCCTTCGGTACCCGGTTGTGCGTAGATCATGCTCATGGCCTCTCTATTATTGTTGCGGTCCGAACTGGTTCTGCGCGGACTGTGAGCTGATGTTCGCAGTCCGCGCCCGGCGCCGGTATGCGCCGATGGAAGGCAGAAGCTCGTTATTTGGTAGTAACGGCCGCTGGAAAGGTTGCACGCACTGGCGCAAAGCGCAAGGCGCGCCCGGGGCGCGCCGTGACGCGGTTCAGGCCGCCGCGTGCTCGCGCACGGGCGCTGCCTCGGCCGCCGGCGCCGCCTCCGGCCGGTAGCCCAGGCGCAGACCGCCCCAGTGGCGGCCGCGGACGTAGATCGGCACCGACAGGTCGTGCATCAGCTCGCCGGTGTCGCGGGTGTAGGTCTGCATCAGCAGCGCCTGCTGGTGACTGCCGCAGCGGATACCGGTGCGGTCGGTGAAGATGCGCTTGCTGCGGCTGTGCGCCATGTCCGCCTGCAGGTTGCCGCTGAGCGGCTGGCTGAACGCCCGGTTGTGGGTCGGCACGTAGCCGTCCGGGGTGCAGGCGATGGCGAACACCACCCCTTCGTGGCGCTCGAGCAGCGGCTCCTGGATGGCCGGCAGCACCTCGTCGGTGAAGCGGTCGAAACGGCTGGCGAACTTCTGCGGATGTGTGCCGGGGATCGGCTGGTAGCGCCGGTCGAACAGGTCGTCGAGGCTGATCCGCCCGCTGGCGACCGCCGCCTCGAACTGCCGGGTGATCGCCTGCGCGCCCTCGCGGGCGAGGTCGTAGACGCGCTGGTGGTAGTCGTCGAGGGCCACCTCGGCGAGCTGCTCGCTGATGTGCTCGGTGAGCTCCTCGAGCTTCATCGCCTCGCCCTCCAGGCGACGGGTCTGCTCGTCGCTGACCGCCAGGTCGCTGCGCATCTGGTCGACCGCGGCGAACAGGCTGCCGAGCTGGCGGCGGTTGTCGTCGGAGCCGACGGCGATCTCGCTGATCTGCCGTTCGACGTCCATCGACAGGGTGGCGATGCTGTCCAGGTGCTGGCCGGCGCGCTCGACCTCGGTCACCCCGGTGACCAGCTCGGCGGACAGGCTGCGGATCTGCTCGACCACCTCGCGGGTGCGGCGCTGGATCTCGGTGGTCATCTGCCCCACCTCGGCGGTCGCCGCCGCGGTGCGCCCGGCCAGGCTGCGCACCTCGCCGGCCACCACGGCGAAGCCGCGGCCGTGCTCGCCGGCGCGCGCCGCCTCGATCGCCGCGTTGAGCGCCAGCAGGTTGGTCTGGCTGGCGATCTCCTCGATCACCCCGGTGACGCGCTGGATCTCCGCGCTGCGCCGGTTCAGCTCCTCGATCAGCTCGCGGCTGGCGCCGGCCTGCTGGCGCAGCTGCTGCATGCGGCCGATGGTGTCGACCAGCACGCGGCGGCCGGCATCGCTGCTCTGCCGCGCCTCGATGGCGGCCTCCACCGCCTGCTTGCTGAGCGCCGAGGTCTGCGCCTCGGTGGCGATCATCACCTCGGCGCTGCCGACGATCTGCGCGGCGGCGGTGACCTGCGACTCGACCCGCTCGGCCAGCCGCTGCGCCGAGTAGGCGACCCCGGCCGCCGACAGCGCGTTGTGGCTGACCGAGTAGGACAGCCCGCGCGCCAGCTTGCCGACGTCCACCGTGCCGTTCGACTGGCGGGTGGCGCCGCGGCGGCGCACCAGCGGGCGCAGCCAGGGCAGCGCGACCAGCAGCGGCAGGCACAGCCACAGCGGCAGCCAGCCGCGGGCCTGGAGCAACAGCAGCAGTGCCGCACCGACACCCAGGACCAGGCGCTCGACGACGGAGCGGGAAAGGATGGACGACATGAGAGAGCCCTCGTTCGAGGCAGGCCGCCTCTGGCGCAACGCAGGAGGAAAGGCTCCGCGCTGACGGCCACCAGGTGCGCCGGCATTGTTCTTGTTAAGCCATGAGCGGGCGACTGGGACGCTTCCGCGCACGGACCGGTGCTGGTATATCGGCCGTCCCGGCGCGAGCTTTAGGCCCGGAAACGACAAGGCCGGCTGACGCCGGCCTTGTCGTTTACCCGAGCAGGATCAACGCTGCGCCACTGCCGCGGCTTCCTTCGGCAGCTTGAAGGTCCACACCATGCCGCCCTGGTTGAAGTCCTTGATGCGCTTGGCCACCTCGCCGCCCCACAGCGGTACGGCGCCGCCCCAGCCGGACAGCACGGAGACGTACTGCTCGCCGTCCATCTCCCAGGTGATCGGCGAGCCGATCACGCCCGAACCGGTGTTGAACTCGTAGAGTTTCTTGCCGGTCTTGGCGTCGAAGGCCATCAGGAAGCCTTCCGGGTTGCCGGTGAACACCAGGTTGCCCTTGGTGGCCAGCACGCCGCCCCACAGCGGCGCGTAGTTCTTGTAGCGCCAGACTTCCTTGCCGGTCTTCGGATCGATGGCGCGCAGCACGCCGATGTAGTCCTCGTTGAGCGGGTGGATGGTGAAGCCGGCACCCAGGTAGGCGGCGCCCTTCTTGTAGGCGGTGCCTTCGTTCCAGATGTCCATGCCCCACTCGTTGGACGGCACGTAGAACAGCCCGGTGTCCTGGCTGTAGGCCATCGGCATCCAGTTCTTGCCGCCGAGGAACGACGGGGCGACGAACACGGTCTTGCCCTGCGCGCCGGCGTCGTTGGGCGAGCCCGGACGGTTGGCGTCGTCGTAGATCGGCCGGCCGTTCTTGTCCAGACCCTTGGCCCAGGTGATCTTGTCGACGAACGGGAAGCCGCGGATGAACTTGCCGTTGGTGCGGTCGAGCACGTAGAAGAAGCCGTTACGGTCGGCGGTGGCCGCGGCCTTCACGGTCTTGCCGCCGTCCTGGTAGTTGAACGACACCAGCTCGTTGACGCCGTCGAAGTCCCAGCCGTCGTGCGGGGTGGTCTGGAAGTGCCACTTGATGGTGCCGTCGTCCGGGTTCAGCGCCAGACGCGAGGAGGAGTACAGGTTGTCGCCGGGGCGCAGGTGCGAGTTCCACGGCGCCGGGTTGCCGGTACCGAACAGCAGCTGGTTGGTCTCCGGATCGTAGTAGCCGCCCAGCCACGGCGCCGCGCCGCCGGTCTTCCACAGGTCGCCCGGCCAGCTCTTGCCCTGGCCTTCGCCGGTGATGCCGTGCTCGACCTTCTTGCCGTCCTTGTAGACGTAGCCCATGTGGCCTTCCACGGTCGGGCGGGTCCACAGCAGTTCGCCGTTCTTCGGGTTGTAGGCCTCGATCTTGCCGACCACGCCGAACTCGCCACCGGACACGCCGGTGATCAGCTTGCCGTTGACCACCAGCGGCGCGGCGGTGATCGAGTAGCCGGCCTTGTAGTCGGCGACGGTCTTCTTCCACACCACCTTGCCGGTGTCCTTGTGCAGGGCGACCAGCTTGGCGTCGAGGGTGCCGAAGATCACCAGGTCGTCATACAGGGCGACACCGCGGTTGATCACGTCGCAGCACGGCATGATGCCGTCGGGCAGACGGGCGTCGTACTGCCACAGCTCCTTGCCGGTCTTGGCGTCGACGGCGAACACACGCGAGTAGGAGGCGGTCATGTACATCACGCCATCCTTGACCATCGGCTGGGCCTGCTGGCCACGCTGCTTCTCGCCGCCGAAGGAGAACGCCCACACCGGGCGCAGCTGGGTGACGTTTTCGGCGTTGAGCTTGTCCAGCGCGCTGTAGCGCTGACCCTGGGTACCCATGCCGTTGGTCACGACGTCGCCGGGGGTCTGGGCGTCCTTGAGGATGTCGTCGTCGGTGACGGCCCAGGCAGACATGCCGGACAGCGCCAGCGCAAGGCTCAGGGCGGTCCGGGCAAAGGAATTAGTGAGACCGGAGTGCTTCATTGCGGCTACCTCTGCGGGTTCATTGTTATCGCCGGGAATTTTTCCCGGTCTGTAGCGAATTCTTCGCCGCAGGGTGTAAGGCAACAATTGAACGCGGGGAGCAAAGACATGCTTCCTTGGTAGCAATACCGACCCGCCAGGGTGCGCCGGGCGGGCCGGGACGCCCATGCGCAGGTCCCGGCCGGCAGGCGCGGCTCAGCTGTTCAGCAGCGGGCTCTGCTTGCGCTCGCCGCGCGGCGAGTGGCCGAAGAAGCGGCTGTAGCACTTGGAGAAGTGCGCCGGCGAGGCGAAGCCGCAGGCCAGGGCGATGTCGCGCACCTGCTGCTCGCTGCGCAGCAGCAGGTCGCGGGCGCGCTTGAGGCGCAGCTCCAGGTAGTACTGGCTGGGCGTGCGGTCCAGGTACTTGTGGAACAGCCGCTCCAGCTGGCGCACCGACACCTCGTTGAGCTGGGCCAGTTCCTCCAGCTCCAGCGGCTCCTCGAGGTTGGCCTCCATGATCGCGACGATCTGGCTGAGCTTGGGCTGGGCGTGGCCGAGCTGCTGGCGCAGCGGCACGCGCTGCTGCTCGCGGGCGCCGCGCATGCGGTCGCACAGCAGCAGCTCGGCGGCGCGGGTGGCGATCTCCACGCCGCCCTGCTCGCGGGCGATCAGCTGCAGGGTCATGTCCATCGACGCGGTGCCGCCCGAGCAGGTGTAGCGGTCGCGGTCCAGCTCGAACAGCTGGCTGGAGATGACGATGTCGGGGAAGCGCTCCTTGACCTGCTCGATGTCTTCCCAGTGCAGGGTGCAGCGGTAGCCGTTGAGCAGGCCGGCGCAGGCCAGCAGGTGGCTGCCGGTGCAGATGCCGGCCAGCGGCACGCGGTGGTCGGCCTGGCGGCGCAACCAGTTGAGCAGCTCGCGCGGATACTTGTCGGGCATCGGGTTGGAGCCGACCACGAAGATCGCGTCCAGCGGCGGGGCGTCGGCGATGCTGTGGTCGGGCACCACGCGCATGCCGTTGCTGGCCTGCACCGGCTCGCTGCCCTGGGCGAGCAGCAGGGTGCGGTACAGCGGCTTGCGCGCCGCCAGGTTGGCCATGCGCAGGGTCTCGATCGCCGAGGCGAAACCGATGGTGGTGAAGTTGGGAATCAGCAGGAAACCGAAGGTCCGGGTCCGGCCGCCCTCGGGGCTGACCGTCGCTGCCTGCTTCGCTGCCGTCGACACACGCGCCATTACTGCTACTCCTCGCATGCCGCACCGCGACGGGCAGGGGCTGCCGGGTGCGGTACGGCCAATTCTTGTTCTTGTCGTTTCGGGGGGAGGCTCTGCGCGACCTCCTGCGCCCGATCTTACACCCATTCGCGACACCCTCCAGCGCCACTGGTAAGCGCGGCGCGGGTTTCTCCGCGCGACATCGCCGCCCGCGGCAGCGCATCTGCCACGCGCCCGTGGCGCCCTGCCTCCGCCGCCTGCGGCGCAGGTCAGTTTGAGCATTTTCACGTCGCAAATAGGCAAATGGGCCGCCGGCCTATTTCGCACAATCGATCCAACACGCTTTCCAGCCGGCGGTCGCCGGCACCCCGTCGCTCTCGCGGTTTCGCGGCGACACGCACCGGACAGGACGCCGGGGTGCGGGAGGCACGCCCCGATCAGACCGGGCCTGGGCAGCCCTATTCCAACAGACGACCTCTAGGTGTCGCAGGGAGATCAGAGATGTTCAGCAAACAAGACCAGATCCAGGGCTACGACGACGAACTGCTGGCGGCGATCGACGCCGAGGAGGCTCGCCAGGAGCACCACATCGAGCTGATCGCCTCGGAGAACTACACCAGCAAGCGCGTCATGCAGGCCCAGGGCAGCGGCCTGACCAACAAGTACGCCGAAGGCTACCCGGGCAAGCGCTACTACGGCGGCTGCGAGCACGTCGACAAGGTCGAGGCGCTGGCCATCGCCCGCGCCAAGGAGCTGTTCGGCGCCGACTACGCCAACGTCCAGCCGCACTCCGGCTCGCAGGCCAACGCCGCGGTCTACCTGGCCCTGCTGCAGGCCGGCGACACCATCCTCGGCATGAGCCTGGCCCACGGCGGCCACCTGACCCACGGCGCCAAGGTGTCGTCTTCCGGCAAGCTGTACAACGCCGTGCAGTACGGCCTGAACCCGGAGACCGGGCTGATCGACTACGACGAGATCGAGCGCCTGGCCCTGGAGCACAAGCCGAAGATGATCGTCGCCGGCTTCTCCGCCTACTCCAAGACCCTCGACTTCGCCCGCTTCCGCGAGATCGCCGACAAGGTCGGCGCCTACCTGTTCGTCGACATGGCCCACGTCGCCGGCCTGGTCGCCGCCGGCCTGTACCCCAACCCGATTCCCTTCGCCGACGTGGTCACCACCACCACCCACAAGACCCTGCGCGGCCCGCGCGGCGGCCTGATCCTCGCCAAGAGCAACGAGGAGATCGAGAAGAAGCTCAACGCCGCGGTGTTCCCCGGCGCCCAGGGCGGCCCGCTGATGCACGTGATCGCCGCCAAGGCGGTGTGCTTCAAGGAGGCGCTGGAGCCGGGCTTCAAGGACTACCAGCAGCAGGTGATCAAGAACGCCCAGACCATGGCCCAGGTGTTCATCGACCGCGGCTACGACGTGGTCTCCGGCGGCACCGACAACCACCTGTTCCTGGTCAGCCTGATCAAGCAGGGCCTGACCGGCAAGGACGCCGACGCCGCCCTCGGCCGCACCGGCATCACCGTCAACAAGAACGCGGTGCCCAACGACCCGCAGTCGCCGTTCGTGACCTCGGGCATCCGCATCGGTACCCCGGCGATCACCACCCGCGGCCTCAAGGAGGCGCAGAGCGCCGAACTGGCCATGTGGATCTGCGACGTCCTCGACCATCTCGGCGATGCCGACGTCGAGGCCCAGGTGGCGCGTCAGGTGGCCGGCCTGTGCGCCGACTACCCTGTGTACCGCTGAGTCATAAGCCCCATGCGCGGCCGGGAGGGTGACACCCCTCCCGACCCGATCCTCTCCCGGCGGAGAGGGAGCAACGTATCAGGAGCCTCCAGATGCAACGTTATTCCGGCTTCGGCCTGTTCAAGCACTCCCTGAGCCATCACGAGAACTGGCAGCGCATGTGGCGCAACCCGACGCCCAAGCCGGCCTACGACGTGATCATCGTCGGCGGTGGCGGCCACGGTCTGGCCACCGCCTACTACCTCGCCAAGGAACACGGCATCACCAACGTCGCGGTGATCGAGAAGGGCTGGCTGGGCGGCGGCAACACCGCGCGCAACACCACCATCGTGCGCTCCAACTACCTGTGGGACGAGTCCTCGCAGCTCTACGAACACGCCCTGAAGCTGTGGGAGGGCCTGTCCCAGGACCTCAACTACAACGTCATGTTCTCCCAGCGCGGCTGCTACCACCTGTGCCACACCCTGCAGGACCTGCGTGACGCCGAGCGTCTGGTCAGCGCCAACCTGCTCAACGGCATCCCCAACGAGCTGCTCGACCGCAACCAGGTGGCCGACGAGATCCCCTTCCTCGACTGCAGCAAGAACACCCGCTACCCGATCCTCGGCGCCTCGGTGCAGCGCCGCGCCGGCAACGCCCGTCACGACGCCGTGGCCTGGGGCTACGCCCGCGCCGCCGACGCCCTGGGCGTCGACCTGATCCAGCAGACCGAGGTGATCGGCTTCCGCAAGCAGAACGGCGCGGTGATCGGCGTCGAGACCAGCCGCGGCTTCATCGGCGCCAAGCGCGTCGGCATGGTGGTCGCCGGCAACACCAGCCCGCTGGCGGCCAAGGCCGGCTTCCGCCTGCCGCTGGAATCGCACCCGCTGCAGGCGCTGGTATCCGAGCCGATCAAGCCGATCATCCACAGCGTGATCATGTCCAACGCCGTGCACGGCTACATCAGCCAGTCCGACAAGGGCGACCTGGTGATCGGCGCCGGCATCGACGGCTGGGTCGGCTACGGCCAGCGCGGCTCCTACCCGGTGATCGAGCACACCATCCAGGCCATCGTCGAGATGTTCCCGGTGCTGTCGCGGGTGCGCATGAACCGCCAGTGGGGCGGTATCGTCGACACCACCCCGGATGCCTGCCCGATCATCGGCAAGACCCCGGTGCCCAACCTGTTCATCAACTGCGGCTGGGGTACCGGCGGCTTCAAGGCCACCCCCGGATCCGGCCACGTGTTCGCCGCCACCCTGGCGCGCGGCGAGCCGCACCCGCTGGCCCGGCCGTTCAACCTCGAGCGCTTCCACACCGGCGCGCTGATCGACGAACACGGCGCCGCCGCCGTCGCCCACTAAGGAGACCCGTCATGCTGAACATCTTCTGTCCCCACTGTGGCGAACTGCGCTCCGAGGAGGAATTCAGCCCCGCCGGCCAGGCGCACATCGCCCGGCCGCTGAACCCCGAGGCCTGCTCCGACGAGGAGTGGGGCGAGTACCTGTTCTTCCGCGATAGCCCGCGCGGCCTGCGCCACGAGCTGTGGCTGCACGCCTCCGGCTGCCGCAAGTACTTCAACGCCACCCGTCACACGGTGAGCTACGAAATCCTCGAGACCTACAAGATCGGCGAACAGCCTGCCTTCACCGAGGCAGCCGGCAAGAAGTCCGCCGCCCAAGGAGTAACGGCATGAGCCAGGTCAATCGCTTGTCCCGCGGCGGCCGCATCGACCGCAGCCAGCCGCTCACCTTCACCTTCAACGGCCAGCGCCTGCAGGGCTTCGCCGGTGACACCCTGGCCGCCGCCCTGCTGGCCAACGGCGTCGACGTGGTCGGCCGCAGCTTCAAGTACTCGCGCCCGCGCGGCATCGTCGCCGCCGGCGCCGAGGAGCCCAACGCCATCATCCAGCTCGGCTCGCGCGAGTCGACCCAGGTGCCCAACGTGCGCGCCACCCAGCAGGCGCTGTACGACGGCCTGGTGGCCAGCAGCACCAACGGCTGGCCGAACGTCGACACCGACCTGATGGGCCTGGTGGGCAAGGTCGGCGGCAAGATGATGCCGCCCGGCTTCTACTACAAGACCTTCATGTTCCCGCAGTCGATGTGGCCGACCTACGAGAAGTACATCCGCAAGGCCGCCGGCCTCGGCCGCGCGCCGAGCGAGAACGACCCGGACAGCTACGACCTGGTCAACCGCCACTGCGACGTGCTGGTGGTCGGCGCCGGCCCGGCGGGCCTGGCCGCCGCCCTGGCCGCCGCACGCAGCGGTGCGCGGGTGATCCTCGCCGACGAGCAGGAAGAGTTCGGCGGCAGCCTGCTCGACAGCCGCGAGACCCTCGACGGCAAACCGGCCGCCGAGTGGGTCGCCCAGGTGGTCGCCGAGCTGCAGACCTACCCGGAAGTCGTCCTGCTGCCGCGCGCCACCGTCAACGGCTACCACGACCACAACTTCCTGACCATCCACGAGCGCTGCACCGACCACCTCGGCGAGAGCGCGCCGCTCGGCGCCTTCGCCCACAAGCCGGTGCGCCAGCGCCTGCACCGTGTGCGCGCCAAGCGCGTGGTGCTGGCCGTCGGCGCCCACGAGCGCCCGCTGGTCTACGCCAACAACGACGTCCCCGGCAACATGCTGGCCGGCGCGGTGTCCACCTACGTGCGCCGCTACGGCGTGGCCCCCGGCAAGCAGCTGGTGCTGGCCACCAACAACGACTACGCCTACCGCACCGTGCTCGACTGGCTGGACGCCGGCCTGCAGGTGGTCGCCGTCGCCGATGCGCGCAGCAACCCGCGCGGCGCCTGGGTGGAAGAGGCGCGTTCGCGCGGCGTGCGCATCCTCACCGGCAGCTCGGTGGTCGAGACCCGCGGCAGCAAGCGGGTCAAGGCCGCGCGCATCGCCGCCATCGACACCCGCAACCACCGCGTGACCAGCCCCGGCGAGTGGCTGGAGTGCGACCTGGTGGCCAGCTCCGGCGGCTACAGCCCGGTGGTGCACCTGGCCTCGCACCTCGGCGGCCGGCCGACCTGGCGCGAGGACATCCTCGCCTTCGTCCCGGGCGACGGCCTCGGCCTGCAGGCGCGCGTCTGCGCCGGCGCGGTCAACGGCGTGTTCGCCCTGGGCGGCGCCATCACCGACGGCTACAACGCCGGCAGCAAGGCCGCCACCGACGCCGGCTTCAAGGCCGTCACCGGCAAGCTGCCGCGCGCCGAGGAGCGCCGCGAGGAAGCCACCCTGGCGCTGTTCCAGGTGCCGCACGACAAGCCCACCGCCCGCGCGCCCAAGCAGTTCGTCGACCTGCAGAACGACGTCACCGCCGCCGGCATCGAGCTGGCCACCCGCGAGGGCTTCGAGTCGGTCGAGCACGTCAAGCGCTACACCGCGCTGGGCTTCGGCACCGACCAGGGCAAGCTCGGCAACATCAACGGCCTGGCCATCGCCGCCCGCTCGCTGGGGATCAGCATCCCGCAGATGGGCACCACCATGTTCCGCCCGAACTACACCCCGGTCAGCTTCGGCGCGATCGCCGGGCGCAACTGCGGCCCGCTGTTCGACGCCAAGCGCTTCACCGCCATGCACGCCTGGCACGTGAAGAACGGCGCGCTGTTCGAGGACGTCGGCCAGTGGAAGCGCCCGTGGTACTTCCCCAAGCCGGGCGAGGACCTGCACACCGCGGTAGCCCGCGAGTGCCTGGCGGTACGCAGCAGCGTCGGCATCCTCGACGCCTCGACCCTGGGCAAGATCGACATCCAGGGTCCGGACGCCCGCGAGTTCCTCAACCGCGTGTACACCAACGCCTGGACCAAGCTCGACGTGGGCAAGGCCCGCTACGGCCTGATGTGCAAGGAAGACGGCATGGTCTTCGACGACGGCGTGACCGCCTGCGTCGGCGACAACCACTTCATCATGACCACCACCACCGGCGGCGCCGCCCGCGTGCTGCAGTGGCTGGAGCTGTACCACCAGACCGAATGGCCGGAGATGAAGGTGTACTTCACCTCGGTCACCGACCACTGGGCGACCATGACCCTGTCCGGCCCGAACAGCCGCAAGCTGCTCGCCGAGGTCACCGACATCGACCTGGACAAGGACGCCTTCCCGTTCATGACTTGGAAGGAAGGCAAGGTCGGCGGCGTGCCGGCGCGGGTGTTCCGCATCTCCTTCACCGGCGAGCTGTCCTACGAGGTCAACGTGCAGGCCGACTACGCCCTGGGCGTGTGGGAGAAGCTGATCGAGGCAGGCAAGAAGTACAACCTGACCCCGTACGGCACCGAGACCATGCACGTGCTGCGCGCCGAGAAGGGCTTCATCATCGTCGGCCAGGAAACCGACTCCACGGTGACCCCGGACGACCTCAACATGGGCTGGTGCGTCGGCCGCACCAAGCCGTTCTCGTGGATCGGCTGGCGCGGCATGAACCGCGAGGACGCCCGTCGCGAGGGCCGCAAGCAGCTGGTCGGCCTGCGCACCGTGGACCCGAACCAGGTGCTGCCGGAAGGCACCCAGCTGGTATTCGATCCCAAGCAGCCCAAGCCGATGCAGATGGCCGGCCACGTGACCTCCAGCTACCAGAGCGCCAGCCTCGGTCACAGCATCGCCCTGGCGCTGGTCAAGGGCGGCCTGTCGAAGCTCGGCCAGAAGGTCTACGCGCCCTGCCGCGACGGCCGGCTGATCGAGGCGGAGATCGTCAGCTCAGTGTTCTACGATCCCAAGGGCGATCGCCAGAACATCTGATGGGTACACCGGCCCCCGCGCGGGGGCCGGTCTTGCGAACAGGATTCTTACGGCGCCCGCGGGCGCCAGGCAGGTGAACCATGACTGCGATCAACGTCTTCAACCAACGCCCCGCCGACCTCCCCGGCCAGTCGCCGCTGCACCACGCCGGCTTCGACCAGCTGATCGGCAAGGGCCGGCCCAACGCCGGCGTGCGCCTGCGCGAGCGCAAGCTGCTCGGCCACCTGACCCTGCGCGGCGACGGCAAGGACCCGGCCTTCTGCGGCGCCGTGCACCAGGCCCTCGGCCTGGAGCTGCCGGTGGCCCTCGGCCTGGTCGCCAAGGGCGAAACCTCGCTGCAGTGGATGGGCCCCGACGAGTGGCTGCTGATCGTGCCGCGCGGCGAGGAGTACGCCACCGAGCTGCGCCTGCGCGAGGCGCTGGCCGGCCAGCACATCCAGGTGGTCAACGTCAGCGGCGGGCAGACCATCCTCGAGCTCAAGGGCGACAAGGTCCGCGACATGCTGATGAAGTCGACCAGCTACGACGTGCATCCCAACAACTTCCCGGTCGGCAAGGCGGTCGGCACCGTGTTCGCCAAGTCGCAACTGGTGATCCGCCACACCGCCGAGAACACCTGGGAACTGCTGGTGCGCCGCAGCTTCGCCGACTATATCTGGCTGTGGCTGCAGGACGCCTGCGCCGAGTACGGCCTGGCCATCGAGGGCTGACGCCCGCGCCGGTGCGCACGGCGCCCCCTACGCCGAGCAGGGGGCGCCGTGCGCACCACGTACCTGCACCCCCACGGGCCCCGCGCCCCGCGCGGAGCCTTCTCTCTTGCGCCAGCGGAGCCCGCCATGAGCCGCACCCCCGACACCTGGATCCTCACCGCCCACTGCCCGAGCCTGCTCGGCACCGTGGACGTGGTCACGCGCTTCCTGTTCGAGCAGGACTGCTACGTCACCGAGCACCACAGCTTCGACGACCGCCTGGCCTGCCGCTTCTTCATCCGCGTCGAGTTCCGCGCCCCGGCCGGCTTCGACGAGGCGGAATTCCGCGCCGGCCTGGCGCAGCGCGTCGAACCCTTCGCCATGCAGACCGCGCTGACCCCGCCGGGCTACCGGCCCAAGGTGGTGATCATGGTCTCCAAGGCCGACCACTGCCTGCACGACCTGCTCTACCGCCAGCGCATCGGCCAGCTGTCGATGGACGTGGTCGCGGTGGTCTCCAACCATCCCGACCTCGAGCCGCTGGCGCGCTGGCACGGCATCCCCTACCACCACTTCCCGCTCGATCCGCTCGACAAGCCCGCCCAGGAGGCGCGCGTGCTGCAGGTGGTCGAGGACAGCGGCGCCGAGCTGGTGATCCTCGCCCGCTACATGCAGGTGCTGTCCGCCGAGCTGTGCCGACGCCTGGACGGCCGGGCGATCAACATCCACCACTCGCTGCTGCCCGGCTTCAAGGGCGCCAAGCCCTACCACCAGGCCTACCAGAAAGGCGTCAAGCTGGTCGGCGCCACCGCCCACTTCATCAACAACGACCTCGACGAGGGGCCGATCATCGCCCAGGGCGTCGAGGCGGTGGACCACGCCCACTACCCCGAGGACCTGATCGCCAAGGGCCGCGACATCGAGTGCCTGACCCTGGCCCGCGCGGTCGGCTACTTCCTCGAGCGCCGCGTGTTCCTCCACGCCAACCGCACCGTGGTGTTGTAACGGTCGCGCCGCCCGCAGAAACGCAGGGTGGACAACTCGCGAAGCGATTGTCCACCGCGACCGGGGCGTAGTGGTGGACAAGGCTGCGCCGTTGTCCCCCTACGTGACTGGCGGGGCTCGCCGGCCCGTCGTTTTCAGCAGATACCGACCCGCGACCTGCCCTGACGTTTTGAGCAATCCCCGGGTCGCTTACGTACCACAGCCCCACCGCCACCCGCCGCTAAGCTGCCGACACAGTGCCGCTGCCTGCGGCCACCGACACCAGCTCCAGCTACAAGCCGCGCGGCATTCGGCCCCGCCTTGTTTCCACAACAACAAACGGAGAACTGATGATGTCCGACAATCGTGGTGTGGTTTATCTCGGCGCCGGCAAGGTCGAGGTGCAGAAGATCCCCTATCCGAAGATGCAGGACCCGCGCGGCCGCAAGATCGAGCACGGGGTGATCCTCAAGGTGGTGTCCACCAACATCTGCGGCTCCGACCAACACATGGTGCGCGGCCGCACCACCGCCCAGGTCGGCCTGGTGCTCGGCCACGAGATCACCGGCGAGGTGATCGAGAAGGGGCGCGACGTAGAGCATCTCGCCATCGGCGATCTGGTCTCGGTGCCGTTCAACGTCGCCTGCGGCCGCTGCCGCAGCTGCAAGGAAATGCACACCGGCGTGTGCCTGACCGTCAACCCGGCACGTGCCGGCGGCGCCTACGGCTACGTCGACATGGGCGACTGGACCGGCGGCCAGGCCGAGTACGTGATGGTGCCCTACGCCGACTTCAACCTGCTCAAGCTGCCCGAGCGCGACCGCGCGATGGAGAAGATCCGCGACCTCACCTGCCTGTCGGACATCCTGCCCACCGGCTACCACGGCGCGGTCACCGCCGGCGTCGGCCCGGGCAGCACCGTCTACGTCGCCGGCGCCGGCCCGGTCGGCCTGGCCGCCGCCGCGTCCGCCCGCCTGCTGGGCGCCGCGGTGGTGATCGTCGGCGACGTCAACCCGGTGCGCCTGGCCCACGCCAAGGCGCAGGGCTTCGAGATCGCCGACCTGTCCCAGGACACCCCGCTGCACGAGCAGATCGCCAACCTGCTGGGCGAGCCGGAAGTCGACTGCGCGATCGACTGCGTGGGCTTCGAGGCCCGCGGCCACGGTCACCAGGGCGTGCAGCACGAGGCCCCGGCCACCGTGCTCAACTCGCTGATGCAGGTCACCCGCGTGGCCGGCAAGATCGGCATCCCCGGCCTGTACGTCACCGAAGATCCGGGCGCGGTGGACGCCGCGGCGAAGATCGGCAGCCTGAGCATCCGCTTCGGCCTCGGCTGGGCCAAGTCGCACAGCTTCCACACCGGGCAGA
Organism: Pseudomonas oryzae; assembly: GCF_900104805.1. Taxonomy (NCBI): domain Bacteria; kingdom Pseudomonadati; phylum Pseudomonadota; class Gammaproteobacteria; order Pseudomonadales; family Pseudomonadaceae; genus Pseudomonas; species Pseudomonas oryzae. The sequence continues at coordinate 4,524,470 of NZ_LT629751.1, read as the reverse complement.
CCCCGGTGATGAAGTACAACCGCGCGCTCATGCAGGCAATCATGTGGGACCGCCTGAACATCGCCGAGATCGTCGGCGTGCAGGTGATCGGCCTGGACGAGGCGCCCAAGGGCTACGGCGAGTTCGACGCCGGCGTGCCGAAGAAATTCGTCATCGACCCGCACCGCGTGTTCAGCGCCGCCTGAGGACGGCAACGCAACAGTCACGGCAGGCGTCGCTCGCATGCGCGACGCCTTTTACAAGGGGGCCACGGCGGCTCCCTTTTTTTATTTGCGCCCCCTGCGCCGGCTTGTCCCGCCGCGACCGCCCCTGACGCTTTCGGCAATCCCCCGGTCGCTTTTGCACCGGGGCGCCCCGGACGCCCGGCATATGCTCCTTTCAAAGCGCCGGCACCGACGCCGCCGCAAGGTACCGCCAGACAAGGGGACAGCCTGATGAGCCCAGCCGAATTGCACGCCGACAGCATCGTCATCGACGGTCTGATCATCGCCAAGTGGAACCGCGAACTGTTCGAGGACATGCGCAAGGGCGGCCTCACCGCGGCCAACTGCACCGTATCGGTGTGGGAAGGCTTCCAGGCCACGGTGAACAACATCGTCGCCAGCCAGCAGCTGATCCGCGAGTGCAGCGACCTGGTGCTGCAGGTGCGCACCACCGCCGACATCCGCCGCGCCAAGGAGCAGGGCAAGACCGGCATCCTGTTCGGCTTCCAGAACGCCCACGCCTTCGAGGACCAGATCGGCTACGTCGAGGTGTTCAAGCAGCTCGGCGTGGGCATCGTGCAGCTGTGCTACAACACCCAGAACCTGGTCGGCACCGGCTGCTACGAGCGCGACGGCGGCCTGTCCGGCTTCGGCCGCGAGATCGTCGCCGAGATGAACCGCGTCGGCATCATGTGCGACCTGTCCCACGTCGGTTCCAAGACCTCCGAGGAAGTCATCCTCGAGTCGAAGAAGCCGGTCTGCTACTCGCACATCCTGCCCTCCGGCCTCAAGGAGCATCCGCGCAACAAGTCCGACGCCGAGCTGAAGTTCATCGCCGACCACGGCGGCTTCGTCGGCGTCACCATGTTCGCTCCGTTCCTGGCCAAGGGCATCGACTCGACCATCGACGACTACGCCGAGGCCATCGAGTACGTGATGAACATCGTCGGCGAGGACGCCATCGGCATCGGCACCGACTTCACCCAGGGGCACGGCCAGGAATTCTTCGAGTACCTGACCCACGACAAGGGCTACGCCCGCCGCCTGACCAGCTTCGGCAAGATCGTCAACCCGCTGGGCATCCGCACCGTCGGCGAATTCCCCAACCTCACCGAGACCCTGCTCAAGCGCGGCATGCCCGAGCGCACCGTGCGCAAGGTCATGGGCGAGAACTGGGTGCGCGTGCTGGGCGAGGTGTGGGGCGAGTGAGCCCGACCTGAACCGTAGGGTGGGTCAGCCGCAGGCATGACCCACCAGCCGGCCCACCGGGCCAGCCCTGGCGATGCCTGACGGCATCGATGGTGGGTCACGCCGCTGCGCGACCCACCCCACCAACCAACCGAACTCCGAGAGACAACCATGAGCACCCACGCCCCCGAAATGCCCATCCTGGTCGACGACGAAACCGGCGTCTGGACCACCGACGCGCTGCCGATGCTCTACGTGCCGCGCCACTTCTTCGTCAACAACCACATGGGCATCGAGGCCGAACTCGGCGCCGAGCGCTACGCCGAGATCCTCTACAAGGCTGGCTACAAGTCCGCCTGGCACTGGTGCGAGAAGGAAGCCGAGTGCCACGGGCTGGTCGGGGTCGAGGTCTACGAGCACTACATGAAGCGCCTGTCGCAGCGCGGCTGGGGCCTGTTCAAGATCGAGGCGATCGACGTCGACGCCGGCACCGCCCGCGTGCGCCTCGACCACTCCGCCTTCGTCTACGTCTACGGCAAGTGCGGCCGCAAGGTCGACTACATGTTCACCGGCTGGTTCGCCGGCGCCATGGACCAGATCCTCGCCGCCAAGGGCAGCACCCTGCGCACCGTCGCCGAGCAGGTCTACGGCGCCTCCGAGGAAGGCCACGACCACGGCCTGTTCGTCGTCAAACCGCTGTAACCAGGAGAGACCGCCATGGCCTTCGAAGCAATGTTCCAGCCGATCCAGATCGGCAAGCTGACCATCCGCAACCGCGTGCTCTCCACTGCCCACGCCGAGGTCTACGCCACCGACGGCGGCATGACCACCGAGCGCTACGTGAAGTACTACGAGGAGAAGGCCAAGGGCGGCATCGGCCTGGCCATCTGCGGCGGCTCGTCGGTGGTCGCCATCGACAGCCCGCAGGAATGGTGGAGCTCGGTGAACCTGTCCACCGACCGCATCATCCCGCACTTCCAGAACCTCGCCGACGCCATGCACAAGCACGGCGCCAAGATCATGATCCAGATTACCCACATGGGCCGCCGCTCGCGCTGGGACGGCTTCAACTGGCCGACCCTGATGTCGCCGTCGGGCATCCGCGAGCCGGTGCACCGCGCCACCTGCAAGACCATCGAGCCGGAAGAGATCTGGCGGGTGATCGGCAACTACGCGCAGGCCGCGCGCCGGGCCAAGGAAGGCGGCCTGGACGGCGTCGAGCTGTCCGCCGTGCACCAGCACATGATCGACCAGTTCTGGAGCCCGCGGGTCAACAAGCGTACCGACGAGTGGGGCGGCAGCTTCGAGGGCCGCATGAAGTTCGGCCTGGAAGTGCTCAAGGCCGTGCGCAAGGAAGTCGGCGACGACTTCTGCGTCGGCATGCGCATCTGCGGCGACGAATTCCACCCGGACGGCCTGTCCCACGAGGACATGAAGCAGATCGCCGCCTACTACGACGCCACCGGCATGATCGACTTCATCGGCGTGGTCGGCTCGGGCTGCGACACCCACAACACCCTGGCCAACGTGATCCCCAACATGAGCTACCCGCCGGAGCCGTTCCTGCACCTGGCGGCGGGCATCAAGGAAGTGGTCAAGGTGCCGGTGCTGCACGCGCAGAACATCAAGGACCCCAACCAGGCCACGCGCATCCTCGAGGGCGGCTACGTGGACATGGTCGGCATGACCCGCGCGCACATCGCCGACCCGCACCTGATCGCCAAGATCAAGATGGGCCAGGTCGACCAGATCAAGCAGTGCGTCGGCGCCAACTACTGCATCGACCGCCAGTACCAGGGCCTCGACGTGCTGTGCATCCAGAACGCGGCGACCAGCCGCGAGTACATGGGCGTGCCGCACATCATCGAGAAGTCCACCGGGCCCAAGCGCAAGGTGGTGGTGGTCGGCGGCGGCCCGGCCGGCATGGAGGCGGCGCGGGTGTCCGCCGAGCGCGGCCACGAGGTGACCCTGTTCGAGAAGAACGACGCCCTCGGCGGGCAGATCAGCATCGCCGCCAAGGCGCCGCAGCGCGACCAGATCGCCGGCATCACCCGCTGGTACCAGCTGGAGCTGGCGCGCCTGAACGTCGACCTGCGCCTGGGCACCGCCGCCGACAGCGCGACCATCCTCGACCTCAAGCCGGACGTCGTCATCCTCGCCAACGGCGGCAAGCCGTTCGTCGAGCAGAACGAGCACTGGGGCGCGGCCGAGGGCCTGGTGGTGAGCAGCTGGGACGTGCTCAACGGCGTGGTCGCGCCGGGCAAGAACGTGCTGGTCTACGACACCATCTGCGAGTTCACCGGCATGTCGGTGGCCGACTTCCTCGCCGACAAGGGCTGCAAGGTGGAGATCGTCACCGACGACATCAAGCCGGGCGTGGCGATGGGCGGCACCACCTTCCCGACCTACTACCGCAGCCTGTACCCCAAGGAAGTGATCATGACCGGCGACCTGATGCTGGAAAAGGTCTACCGCGAGGGCGACAAGCTGGTGGCGGTGCTCGAGAACGAATACACCGGCGCCAAGGAGGAGCGGGTGGTCGATCAGGTGGTGGTGGAGAACGGCGTGCGCCCGGACGAGACCCTCTACTACGAGCTCAAGCAGGGTTCGCGCAACAAGGGGCAGATCGACGTGGAAGCGCTGTTCGCCATCAAGCCGCAACCGTGCCTGGCCGAGCAGGGCGACGGCTACCTGCTGTTCCGCATCGGCGACTGCGTGGCCCAGCGCAACACCCACGCGGCGATCTACGACGCGCTGCGTCTGTGCAAGGACTTCTGACGACCCCCCGTAGGGTGGGCCAGCCGCGCCGCGGCCTGGCCCACCGACCGGATCACCGAGCCGACCAGGGCGCTGCCTGGCGGCATCGATGGTGGGTCAAGCCTGCGGCTGACCCACCCTACGCGGACGCTCACGGTCCCCATAAGGAGACCCAACCATGCTGAACACCCTCCTCCCCATCCTGCTCTTCGCCGCCCTGGCACTGGCCGTGCTGGGCGCCGCGAAGCGCTTCCTGATGTGGCGCCGTGGCCGCCCGGCCAAGGTCGACTGGCTCGGCGGCCTCATGAAGATGCCGCGCCGCTACCTGGTCGACCTGCACCACGTGGTCGAGCGCGACAAGTACATGTCCAAGACCCACGTGGCCACCGCCGGCGGCTTCGTGCTGTCCGCCGTGCTGGCCATCGCCGTGCACGGCTTCGGCCTGCACAACCGCATCCTCGGCTTCGCCCTGCTCGCCGCCACCGTGCTGATGTTCGTCGGCGCGCTGTTCGTCGCCAAGCGCCGGCGCAACCCGCCGAGCCGCCTGTCCAAGGGCCCGTGGATGCGCCTGCCGAAGAGCCTGCTGGCCTTCGCCGGCAGCTTCTTCATCGCCACCCTGCCGGTCGCCGGCATCCTCCCCGAAGGCATGGGCAGCTGGATCCTCGGCGGCCTGCTGGCCCTCGGCGTGGCCTGGGGCGTGTCCGAGCTGTTCCTCGGCATGACCTGGGGCGGGCCGATGAAGCACGCCTTCGCCGGCGCCCTGCACCTGGCCTGGCACCGCCGCGCCGAGCGCTTCGGCGGCGGCCGCTCGACCGGCCTCAAGGCCCTCGATCTGGACGACCAGGCCGCGCCGCTGGGCGTCGAGAAACCCACCGACTTCACCTGGAACCAGTTGCTCGGCTTCGACGCCTGCGTGCAGTGCGGCAAGTGCGAGGCGATGTGCCCGGCGTTCGCCGCCGGCCAGCCGCTCAACCCGAAGAAGCTGATCCAGGACATGGTCATCGGCCTGGCCGGTGGCAACGACGCCAAGTTCGCCGGCAGCCCCTATCCGGGCAAGCCGCTCGGCGAGCACAGCGGCGGCCCGCACCTGCCCATCGTCGCCCGCGAGGGCCAGGGCCTGGTCGACGCCGAGACCCTGTGGTCGTGCACCACATGCCGCGCCTGCGTGGAGGAGTGCCCGATGATGATCGAGCACGTCGACGCCATCGTCGACATGCGTCGCCACCTGACCCTGGAGCGCGGGGCCACGCCGAACAAGGGCGCCGAGGTGCTCGACAACCTGATCGCCACCGACAACCCCGGCGGCTTCGCCCCCGGCGGCCGCCTGAACTGGGCCGCCGACCTCGACCTGCCGCTGATGCGCGACAAGCAGGAGGCCGACGTGCTGTTCTGGGTCGGCGACGGCGCCTTCGACATGCGCAACCAGCGCACCCTGCGCGCCTTCGTCAAGATCCTCAAGGCCGCCAAGGTGGACTTCGCCGTGCTCGGCCTCGAGGAGCGCGACAGCGGCGACGTGGCCCGTCGTCTGGGCGACGAGGCGACCTTCCAGCAGCTGGCCAGGCGCAACATCGCCACCCTCAACCAGTACAAGTTCAAGCGCATCGTCAGCTGCGACCCGCACAGCTTCCACGTGCTGAAGAACGAGTACGGCGAGCTGGGCGGCCACTACGAGGTGCTGCACCACAGCACCTTCATCGCCACCCTGCTGGCCAGCCAGGCCATCGAACTCGGCCAGCACGCCCTCGCCCAGCAGGGCGCGGCGATCACCTACCACGACCCCTGCTACCTCGGCCGCTACAACGGCGAGTACCAGGCGCCGCGTGCGGTGCTCAAGGCGCTCGGCCTGGAAGTGAAGGAAATGGAACGCTCCGGCTTCCGCTCGCGCTGCTGCGGCGGTGGCGGCGGCGCGCCGATCACCGACATCCCCGGCAAGCAGCGCATCCCCGACATGCGCATGGCCGACATCCGCGAGACCGGCGCCGAGCTGGTGGCGGTGGGCTGCCCGCAGTGCACCGCGATGCTCGAAGGCGTGGTCGCCCCGCGCCCGGAGATCAAGGACATCGCCGAACTGGTCGCCGAAGCGCTGATCGAGGTGCCGAGCGAGGCAAAAAAGCCGGTAGCGCGGCGTGAAGCCGCGGAGGTGAACTGATGAACCACCGCCTCTTCGCAGGAGCCAGCTTGCTGGCGATGCACGCAACCAGGGCGCCGGCGCTGCTCGCCAGCCAGCCGCGCTCCACCACCAGCCGCTCGGAGGTGCACCCATGAGCGACATCATCCGCCGCGATCCGCGCGCCGAGTGGATCGCCCGCAACCGCCTGCACCCGCTGCACGCGGCCATGCAGCAGCAGGGCACCCCGAGCAGCTGGATGGGCCCCAACGGCGTGCTGCGCAAGAACCCGCACGCGGTCGGCTTCATCGGCCCCAACGGCATCAAGCGCATCGACCGCTCCGGCGCCCAGCAGGCCAGCGGCCAGCGCCGCGCCGCCGCCGAGGCCGTGCAGCTGCCGCTGCATGTGGTCGAGCAGCCCAGCCACATCATCTGCGTGGTGCCGGACATGGTCGGCGGCCGCCTCTCCAGCCACGACAAGGACCTCCTCGGCCTCGCCCGCCAGCTGGCCGGCAGCACCGGCGCGGTGCTCGCCGTGGTGTTCGGCGAGCACAAGGAATCCGCCTTCGACACGGCCGGCGTCGACCGCCTGCTGCAGCTCGAAGGCAGCGAGTATGCCGGCTACGCCCCCGAGCAGCGCCTGCAGGCGCTGGCCGCGGTGGAGCGCCAGTTCGCCCCGCGCCACTGGCTGCTGCCCGACAGCCGCAGCGGCGGCGGCGAGCTGGGCCGGCGCCTGGCCGCCAGCCTCGGCGAGCGTCCGGCCACCCGCGTCTGGCAGGTCGCCGGCGAGCGTTGCACCGGCCGCGCCGGCGCCGGCCGCGAGGACCTCAACCGGCCGCTGCCACGCCTGATCCTGGCCAGCGCCGAGTGCGCCGAGCCGGTCAGCGAGAGCCGTCACCAGGCCCTGCCGGTGGCTCTCGACGCCGGCGTGGCACGCTGCCTGGCGCGCATCGAGGACCTCGGCCCGGTGGCCGTCGACCCGGCGGCGATCCCCATGGCCGAGGCCGAGTTCATCCTCTCCGGCGGCAACGGCGTGCAGGACTGGGCGCTGTTCCACCAGGCCGCCGCCGCGCTGGGCGCCACCGAAGGCGCCTCGCGCGTGGCGGTCGACGACGGCCACATGCCGCGCGCCCGCCAGGTCGGCGCCACCGGCACCTGGGTCACCGCGCGGGTCTACCTGGCGGTGGGCATCTCCGGAGCGATCCAGCACCTGCAGGGCATCGGCGCCTGCGACAAGGTGGTGGCGATCAACCTCGACCCGGGCTGCGACATGATCAAGCGCGCCGATCTCTCGGTGATCGGCGATTCCAGCGCGATTCTCCAGGCGCTGATCGAACTGGCCGAGGCCTATCGCAACGGAGGTGCCCGCGATGCCGCATAACGAGCTGAACGTGGTGGCGCTGGTCTCGGTCGGCGCCCACCCCACTTCCGGCCGCGCCCGCCGCGCCGAGCAGGACGCCCGCGCGGTCGAGCTGGGCCTGCGCCTGGCCGGCAGCCAGCTGCAGGTGGTGCACGCCGGCGACCCGCACGAGGAGGCGCTGCGCGCCTACCTGGGCATGGGCCTCGACGAACTGGCGGTGCTCGAACAGGGCCCCGGCGCCGACGCCCTGCCGGCGCTCGGCGCCTACCTGAGCGGCGCCGGCGCGCAGCTGGTGCTCACCGGCAGCCAGGCGGAGACCGGCGAGGGCTCGGGCATGCTGCCGTACCTGCTGGCCGAGCGCCTCGGCTGGCCGCTGGTGGTCGGCCTGGCCGAGGTCGAGCGCGTCGAGGGCGGCTTCGCCCAGGTGCTGCAGGCCCTGCCGCGCGGCCAGCGCCGCCGGCTCAAGGTGCGCCTGCCGTTCCTCGCCAGCGTCGACAACGCCGCGCCGGTCGCCCGGCAGAGCGCCTTCGGCCCGGCACGCCGCGGCCAGCTGCGCGCCGAGGAGGTCGAGGTGGTCGACGACGCCCTGCTCGCCGACGCCCAGCTGCAGCCGGCGCGGCCGCGACCCAAGCGCCTCAAGGTGATCAAGGCCAAGACCGGCGCCGAACGGATGAAGGCGGCCACCGCCAAGGCCTCCGGCGGCACCGGTCAGGTGCTCAAGGACCTGCCGCCGCAGGCCGGCGCCGAGGCGATCTTCAAGTTGCTCATCGAGGAAGGCGTACTGCGTTAGCCACGCTCACTGCCTGCCGGCGGTGCACCACGGCAGGTGACGCACCAGCGGGTAGCGGACACGCGGCGCGGGTAGAACGGTAGCGGCCGACATTGTCGGAAACGCGCCATTCGCCCGCGCCGTTGTCGTTGCCAAAAGCGACTTTCGATGGCGGTCGCCGTGTGAAACCCGTGCGGAGCTGCTTTTATTGATATGCCGATTTCATATTTGGCAGGCATTGGAAATTCCAGCATCGCTGGCATGACCCTTGCTGCTTTCCTGTCGGGTACAAGGCAGCAAATTCCACCAAAACGGGAGCACAACTCCATGTTTCAAAAGGCATTCAAGAAGGGAATTCTGGCCGTGGCGATCACCGGCGCCGCGAGTCTGTCTGGTGTGGCAATGGCCGACGTGGTGATCGGCGTGGCGGGCCCCATGACCGGCGGCAACGCCGCCTACGGCGACCAGTACTGGCGCGGTGCGAGCATGGCCGCCGAGGCGATCAACGCCGCCGGCGGCATCAACGGCGAGCCGATCAAGCTGGTCAAGGCCGACGACGCCTGCGAACCGAAACAGGCGGTCGCCGCCGCCAACCGCCTGGTCGACCTGGACAAGGCGGTCGGCGTGATCGGCCACTTCTGCTCCTCCTCGACCATCCCCGCCTCCGAGGTTTACGACGAGGCCGGCATCCTCGCCATCACCCCCGGCTCGACCAACCCGCAGGTCACCGAGCGCGGTCTGGGCACCATCTTCCGCATGTGCGGCCGCGACGACCAGCAGGGCGTGGTCGCCGCCGACTACATCGTCGACCAGCTGAAGGCCAAGAAAGTCGCGGTGATCCACGACAAGGACACCTACGGCCAGGGCCTGGCCGACGCCACCAAGGCGCACCTCAACAAGCGCGGCGTCACCGAGGTGCTCTACGAGGGCCTGACCCGCGGCGAGAAGGACTTCAACGCGCTGGTCACCAAGATCCGCGCCGCCGGCGCCGAGGTGGTCTACTTCGGCGGCTGCCATCCGGAGGCCGGCCCGCTGGTGCGGCAGATGCGCGAGCAGGGCGTCACCGCCAAGTTCGTCTCCGGCGACTGCGTGGTCACCGACGAGCTGGTCAACACCGCCGGCGGCGCCAAGTACACCGAGGGCGTGCTGATGACCTTCGGCGCCGACCCGCGGCTGATCCCCGACGGCAAGGAGGTGATCGAGAAGTTCCGCGCCGCCGGCTTCGAGCCGGAAGGCTACACCCTGTACGCCTACGCCACCCTGCAGACCATCGCCGCCGCCTTCACCGGCGCCGGCAGCACCGACGGCGCCAAGGCCGCCGAGTGGCTGAAGGCCAACCCGGTACCGACGGTGATGGGCACCAAGGAGTTCGACGCCAAGGGCGACCTCAAGGTCTCCGACTACGTGCTCTACCAGTGGGACGCCAGCGGCAAGTACAACCAGCTGTGATGCCAGGCGGCTCGTGCGGCTGGCCTGCGCGCCGGCCGCACGGGCCCGCCGCCGCTCCGCGGCCCACGAGGCGACGGGGCGGCTTGATTGACGGCGACGCCCGCTACGCCCCGGCGCCAGCCGGGCGCGCCGCCCAACCACTCCGCTCCGGAGCACGACAATGGACGGCATCTTCTTCCAGCAGCTCATCAACGGCCTGACCCTGGGCTCGGTCTATGGCCTGATCGCCATCGGCTACACCATGGTCTACGGCATCATCGGCATGATCAACTTCGCCCACGGCGACGTGTACATGGTCTCCGCCTACCTGTCGGCCATCGGCATCGCCGTGCTGACCTTCTTCGGCCTGCAGTCCTTCCCGCTGATCATCCTCGGCACCCTGGCGTTCACCATCGTGGTCACCGGCGTGTACGGCTGGACCATCGAGCGCATCGCCTACAAGCCGCTGCGCAACTCCACGCGCCTGGCGCCGCTGATCAGCGCCATCGGCATGTCGCTGATCCTGCAGAACTACGTGCAGCTCAGCCAGGGCGCGCGCCAGCAGGGCATCCCCACCCTGCTCGAGGGCGCGCTGCGCCTGCACATCGGCAACGACTACGTGCAGCTCACCTACACCAAGCTGTTCATCATCGTCGTCTCGCTGCTCGGCATGCTGGCGCTGACCTTCATCATCCAGCGCACCCGCCTCGGCCGCATGTGCCGCGCCACCCAGCAGGACCGCAAGATGGCGCAGATCCTCGGCATCAACACCGACCGGGTGATCGCCTACGTGTTCGTCATCGGCGCCTCCATGGCCGCGCTGGCCGGGGTGCTGATCACCCTCAACTACGGCACCTTCGACTTCTACGCCGGCTTCGTCATCGGCATCAAGGCGTTCACCGCCGCGGTGCTCGGCGGCATCGGCTCGCTGCCCGGCGCGATGCTCGGCGGCATCATCCTCGGCATCGCCGAGGCGCAGTTCTCCGGGATGGTCAACACCGACTACAAGGACGTGTTCGCCTTCGGCCTGCTGGTGACCATCCTGATCTTCCGCCCGCAAGGACTCATGGGCCGCCCCCATGTGGCGAAGGTGTGACCATGGACAGCAAGGCATCCCTCGACTTCAGGAAGGTTCTGCTCGACACCCTGCTCGCCGGCCTGCTCGCCCTGGTGGTGTTCGGCCCGGTGGTCGGCGTGGTCCTGCAGGGCTACGACTTCACCCTGCGCTTCGACCGCGTGGCCTGGATGGTGCTGGCGGTGATGGTCGGCCGCTGCGCCCTCAGCCTGTACCTGCAGACGCCCGCCGGCGCGCGCCAGCGGCGGCGCAGCGAAGGCGCCGACAACGGCGTCAGCGTGCTGCCGCCGGGCTACAGGTCGCACCTGCGCTGGGTCATCCCGCTGGTGCTGCTGGCCGCCCTCGCCCTGCCGTTCATGGCCAACAAGTACGTGCTGACCGTGGTGATCCTCGGCCTGATCTACGTGCTGCTCGGCCTCGGCCTGAACATCGTGGTCGGTCTGGCCGGCCTGCTCGACCTCGGCTACGTGGCCTTCTACGCCATCGGCGCCTACGGCCTGGCGCTGGGCTACGCCTACCTCGACCTCGGCTTCTGGACGGTGCTGCCACTGGCCGCGCTGGCCGCGGCGGTGGCCGGCGCGCTGCTCGGCTTCCCGGTGCTGCGCATGCACGGCGACTACCTGGCCATCGTCACCCTCGGCTTCGGCGAGATCATCCGCCTGGTGCTGAACAACTGGCTGGCGTTCACCGGCGGGCCGAACGGCATGTCGGCGCCGGCGCCGACCTTGTTCGGCCTGGAGTTCGCCCGCCGCGCCAAGGACGGCGGCACGCCCTACCACGAGTTCTTCGGCGTGCCCTACGACGCCAACATGAAGTTCGTGTTCATCTACCTGGTGCTGCTCGCCGTGGTCGCCCTGGTGCTGTACGTCAAGCACCGCCTGACCCGCATGCCGGTCGGCCGCGCCTGGGAGGCGCTGCGCGAGGACGAGATCGCCTGCCGGGCGATGGGCCTCAACCACGTGCTGGTCAAGCTCTCCGCCTTCATGCTCGGCGCCTCCACCGCGGGCCTGGCCGGGGTGTTCTTCGCCACCTACCAGGGCTTCGTCAACCCGTCGTCGTTCACCTTCTTCGAGTCGGCGCTGATCCTCGCCATCGTGGTGCTCGGCGGCATGGGCTCGACCCTCGGCGTGGTGCTCGCCGCCTTCGTGCTCACCGTGGCGCCGGAGCTGCTGCGGAGCTTCGCCGACTACCGGGTGCTGCTGTTCGGCATCCTCATGGTGCTGATGATGATCTGGCGCCCGCGCGGGCTGATCCGCATCAACCGCATCGGCATCGCCCCGCGTCCGGGGCGTCTGCACGGGGAGGCCGGCCAATGAGCGACACCATCCTCGCGGTCAGCAACCTGATGATGCACTTCGGCGGCATCAAGGCGCTCAACGACGTCAACTTCAGCATCCGCCGCGGCACGATCTCGGCGCTGATCGGCCCCAACGGCGCCGGCAAGACCACCGTGTTCAACTGCCTGACCGGCTTCTACCGCGCCACCGGCGGGCGCATCCTGCTCCACGCCCAGGGGCGCAGCACCGACGTGATCAAGATCCTCGGCGAGCCGTTCCGCGCCGGCGACTTCGTCAACCCGCCGCAGCTCAGCTCGCGGCTCTGGTACAAGATGTTCGGCGGCACCCACCTGGTCAACCGCGCCGGGCTGGCGCGCACCTTCCAGAACATCCGCCTGTTCCGCGACATGACCGTGCTGGAGAACCTGCTGGTCGCCCAGCACATGCAGGCCAACCGCCACCTGCTGGCCGGCGTGTTCAACACCCCGGCCTACCGGCGCGCCGAGGCGCGGCTGATCGACCAGGCGTTCTACTGGCTGGAGGTGGTCCACCTCGCCGACTACGCCAACCGTCTGGCCGGCGAGCTGTCCTACGGCCAGCAGCGCCGCCTGGAGATCGCCCGCGCGATGTGCACCCGGCCGGAGATCATCTGCCTCGACGAGCCCGCCGCCGGCCTCAATCCGGCCGAGACCCAGGCTCTGGGCGACATCGTGCGTACTCTGCGCGACACCCACGGGGTCACCGTATTGCTGATCGAACACGACATGGGCATGGTGATGAACATATCCGACCACATCGTGGTTCTCGACTACGGCAACGTGATCGCCCAGGGCGGGCCGGCCGACATCCAGCACGACCCGAAGGTGATCGCCGCCTACCTGGGCAGCGACGGGGAGGAATCCGCATGAGCACGCCACTGCTGGAGTTCCGCGACGTCGACGTGTTCTACGGGCCGATCCAGGCGCTCAACAAGGTTTCGCTGCACATCGGCGAGGGCGAGACGGTCAGCCTGATCGGCGCCAACGGCGCGGGCAAGTCGACCCTGCTGATGTCGATCTTCGGCCAGCCGCGCGCGGCGTCCGGGCAGATCCTCTACCAGGGCCAGGACATCACCCACCGGTCGAGCCACTACGTCGCCGCCAACGGCATCGCCCAGTCGCCTGAGGGGCGCCGGGTGTTCCCCGACATGAGCGTGGAGGAGAACCTGCTGATGGGCACCATCACCGTCGGCAGCCAGCACGCCGAGGCGGACATGCAGCGCATGTTCGAGCTGTTCCCGCGGCTCAGGGAGCGGCGCAACCAGCGCGCCATGACCATGTCCGGCGGCGAGCAGCAGATGCTCGCCATCGCCCGCGCGCTGATGAGCCGGCCGAAGCTGCTGTTGCTCGACGAGCCGTCGCTGGGCCTGGCGCCGATCGTGGTGCGGCAGATCTTCCACACCCTGCGCGAACTGGCGCAGGAGGGCATGACCCTGTTCCTCGTCGAACAGAACGCCCACCACGCACTCAAGCTCAGCGACCGCGCCTACGTGATGGTCACCGGGCAGATCCGCATGACCGGCAGCGGCGCCGAACTGCTCGCCGACCCGCAGGTGCGGGAGGCCTACCTGGGCGGCCACTGACCGTCCGACACAACAGAGAGAGACAGAGGGGACGAACCATGATGCACGCCGACCTGATCGACCAGGAAGATTTCCGCGAGCGCCTGGTGGCGCTGGGCCTGAGCATCCCGCCCGGCAGCAGCGCCCAGCAGGCCTGCGAGCTGGCCGTCAGCGGCCTGGACAGCGTACGCGCCAAGGCCCTGCGCCGGCTGATCGAGGAGCTCCTCGCCGGCAGCGCCACCCTGCTGCCGGCGGTGCGCGAGGCGATCAACAAGCAGCTGCTGCCGGCGCTGGTGGCGCAGCAGGTGCATTGAGGTTCGGCTTCCACAACGCCAACGGGGCGCCCAAGCGCCCCGTTGGCGTTGGTGGACGGCTCACGGGCTTCGCGAGCGCTGCCGGGTCACGCCGAATGCCGGAGGGTCTTGATCAGCAGGTTGTGCAGGCTGTCCACCGCCCTGGATCCCGATGAGGCGCGGCTGCGATAGACCGCCACCTCCATCGGCTCCAGCGGTCCCAGTCCCTGTTCACTGCCCAGTATCTGCAGCTGCGCGGGCGCGCTGCACTGGGTCAGCACCGCCACGGCCAGGCCGCTCTCGACGGCGGCGATCTGCCCCGCCAGGCTGGAGCTGTTGTACACCACCTTGTAGCGGCGGCCCTGCAGGGCCAGCGAGTTGATCGCGCTGCGCCTGGCCAGGCTGGTGCTTTCATAGACCGCGATGGGCAGCGGATCGCGTCGCCATACTTCGAACTGGGCGGAACCGACCCACACCATCGGCTCGTGAAACAGCAGGGTTCCATGCCGCGGGTGATCCCGCGACACCAGCGCCAGGTCGAGATCGCCCCGCTCGACCCGGGGGATCAGCGCGGTCGACTGCTCGCAGTTCAGCTCGATCTCCACCGCGCCATGCAGGGGCGCGAAGCGCTTGAGCGCCGGGGTGAGGTAACGCGCGGCATAGTCGTCCGGGACGCCCAGGCGGATGCGCCCGCTCAGTTCCTGCCCATGGAACGCCGCCTGGGTTTCCGCGTGCAGGTCGAGCATCCGCCGCGCATAGCCCAACAGCAGCTGGCCTTGCGCCGTGAGCTGATGCTGCCGGGGTCCCCTGACCAGCAGCTGGCAGTCCAGGGCGGCCTCGAGCTTCTTCAGCTGCATGCTCACCGCCGACTGGGATCGATGCACCTCGGGCGCCGCGCCGGACAGCGAACCGGCGTCCACCACCGCGACGAAGCATTTCAGCCAGTCGATCTGGAGATCCTGCAAGGTCATAGGGCACGTCCAGCCATTCGAATAGCAAATAGGATAAGGCAGGATTATGCGTTTTTCTTTCCCGCCATCTCGGCGCATAGTCTCGCTCCGAGCCTGCTGCGACGCCCGTTACGGCAGCGAAACCGATCTTGCGAATCCGAGGGACTGCGGCATGACTGGCGCCGATACCAACCTGCATGAATTCGATCGCCAGCTGGTCTGGGCGGGCTTCAGGCAGCTCGTCCCCATCTCGCTGTTCGTCACGGTGTTCGGCGCGGCCTTCGGCCTGGCCGCCGTGCAGACGGGGCTGGAGGACGCCGTGATCATGGCGATGAGCACGCTGGTCTTCGCCGGCGCCTCGCAGTTCGCCGCGCTGGAGTTGTGGGGGCCTCAGGTTCCGCTGTTCACCCTGGCGCTCACCGTGTTCGCCATCAATGCCCGCCACCTGCTGATGGGCGCGACACTCTACCCGTGGCTGCGCCAGCTGCCGGCGACCAGGCGCTACGGCGTGATGCTCCTCGCCTCCGATGCCAACTGGGCCATGTCCATGCAGGCGTTCGGCCGTGGGCAGCCGGGGCTCGGCGTGCTGCTGGGCGGTGGCCTCGCCCTCTGGTCGTTCTGGGTGGTGGGGACCTGGCTGGGCATCCACTTCGGCGGGGCCATTCGCGATCCCCGCAGCCTGGGCCTGGACATGGTGATGGGCTGCTTCCTGCTGGCCATGGTGGTGGGTGGGGAAAAGAGTCTGCGCACCCTGACGATCTGGGCCGTCGCGGCCTGCGCCTCCCTGCTGGCCTACTGGTTCCTGCCGGACAACAGCCATGTCGTCGTCGGCGCCCTGGCCGGCGGGGTGAGCGGAACATTGTGGACGGAGAAGAAAGGTGAGCATTGACACTACGGGGTCCGGCGCCCTGCTCCTGGTGCTGGTGATGGCCGTGGTGACTCTGGCGACCCGCTGGGGCGGTGTCTACCTGATGACGTTCGTGCCCATCGGCTACCGGGTGAAACAGTTCATCGGCGCCATGGCCAGCTCCGTGCTGGTGGCGCTGCTGGCGCCGCTGGCGCTGGAGGGAGACAACGGCGCCCGGCTGGCCTTGCTGGCGACCGCCGCCACCATGCTGCTGGTGAGGAAACCGCTGCCCGCGATCGCGGCGGGCATCCTCGCCGCCGCGCTTTTCCGCCAGCTGTGACCCCGGCACACGGCGCTGCCGCCCTCACCCCAGCTCGATGCGGTTGCGCCCCGCGCTCTTGGCCCGGTACAGCGCCATGTCGCTGCGCGACAGCGCGGCATCGACGCCGGGGTCGTCGCTGCCCAGGGCGGCGATGCCGACGCTGATGGTCAGGACGATGGCGCGCGCGTCCTGCAGCAGCGGCAGTTCGGCCAGGCAGTGCTGCAGGCGACGGGCGAAGGCGCCGGCCTGCTCGAGGCTGGTCTCGGGCAGCAGCACGGCGAACTCCTCGCCGCCGACGCGGCCGGCGACGTCGCTCTTGCGCAGCTGCGCGCGGAGGATGGCGGCGAAGTGCCGGAGCACCAGGTCGCCGACGGCGTGGCCCCACTGGTCGTTGATCGCCTTGAAGTGGTCGAGGTCGCACATCAGCACGGCGGCGGACTGGCCGTGGCTGCGCCGCTGGCGCGCCAGCTCGGCCTCGATCTGGCTCATGAAGTGACGGCGGTTGGGCAACTGGGTGAGGAAGTCGGTGGTGGCGAACTCGTGCAGTTCGGCCTCGATGCGCTTGCGCTCGGTGACGTCGGTGATGAAGCCGTGCCAGAGGGTACCGTCCGCCAGAGCGCGCGGCCGCGCGGCACCCTGGCGCCAGCGCAGGCCCTGGCGCGGCAGCAGCACGCGGTACTCCAGCTCCCAGGGGCTCAGCGCGGCGGCGGAGGCCTGCAGCGAGGCGCGGTAGGCCTCGCGGTCGTCGGGGTGGATGAGCGCGTGGATGGCGGCGTCGCTCTCGGCCACCTGCTGCGGCTCCAGTTCGTAGATGTCGCGGATGCCGGCGCTGACGTAGGGGAAGAAGGCCGCCCCATCCGCCAGGCGGCGGTACTGGAACACCAGCCCGGGCACCTCGTTGGTCAGGTTGGTGATCAGGTCGACGCTCTGCTGCAGGTGCTCGGACAGCGCGTGCATGGCCGTGATGTCGGTGGTGGTGCCGATCATGCGCAGCGGCCGGCCACCGGCATCGCGACCGACCACCTTGCCGCGGCTGCAGATCCACTTGTAGCTGCCGTCCTTGCAGCGGATGCGGTGCTCGACCTCGTAGCTGGCGGTGCGCCCCTCGAAGTGCGCCTGCATGGCCGCGCGCACGTAGGCGAGGTCGTCGGGATGGATGCGCTTGTAGCTTTCCTCGATGCGGCTGCCGACCTCGTCCTCGGTGTAGCCGAGCAGCGCCTTCCAGCCGCTGGAGTAGAAGATCTCGCCGCTGGCGATGTTGCGATCCCAGATGCCGGTGCCGCTGCCGGCGATGGCCAGCGCCATCTGCTGCTCGCTGGCGCGCAGGGCCTCGACCTCGGCGCGCAGCGCGTTTTCGCGGCGCGCCTCGTCCAGCGCGCCGGCGGCCAGGCCGGCCAGATCGCGCAGCGCCTGGCGCTGCTCCTCGTCCAGCTCGCGCGGCCGGGTGTCGAACAGGCACAGCTCGCCGAGGTGGCTGCCGTCGGCCGCCAGCAGCGGGCAGGCGGCATGGAAGCGGATCGCCGGTCGGGCGGCCAGCCAGGCGTGCTCGTCCGCGGGCAGGACATGGGTATCGGCCAGTTCCGGCAGGGCGCCGGCGCTGGCCAGGATGTGGCGCCGCCCGTCGCGGACGGCGCAGACGCACGCCAGGGCCACCGCGAAGTGGCGCTGGGCGAGGCGGGCCGCGAGCAAGTGACGCTGGTCGGGTTCTGCGGATGTCTGCATATCCACGGGACTCGGAAAGAGCGGAAGGTAATATCCGTAGCCTGTAGTCTATAGCGGCGATGCTGCTCGAATGCCAGCATGACGATGCGCCGACGCCAGTTTTTCAGCGCTTGCGGCGACCGCCTTCCGGCGCATGCCCAAGCCGCTCGCCACCGGCAACCAATCCACGCGCCGGCGGTCGAACTCCATGTTGGCCCAGCGGCGACGGACCGCCCACGGCTGCGCCGCCAGACACCCCGGAGATGCCCTTGCCTGCCCTGCCCGCCCGCCAGCTGTTGCGCCTTGCCCTGCTGCTGGTCGCCGCCGCCCCGGCCGCTGCCGCCACCTGCCCCGCCGGCGAGCAGGAGGTCTGCCTGGGCTCCTGCTTCTGCGCCCCGGCCCTCGGCGGCGAGCTGGGCACCCTGTACGAGGACGTGGGGCGGATGGCCTCCGGCGGCCTGGCGAGCTGGATCAGCCAGACGCGCGCCTCGGTGCCGGACAGCGCGCTGCGGCCGATCCCGCTGCACATCCGCGTGCAGCTGGAGCCCTGGTACGACATGCGGGTGCTGGAGTCGGTGCGCTACAAGATCGACGATGGCCGCGAGCTGAACGCCGCCAACACGGTGCTGCAGAACCCGGACGTGCATGCGGTGACCCTGATCGACCTGATCGTGTTCCGCACCGCCGCCCAGGCGGAGAACGACGTCGCGCTGTGGGCGCACGAACTCAAGCACGTCGAACAGTACCTGCAGTGGGGCGTCGACGGCTTCGCCGCGCGCTACAGCCGCGACTACGAGGCGGTCGAGGCGCCGGCCTACGCCATCCAGCGCGAGGTGGCGCGCGCGCTCAAGCTGCCGGCGAGCCAGCCCGCTCACGCTCACTGAGGCGCGGCGGCGCCCTTCGCTCCTTTCTTCGGGTAATCGAGGCGGACCTTCTCCGCCCTCCGCGAACCGATGTCCGCCCAGGACTGGCAGTCGAAGCGCAGCTCGGCGACCGCGCAGGTCGGCAGGCGCTCGATCTGCCCGGCAAAGCGCTGCGCCAGTTCGAGCAGTTCCGGATTGTGGCCGACCAGCATCACCCGCTTGCGGCCCGCGCCGTGTTCGGCCAGCACGGCGAGCAGATCCTCCGGACGGCAGGCGTACAGTCGCTCGTCGATGCGGATGTCCTGGCACGGGTAGCCGAGCGCGCGGGCCAGGCCCTCGGCGGTGCGGCGCGCGCGCAGCGCCGGGGTGCAGAGGATCAGCTCGAGGCGCGGTGCGCGCTCGGCCAGGCGCTTGCCCATCTTCGCCAGGTCGCGTTCGCCGCGCGCGGCCAGTGGCCGGTCGCGGTCGGGCAGGCTGGTCTCGTCCCAGCTCGACTTGGCGTGACGCACCAGAATCAGTGTCCTCACGGCCCTCTCCCGCTGCGTGGCCGCTGTCAGGCCTTCAGCATGGCCCAGCGGCTGCTGCCGCGCCACGCGGCGGGGCGTTCACACCCGTACGCTGGCGAAGGTCGACTCGCCCTGGGCACGGTTCAGTGCGGTGACCGACATGGAGCTGGCCGGCACCTCGCCGGGGATCGGCAGCAGGGCGACCACGCTGGCACCCTGCTGGCCGGCGCGCTCGTTGCTCGGCGGGATGCCGAAGTATTCGCGGTAGCACTTGGAGAAGTGCGGGGTGGAGACGAAGCCGCACACCGAGGCGACCTCGATGATCGGCATGCTGGTCTGCTTGAGCAGCTGGCGGGCGCGGATCAGGCGCAGCTTCAGGTAGTAGCGCGACGGCGAGCAGTGCAGGTACTTCTGGAACAGCCGCTCGAGCTGGCGGCGCGACACGTCGACGTAGGTGGACAGCTCGTCGAGGTCGATCGGCTCCTCGAGGTTGGCCTCCATCAGGGCGACGATCTCCTGCAGCTTGGGCTGGTTGGTGCCGAGCATGTGCTTGAGCGGCACGCGCTGGTGGTCCTGCTCGTTGCGGATGCGCTCGTAGATGAACATCTCGGAGATCGCCGCGGCCAGTTCGCGGCCGTGCTCGCGGGCGATCAGGTGCAGCATCATGTCCAGTGGCGCGGTGCCGCCGGAGCTGGTGTTGCGGTTGCGGTCGATGGAGAACAGGCGGGTGCTGACGCCGGCACGCGGGAAGGCTTCCTGCATCGAGGCCAGACACTCCCAGTGCACGCTGCAGTCGTAGCCATCGAGCAGGCCGGCCTTGGCCAGCGCCCAGCTGCCGGTGCATACCGCGCCCATGTGGCGGCCCATGCGCGCCTGCGCCTGCAACCAGACCACGTGCTCGCGGCTGACGCTGCGCTGGATGTCGACCCCGCCGCAGACGATCACCGCGTGCAGCTGCGGCGCGCTGTCCAGCGCCGCATCCGGGGTGATCTGCAGGCCGTCGCTGGCGCTGACCGGACGGCCGTCGCGGGTCAGGGTGTGCCAGCGGTACAGCTCCTTGCCGGACAGGTGGTTGGCCATGCGCAGGGGCTCCACGGCCGAGGCCAGGGAGATCAGGGTGAAATTGTCCAGCAGCAGGAAGCCGATGGATTGCGGGGCGGAATTCTGGGGCCTGGCCCCGGGGGCGAATTGCGACGACATGATGGAACCCTCACACGCTAAGCCACGTTGGAGCCCTCGAACGGGCCTTTGTTATTCGTCTCCGGGTTACGTCCCGGATGGCCGCAGACATGAAGCAAGGTCCGTGCCTATATTGATTGATCGTTCAATTAAAAACGACCCGCGCCATATCCAATGGCCTGGCGCTGGCCTCACCGCCGTGCCGCAACCCACGCCGCAGCCCGGCCTGGGCATTTCCGTAGCAGTCGCCGTCACCCTCGCTGACGCCAACAGTAACAGGCCTGAAATCACGTTACGCCCCGGCCGGGCGGGCGGCAATCGCCGATCCCGACCGTCGGTCCGCGCACCGGAACAGGGCGCCGGGTAACCCTCTGCGCCCCAGGCCGGGTCAGCACTCGATGGCGCTGACCGCGAGGCCGCCGCGCGAGGTCTCCTTGTACTTGTCGTGCATGTCGGCGCCGGTGTCGCGCATGGTGCGGATCACCCGGTCCAGCGAGATGAAGTGCTCGCCGTCGCCGCGCAGCGCCATCTGCGCCGCGTTGATCGCCTTCACCGCGGCGATCGCGTTGCGCTCGATGCACGGCACCTGCACCAGCCCGCCGACCGGGTCGCAGGTCAGCCCGAGGTTGTGCTCCAGGCCGATCTCGGCGGCGTTCTCCAGCTGCGCCGGGGTGGCGCCGAGCACCTCGGCCAGCCCCGCTGCGGCCATCGCGCAGGCCGAGCCGACCTCGCCCTGGCAGCCGACCTCGGCGCCGGAGATCGAGGCGTTCTTCTTGCACAGGATGCCCACCGCCGCCGCGGCGAGCAGGTAGTCGACCACGTCGGCCTCGCTCACCGCCGGGCTGAAGCGCACGTAGTAGTGCAGCACCGCCGGGATGATCCCCGCCGCGCCGTTGGTCGGCGCGGTGACCATGCGCCCGCCGGCGGCGTTCTCCTCGTTGACCGCCAGGGCGAACAGGTTGACCCATTCCATGCCGCTCAGGGTCGAGCCGATCACGTTGGGCTTGCTCAGCTGCTGCAGGCTGCGATGCAGCTTGGCCGCGCGGCGCTGCACGTTGAGCCCGCCGGGTAGCGTGCCTTCGTGCTTGAGGCCGTTGTCCACGCACTCGCGCATGGCCTGCCACAGGCGCATCAGCCCGGCGCGGATCTCCGCCTCGCTGCGCCAGGCCTTCTCGTTCTCCATCATCAGCTGGGAGACGCGCAGGCCGTGCTGCCGGCACAGGCTCAGCAGCTCGGCGGCGCTGTCGAATTCGTAGGGCAGGCGGGTGTGGTCCTGGTCGAGCTGGCCGGCGGCGGCCTGCTCGGCGTCGACCACGAAGCCGCCGCCGACCGAGTAGTAGGTGTCCTGACGCAGCTCGCCGGCTTCGCCCCAGGCGATCAGGGTCATGGCGTTGGGGTGGTAGGGCAGGTTCTCGTCGAGCAGGCGCATGTCGCGCGCCCAGTCGAAGGGCACCGCGAGGCGGCCGTCGAGCAGCAGGCGGCCGCTGGCGAGCAGCTCATCGATGCGCGGGGCGATGCAGGCCGGGTCGATGCTGTCGGGCCACTCGCCCATCAGGCCCATGATCACCGCGCGGTCGCTGCCGTGGCCGACGCCGGTGGCGGACAGCGAGCCGTACAGGCGCACCTCGAGGCGGGTGACGCGCTCGAGCAGGCGACGCTCGCGCAGGGCGCCGACGAACAGGGCGGCGGCGCGCATGGGGCCGACGGTATGCGAGCTGGACGGGCCGATACCGATCTTGAACAGGTCGAACACGCTGATGGCCACGACATTACTCCCGAACTGGCTGCTGGCGATGCGCTCATCTTCGGGATTTCCACCCGCAGCGATCGCCCGATACCGACCCGCGCTTATCCAAAGACGCCAGTGACGACAGTCAACCACGCCACGGCGAATGGCCGCTGCCGGATGCGGCCTCCACTGTCCTATCCGCGACACCCCTCTGGACGCGACGCTCCGCGCCTGCCATTTGCATCGCCGCCTGCCGCTCGTCGCCGCACGGCCAGGCCCCACCCACAGGAAAAGGATGCGCCCATGAACAAGCTGTTCCCGCGTTGCCTGCTGCTCGCCACTCTCGCCAGCGCCCCGCTGGCCCAGGCCGCCGACCCGGCCGCCTGCGACGTCGTGCGCTTCTCCGAAGTCGGCTGGACCGATCTGATCGTCACCAACACCGTCGCCCGCCTGCTGTTCGACGAGCTGGGCTACCGCACCGAGATCCGCCGCCTGTCGGCGCCGGAAACCTACCGGGCGCTGAACGACGGGCAGGTCGACGCCTTCCTCGGCAACTGGATGCCGAGCTCGACCGCCGACATCCAGCCCTACCTGGACAAGGGCAGCATCGAGATGCTGGCGGCCAACCTGGAAGGCGCCAAGTACACCCTGGCGGTGACCCGCGAGGCCTGGGAGGGCGGGGTGAAGAGCTTCGCCGATCTGGCGCGGCACAAGGAGCGCTTCAAGGGCGAGATCGTCGGCCTGGAGCCGGGCAACAACGGCAACGAGCTGGTCAAGAAGATGATCGCCGAGAACGCCTTCGGCCTCGCCGAGTTCCGCCTGCTGGAGGCTGGCGAGTCGCGCATGATGGCCAGCGTGCGCCACGCCCAGGCGCTCAAGCAGTGGCGGGTCTTCCTCGGCTGGGCGCCGCACCCGATGAACGACGAGATCGCCATGGAGTACCTGGCCGGCGGCGACCAGTACTTCGGCCCCGACTACGGCGGCGCCACCGTGTACACCAACACCCGCGCCGGCTACAGCGCGCAGTGCCCCAACGCGGCACGCCTGCTGAAGAATCTCAGGTTCAGCATGGGCATGGTGAACCAGCTGATGGCGGCGGTGCTGGCCGGCAACACCAACCCGCGCCGCGAGGCCAAGACCTGGCTGCAGGCCAACCCGCAGGCGCGCGCGCAGTGGCTGGAAGGCGTCACCCGACGCGACGGCAGCCCGCACCTGTAAGCGCCGGAGCGCAGGCGGCGAGCGGCCGTGCCGGCGCCGCCCCCTGCCCGCCGCCGGACGGCCTGCAGGCCGCGGCCGGCGCGGGCTGGCCCGGCTGGCCGAAAGTCGGGGTTTACTGTTAGGGTTTTCCCTGAAAGGACGAATGTCGTCGTGCAATACGCCAGGGTCGCAATTCGATAATTGCGACAACCTGAAGGCTATATCGTTGAGTCAGCCGATTACGTCGCTGCCGCCACCGAACAGGGCCGGCAGACCGGAGCCCACCCCTCCGGACCGAGGAATAAATACGGCTGGCTTCCCTCCTTGCGGGCGCCAGCCCAACAAGAAATTTCGGATGTACGTGCACTCCGCGGGGAACACCCGACGGAACTGGACTTCGAAACACTGCCAGAGGAACTGGAACGCGATTTGCCTTGCGGCAGGACCTGGATCATTCACCAGCAGCTTGCCGTGTCCGCTGGCGCCCCCGAGGCGTCGCCGGCCACGGTGCCGGCTGCCCGAATGGCCGGCCCCGCCAGAAGGCCAGCCGCCGACCGCTCCTCGAAACCGTGCCAACACCCAAACAGGCAATAACGGCTGTCCGCCCCCGCATTGCCCCGGGGCGCAATGCCTGGCAGGGCACCGGTCCAATAGCCTTCTGAAGGGGAAACGTCCCATGCAGTCTGGAAAAATCGTGGTGCAGAACCTGTTCAAGGTCTTCGGCGAGCACCCACAGCAAGCGATCGACCTGCTCAAGCAGGGCAAGAGCAAGGAGCAGATCCTCGCCGAGACCGGCTCGGTGATCGGTGTCAGCGATGTGTCATTCAGCGTCAACGAAGGCGAAATCTTCGTCCTCATGGGCCTCTCCGGCTCCGGCAAGTCCACCCTGATCCGCCTGATCAACCGGCTGATCGAACCCACCGCCGGCGACGTCTACATCGACGGCCAGAACGTCGCCCGCCTGCCGCAGTCGCAGCTGATCGACCTCAGGCGCCGCGACATGAGCATGGTGTTCCAGTCCTTCGCCCTGATGCCCTCGCGCAGCGTGCTGGACAACGCCTCCTTCGGCCTGGAGATCGCCGGCATGGGCCGCGGCGAGCGCCACCGCCGCGCCATGGAGGTGCTCGAACAGGTCGGCCTGGCCAGCTTCGCCCACAAGTACCCCCACGAGCTGTCCGGCGGCATGCAGCAGCGCGTCGGCCTGGCCCGCGCCCTGGCGGTCAACCCGTCGATGATCATCATGGACGAGGCGTTCTCCGCCCTCGACCCGCTCAAGCGCCGCGAGATGCAGGACGTGCTGCTCGACCTGCAGAAGAAGCACCGCCGCACCATCATCTTCGTTTCCCACGACATCGAGGAAGCCATCCGCATCGGCACCCGCATCGGCATCATGGAGGGTGGCCGCCTGGTGCAGGTCGGCACCCCGCGCGAGCTGATCGAGAACCCCGCCGACAACTACGTGCGCAACTTCTTCGACACCGTCGACACCAGCCGCTACCTCACCGCCGGCCACCTCAAGGCCGACAGCGTTCCGCTCTACGTGCACAACGGCAAGGCGCCCGACGTGCAGAAGGTGTGCCGCGAGCTGCAGGCGATGGACAAGCACTACGCCTTCATCATCGACGAGCAGAAGAACTTCCGCGGCTCGATCAGCCTGGAGCGCGTCGCCCTGATCATGGAGGAAGGCCGCCACGCGCGCCTGGAGCCGGAGCTGCTCAAGCACATCGACCCGGTGCCCGAGGACCTGCCGCTGGATCAGGTCATCGAGCGTCTGGTGATCAACGAGGGTCCCATCCCGGTGATCGACGGCCGCGGCCGCTACGCCGGAGCCATCAGCAAGGGCCGGCTGCTCAGCCGTCTGCAGGGGGTTTGATCATGAGCGAGAAACTGGATCTGGGCAGCTGGGTCAACGATCTGGTCCAGCACCTGCTGGACAACTACAGCGGCGCCTTCGACAGCGTCGGCCAGGTGGTCAGCGGCTTCTCCGAAGGCATCGAGCAGCTGCTCATGCTGCCGCCGGCCTGGCTGCTGATCTCGCTGTTCGTCGCCCTCGGCCTGTGGCGCATCGGCGTCAAGTTCGCCCTGTTCACCGCGGCGTCCTTCGTGCTGATCGTGCTCACCGGCTTCTGGGAGCAGACCGTGGTGACCCTCGGCCTGACCTTCTCGGCGACGCTGATCAGCCTGCTGCTCGGCGTGCCGCTGGGCATCTGGGCGGCGCGCAGCGAGCGGGTGGCGCTGATCACCCGGCCGGTACTCGACTTCATGCAGACCATGCCGGCGTTCGTCTACCTGATCCCGGCGGCCATGCTGTTCGGCCTCGGCCGCGTGCCGGGGATCATCGCCACGGTGATCTTCGCCATGCCGCCGGCGGTGCGCCTGACCAGCCTGGGCATCCGCCAGGTCAACAAGGAGCTGGTCGAGGCCGGCCAGTCGTTCGGCTGCACCAGCCGCCAGCTGCTGTTCAAGGTGCAGCTGCCCAGCGCGCTGCCGTCGATCATGGCCGGGGTCAACCAGACCATCATGATGGCCCTGTCGATGGTGATCATCGCCTCGATGGTCGGCGCCGGCGGCCTGGGCAACGACGTGCTGGCCAGCATCCAGCGCCTGGACATCGGCCTGGGCTTCGAGAGCGGCATGGCCGTGGTGCTGCTGGCGATCATCCTCGACCGCATCACCGAGAGCTTCGGCACCCAGCGCCAGGCCGCCAGCAAGGGCCTGTTCGGCTGGCTGAGCTGCAAGCTGCGCGCGCAGTCGGCGTCGTGATCCCCCTTCTCACCCCATACAGGGAACCGCAGATGAACAAGATCAAGTCTCTCGTCGGCGCCGGCCTGCTGTCCCTGGCCGCCGCTGTCCAGGGCGCCTGGGCCCAGGAGCCGCAAAGCTGCCAGCAGGTGCGTTTCGCCGAGATCGGCTGGGCGGACATCTCCGCCACCACCGGGGTGGCCATGACCCTGACCGAGGGCCTGGGCTATGCGCCGAAGAAGGTGATGGCCTCGGTGCCGATCGCCTTCACCGGGGTGAAGAACAAGCAGATCGACGTGTTCCTCGGCTACTGGGCGCCGTCGATGGACAGCGTGATCGAGCCGTTCACCAGGGACGGCGGCGTCAAGGTGCTGCCCAAGGCCAACCTGGAAGGCGCCAAGTACACCCTGGCGGTGCCCAGCTACGCCGCCGAGGCCGGCCTGAAGACCTTCCAGGACATCGCCCGGTTCAAGGAGCAGCTGGACGGCAAGGTCTACGCCATCGAGCCGGGCAACGACGGCAACCTGCTGATCGACAAGATGATCAAGGGCAACCAGTACGAGCTGGGCGGCTTCCGCATGGTCGAATCGAGCGAGGCCGGCATGCTGGTGCAGGTGCAGCGCGCGATCAAGAAGAAGGAGCCGGTGGTGTTCCTCGCCTGGGCGCCGCACCCGATGAACACCCAGTTCGACATCACCTACCTGGCCGGCGGCGACGAGGTGTTCGGCCCCGACTACGGCGCGGCCAAGGTGTTCACCGTGGTGCCGCCGGACTACGAGGCGCGCTGCGCCAACGTCGGCCGGTTGCTCAACAACCTGCAGTTCAACGTCGAGATGGAAAGCCAGCTGATGGAGAAGGTGCTGGCCAAGGAGGACCCGGTCGCGGTCGCCAGGACCTGGCTGAAGGCCAATCCGCAGTATCTCGACCAGTGGCTGGCCGGCGTGACCACCTACGACGGCCAGGACGGCGCCGCGGCGGTGAGGAAGCACCTCGGCCTGTGATCCACCCGGCGCGGCGCCAGCGCGCCCCTGCCGATATCGCAATCGTTTAACCAGGGCCGCGCGGCCGAGCGCCGGCCGGGCAGCCTGCTGCCCGCGATCGGGGTACGCCGCCGGCCTGTTCCACCCGTACGAGCCAGTACCGCTGCACTGCCACTCAACCCGATGGAGCAATGACCGATGCGCAACCTGATGAACCGCTGCATGCAGGGCCTCAGCGCCCTGACCCTGGCCCTCGGCCTGTCCACCGCCATGGCCGCGGACAAGCCGACCCTGAAGATCGGCTACGTCAACGGCTGGGACGACAGCGTCGCCGCCACCTTCGTCGCCGGAGAAATTCTCGAAGCCAAGCTCGGCTACCCGGTGGAACTGCAGCCGGTGGAGCCGGCGATCATGTGGCAGGGCGTGGCCCGCGGCGACCTCGACGCCACCCTGTCGGCCTGGCTGCCGGCCACCCACGGCGAGTACTACGCCAAGCTCAAGGACAAGGTCACCGTGCTCGGCTCCAACTACGAGAACGCCCGCATCGGCCTGATCGTGCCGGACTACGTGAAGGCCAAGAGCATCGACGACCTCAACACCTACAGCAAGGACTTCGGCGGCAAGATCACCGGCATCGACGCCGGCGCCGGGGTGATGCGCCGCACCGAGGACGCGATCAAGCAGTACGACCTCGACCTCAAGCTGATGGCCAGCTCCGGCCCGGCGATGGCCACCGCGCTGGCCCGCGCCGAGAAGGCCCAGGAGCCGATCGTGGTCACCGGTTGGATTCCGCACTGGATGTTCGCCAAGTGGAACCTGCGCTTCCTCGACGATCCCAAGCAGGTCTACGGCGCGGCCGAGCACATCGACACCGTGGTCAACCCGCAGCTGGCGACCAAGGCCGCCGACGCCACCGCCTTCCTCAAGCAGTTCTCCTGGAGCGGCGCGGAAGTCGGCGAGGTGATGCTGGCCATCCGCGAAGGCGCCAAGCCCGAGCAGGCGGCCAAGGACTGGATCGCCAAGAACCCCGAGCGGGTCGCCGGCTGGCTGAAGTAACCTGACGCTGCACTGAAGAAGCGGGCTGCGGCCCGCTTCTTCGTTTGCGCCAGCGACATGCCGGAACGCGGCGCCGACGCTTTGTTGATTGCCTGTTCAAGAAAAACGCCTCAGACTGGCCACCACCCCATCGCCAGCCGGAGGTTCCCATGCCCAAGGTCGGAATGCAGCCGATCCGCCGTTCGCAGCTGATCTCCGCGACCCTCGAGGCGGTCGACCAGGTCGGTATGGGCGAGGCCAGCATCGCCTACATCGCCCGCCTCGCCGGGGTGTCCAACGGCATCATCAGCCACTACTTCCGCGACAAGAACGGCCTGCTCGAGGCGACCATGCGCCACCTGATGCAAGCCCTCAGCCAGGGCGTGCGCCAGCGCCGCGCGGCGCTCACCGACCCCGGCCCGCGCGCCCACCTGCGCGCGATCATCGACGGCAACTTCGACGCCAGCCAGGTCAGCGGCCCGGCGATGAAGACCTGGCTGGCGTTCTGGGCCAGCAGCATGCACCAGCCGGCGCTGCAGCGCCTGCAGCGGATCAACGACCACCGCCTGTACTCCAACCTGTGCGGCGAGTTCCGCCGCGCCCTGCCAGCGGAACAGGCGCGCGCCGCCGCGCGCGGCCTGGCCGCGCTGGTCGACGGCCTGTGGCTGCGCGGCGCGCTGTCGGGACAGACCTTCGATACCGCGCAGGCGCGGCAGATCGCCTACGAGTACGTCGACCTGCAGCTGGCCAAGGCCGGCTGATCTCCCTCCCCCCGCGCACCGCTCGTCGTCCGTCTGGCCCCAGCGGCCAGGCGTGTCGCCCTCAGGCCTGCCCCTGTCGTTTTATTGAATGATCGTTCAATAAAAAAATCGTAGCCTCGTCTGCAACATCCCCGCCCCGCGTCAGCCGCGGACGGACCACCGCCTACGAGGATTCGCCATGCCCCGCTTCGACGAACAGCAGCTCTACATCGGCGGCCGCTACGTGCCGGCCACCAGCGGCGCCAGCTTCGAGACCGTCAACCCGGCCAACGGCGAGGTGCTCGCCCGCGTGCAGCGCGCCAGCCAGGCCGACGTCGAGCGCGCGGTGGCCAGCGCCGTGGAGGGGCAGCAGGTCTGGGCGGCGATGACCGCCATGCAGCGCTCGCGCATCCTGCGCCGCGCGGTGGCGATCCTGCGCGAGCGCAACGACGAGCTGGCCGAGCTGGAGACCCTCGACACCGGCAAGCCGCTGGCCGAGACGCGCAGCGTCGACATCGTCACCGGCGCCGACGTGCTGGAGTACTACGCAGGGCTGATCCCGGCCATCGAGGGCGCGCAGATCCCGCTGCGCGAGTCGAGCTTCGTCTACACCCGTCGCGAGCCGCTGGGCGTGGTCGCCGGCATCGGCGCGTGGAACTACCCGATCCAGATCGCCCTGTGGAAGTCGGCGCCGGCGCTGGCCGCCGGCAACGCGATGATCTTCAAGCCCAGCGAGGTCACTCCGCTGAGCGCCCTGAAGCTGGCCGAGATCTACACCGAGGCCGGCCTGCCGGACGGCGTGTTCAACGTGCTCACCGGCAGCGGCCGCGAGGTCGGCCAGTGGCTCACCGAGCACCCGCAGATCGCCAAGATCTCCTTCACCGGCGGCACCAGCACCGGCAAGAAGGTGATGGCCAGCGCCTCCAGCTCGACCCTCAAGGAGGTGACCATGGAGCTGGGCGGCAAGTCGCCCTTGATCGTCTGCGCCGACGCCGACCTCGAACGCGCCGCCGACATCGCGGTGATGGCCAACTTCTTCAGCTCCGGCCAGGTGTGCACCAACGGCACCCGGGTGTTCGTGCCGCGCGAGCTGCAGGCCGAGTTCGAGGCGCTGGTGCTGGCCCGCGTGCAGCGCATCCGCCTCGGCGATCCCATGGACGAGAACACCAACTTCGGCCCGCTGGTCAGCTTCGCGCACATGGACAGCGTGCTCGGCTACATCGACCAGGGCCACGCCGAGGGCGCGCGCCTGCTGTGCGGCGGCGCGCGGGTCACCGCCGGCGCCTACGCCAGCGGCGCCTATGTGGCGCCGACGGTGTTCAGCGACTGCACGGACGCGATGAGCATCGTCCGCGAGGAGATCTTCGGCCCGGTGATGAGCATCCTCGCCTACGCCAGCGAGGAGGAGGCGATCCGCCGCGCCAACGCCACCGAGTACGGCCTCGCCGCCGGCGTGGTGACCAGCGACCTGGCCGCCGCGCACCGCATCATCCACCGCCTGGAAGCCGGCATCTGCTGGATCAACACCTGGGGCGAGTCGCCGGCGGAGATGCCGGTGGGCGGCTACAAACAGTCGGGGGTCGGCCGCGAGAACGGCCTGACCACCCTGGAGCACTACACCCGCCTGAAGTCGGTGCAGGTCGAGCTGGGCGAATTCCACTCGGTGTTCTGACCCACGATTCCCGCGCCCTCGCCGCCGAGGGCGCCCCCGCTTACCGAGGGATGCCCCATGACCCAGGAATTCGACTACATCGTCATCGGCGCCGGCTCCGCCGGCAACGTGCTCGCCACCCGCCTGACCGAGGACGCCGACGTCAGCGTGCTGCTGCTGGAGGCCGGCGGCCCCGACTACCGCCAGGACTTCCGCACCCAGATGCCCGCCGCGCTGGCCTATCCGCTGCAGGGCCGCCGCTACAACTGGGCCTACGAGACCGATCCCGAGCCGTACATGAACAACCGGCGCATGGAGTGCGGGCGCGGCAAGGGCCTCGGCGGCTCCTCGCTGATCAACGGCATGTGCTACATCCGCGGCAACGCCCTGGACTTCGACCACTGGGCCAAGGCCAAGGGCCTGGAGGACTGGAGCTACCTCGACTGCCTGCCCTACTTCCGCAAGGCCGAGACCCGCGACAGCGGCGCCGACGACTACCACGGCGGCGACGGCCCGGTCTCAGTGACCACACCCAAGGCCGGCAACAACCCGCTGTTCCACGCCATGGTCGAGGCCGGCGTGCAGGCCGGCTTCCCGCGCACCAGCGATCTCAACGGCTACCAGCAGGAAGGCTTCGGCCCGATGGACCGCACCGTCACCCCCGAGGGCCGCCGCTCAAGCACCGCGCGCGGCTACCTCGACCAGGCGCGCGGCCGGCCCAACCTGACCATCGTCACCCACGCGCTCACCGAGCGCATCCTGTTCAGCGGCAAGCGCGCCATCGGCGTCGCCTACCTGCACGGCGACAGCAACCAGCCGACCCGCGTGCGTGCGCGCCGCGAGGTGCTTCTGTGCGCCGGCGCCATCGCCTCGCCGCAGATCCTGCAGCGCTCGGGGGTCGGCCCGGCGGCGCTGCTGCGCGACCTCGACGTCACGGTGGTCCACGACCTGCCCGGCGTCGGCGCCAACCTGCAGGACCACCTGGAGATGTACCTGCAGTACGCCTGCAAGCAGCCGGTGTCGCTGTACCCGGCGCTGCAGCTGTGGAACCAGCCGGCGATCGGCGCGCAGTGGCTGTTCGCCGGCAGCGGCATCGGCGCCAGCAACCAGTTCGAGGCCGGCGGCTTCATCCGCACCCGGCCGGAGTTCAAGTGGCCGAATATCCAGTTCCACTTCCTGCCGGTGGCGATCAACTACAACGGCAGCAACGCGGTGAAGGAGCACGGCTTCCAGGCCCACGTCGGTTCGATGCGCTCGCCGAGCCGCGGGCGCATCCAGCTGAAATCCAAGGACCCGCGCCAGCACCCGAGCATCCTGTTCAACTACATGAGCCACGAGCAGGACTGGCAGGAGTTCCGCGACGCCATCCGCATCACCCGCGAGATCATGAACCAGCCGGCGCTCGACCCGTACCGCGGCCGCGAGCTGAGCCCGGGACTGAAGCTGCAGAGCGACGCCGAGCTGGACGCCTTCGTCCGCGAGCACGCGGAAACCGCCTTCCACCCGTCCTGCTCGTGCAAGATGGGCGAGGACGACCTGGCGGTGGTGGATGGCCAGGGCCGCGTGCACGGCCTGGAAGGACTGCGGGTGGTGGACGCCTCGATCATGCCGGAGATCATCACCGGCAACCTCAACGCCACCACCATCATGATCGGCGAGAAGATCGCCGACCGCATCCGCGGCCGCAAGCCGCTGCCGCGCAGCCAGGCGCGCTACTACGTGGCCGGCGACGCGCCGGTACGCGGCCAGCCAGTGCGCGGCTGATCCGCCCTGTAACGCACAAGGCCGGAGCCATGGGCTCCGGCCTTGTGCCGTCCAGCGAACGAGGCAGGCGCCTCAGCGCGCGCCGGGGCGCTTGCCATTGGGCTTCTTCTTGCCGCGGGCGAAGGCCTGCGCCTTGCCCTCCTCGCCCCGGCTCCACGGCTTGCTGCCGTCGCTGGCGCGCGGCGGCAGGCCGTTGTGCTGGGTCAGCAGCGGCTTGCCGGCGGCGGCCCCGCCGACCTTCTTGCTGCCGACCGGGGTGGAGTTCTTGCGCCGCGCGCTCTGGTAGCTGCCGTCGCCCGCCGGCTGGGTGGCCGGGATCAGCTGGTGCTTGCCCGGGCCGATCAGGTCGCTGCGGCCCATGGCCTTGAGCGTCTCGCGCAGCAGCGGCCAGTTGTTCGGGTCGTGGTAGCGCAGGAACGCCTTGTGCAGGCGGCGCTGGCGCTCGCCCTTGACGATGTAGACGTCCTCGCTCTTGTAGGTGACCTTGCTAAGCGGGTTCTTCTTGCTGTGGTACATCGCCGTGGCGCTGGCCATCGGCGACGGATAGAAGGCCTGCACCTGGTCGGCGCGGAAGCCGTTGCGCTTGAGCCACAGGGCGAGGTTCATCATGTCCTCGTCAGTCGTCCCGGGGTGGGCGGCGATGAAGTACGGGATCAGGTACTGCTCCTTGCCCGCCTCCTTGGAGAACTTCTCGAACATCTTCTTGAAGCGGTCGTAGGTGCCGATGCCCGGCTTCATCATCTTGTCCAGCGGGCCGCGCTCGGTGTGCTCCGGGGCGATCTTCAGGTAGCCGCCGACGTGGTGGGTGACCAGCTCGCGCACGTACTCCGGCGACTCCACGGCGAGGTCGTAGCGCAGGCCGGAGGCGATGAGGATCTTCTTCACCCCGGGCAGCGCGCGGGCGTCGCGATACAGCTGGATCAGCGCCGAGTGGTCGGTATTCAGGTTCTGGCAGATGCCCGGATACACGCAGGACGGCTTGCGGCACGCCGCCTCGATCTCGCGGCTCTTGCAGGCGATGCGGTACATGTTGGCGGTCGGCCCGCCCAGATCGGAGATCACCCCGGTGAAGCCCGGCACCTTGTCGCGGATCTCCTCGATCTCGCGCAGGATCGACTCCTCCGAGCGGTTCTGGATGATCCGGCCCTCGTGCTCGGTGATCGAGCAGAAGGTGCAGCCGCCGAAGCAGCCGCGCATGATGTTCACCGAGAAGCGGATCATCTCGTAGGCCGGGATCTTCGCCCCCTCGTAGGCCGGGTGCGGCACGCGGGCGTAGGGCAGGCCGAAGACGTAGTCCATCTCCTCGGTGGTCAGCGGGATCGGCGGCGGATTGAGCCAGACGTCCTGCTCGCCGTGGCGCTGCACCAGCGCGCGGGCGTTGCCGGGATTGGTCTCCAGGTGCAGCACGCGGTTGGCGTGGGCGTAGAGCACCGGATCGCCCTTGACCTTCTCGAAGGCCGGCAGGCGGATCACCGTGCGCTCGCGCTCCAGGCGCGGATGCGGCAGCAGCTCGACCGGTTTGGCCTCGAAGGGATCCTCCACCGCGCCTTTGCCCTGCTCGATGGCGCAGGCCTCGAGATCCTGGGTGTTGACGTAGGGGTTGATGATCTTGTCGACCTTGCCCGGGCGGTCGATGCGCGTGGAATCGATCTCGAACCAGCCCTCCGGGGTGTCGCGGCGCACGAAGGCGGTGCCGCGCACGTCGCTGATCGCCCCGATCGGCTCGCCGGCGGACAGGCGCTGGGCGATCTCGACGATGGCGCGCTCGGCGTTGCCGTAGAGCAGGATGTCGGCCTTGGCGTCCATCAGGATCGAGTGGCGCACCTTGTCCTGCCAGTAGTCGTAGTGGGCGATGCGGCGCAGCGAGGCCTCGATGCCGCCGAGCACGATCGGCACGCCCTTGTACGCCTCGCGGCAGCGCTGGCTGTAGACCATGCTGGCGCGGTCCGGACGCTTGCCGGCCACGCCGCCGGGGGTGTATGCGTCGTCGGAGCGGATCTTCCGGTCGGCGGTGTAGCGGTTGATCATCGAGTCCATGTTGCCCGCCGCCACGCCGAAGAACAGGTTCGGCTGGCCGAGCTTCATGAAGTCGTCCTTGGACTGCCAGTCCGGCTGGCTGATGATGCCGACGCGGAAGCCCTGCGCCTCGAGCAGGCGGCCGATGATGGCCATGCCGAACGAAGGGTGGTCGACGTAGGCGTCGCCGGTGACGATGATCACGTCGCAGGAATCCCAGCCGAGCAGGTCCATCTCTTCCCGGCTCATCGGCAGGAAGGGCGCGGGACCGAAACACTCGGCCCAGTACTTGGGATAGTCGAACAGCGGCTTGGCGGCTTGCATGGCGGTGACCAGGAACTCTCGGCGGGAATTGCGCGGGCGCGGAGGATAGCACAAAAAGTGAGCAAATCCGACGCTTGAAGTCGGGATTGGGCGAAGCTTCTGCCGCGGTTACGGCGCACATGCGTGGGAGGCCGTAGGGTGGACAACGGCGCAGCCTTGTCCACCACTCCGCGTTGCTTGGTGGACAATCGCTACGCGAGTTGTCCACCCTACGGACTACGCGACGGGATCAGTAGCGGTGCCGGCGCGGCACCCGCGCGGTGACCTTGCTGAGCAGCTCGTAGCCGATGGTGCCACAGGCGCTCGCCACCTCGTCGACCGGCAGCTGCACGCCCCACAGCTCGACCGGGGTGCCGACCTGCGCCTGCGGCACATGGGTGAGGTCGACAGTGAGCATGTCCATCGACACCCGGCCGACCAGCGCCACGCGCTGGCCGTCGACCAGCACCGGGGTGCCGGCCGGCGCAGTGCGCGGGTAGCCGTCGGCGTAGCCGCAGCTGATGGTGCCGATGCGCGTCGGCCGCTCGGCGATCCAGCTGGCGCCGTAGCCGACGCTCTCGCCGGCGGCCACCTCGCGCACGGCGATCAGGTTGCCGCTCAGGGTCATCGCCGGCTTGAGCCCCAGTTCGGCGGCCGGGCGCTCGGCGAACGGGCTGGCGCCGTAGAGCATGATGCCCGGGCGCAGCCAGTCCAGGTGCGCCTCCGGGCGGGTGAGGATGGCGGCCGAGTTGGCCAGCGAGCGGTTGGCGAAGGCCAGATCGTCGAGGCTGCGGTAGCTGTCCAGCTGCGTTTGGTTGAGCGGATGCTCGGGCAGGTCGGCGCAGGCGAAGTGGCTGAGCAGGTTGAGTTCGCCGACCTGTGCGGCGCCGCAGAGACGCGCGTGCCAGGCACGCAGCTCGGTGGCGGCGAAGCCCAGGCGGTGCATGCCGGAGTCCAGCTTGAGCCACACGTTGAGCGGCCTGGCCGGCTGGATGCCGAGCAGCATCTCGACCTGCTCGCGGCTCTGCACCACCACGTCGAGGCCGAGCTGCGCGGCCATGCGGTACTCGGTCGCCTCGAAGCAGCCCTGCAGCAGCAGTACCCGCGCCCTGGCGTGCAGGCCGCGCACCTCGCCGGCCTCCTCCAGGCAGGCGACGGCGAAGCCGTCGGCGTCCGGCAGGGCGCTGACCGTCTCGCGCACGCCGTGGCCGTAGGCGTTGGCCTTGACCACCGCGAACGCCTGGCGCGCCGGCGCGCAGGCCTTGGCCAGCGCATAGTTGTGGCGGATGGCGGACAGATCGATGGTGGCAACCAGGGGACGCATGGCGGTTCGGCCTCGGAACGGAAAACGGGCGCCCATCTTACTCGCTGGGCGCCCGTTTTCCTTGATCTGGTCCCGCCCAGAGGATCACTCGTCCTCGAAGTTGTACATCCCCGGAGCGAGGTTCTCGAAGCGCGTGTACTTGCCGAGGAAGGCCAGGCGCACGGTGCCGATCGGACCGTTACGCTGCTTGCCGATGATGATCTCGGCGACGCCCTTGTGCTCGGTCTCCGGGTGATACACCTCGTCGCGGTAGACGAACATGATCACGTCGGCGTCCTGCTCGATGGCGCCCGATTCGCGCAGGTCGGAGTTGACCGGGCGCTTGTTGGGGCGCTGCTCCAGCGAGCGGTTGAGCTGCGACAGGGCGATCACCGGGCAGTTGAATTCCTTGGCCAGCGCCTTGAGCGAGCGGGAGATCTCGGAGATCTCGTTGGTGCGGTTCTCGCCACCGCCGCCGCCGAGCTGCATCAGCTGCAGGTAGTCGACCATGATCAGCGCCAGGTCGCCGTGCTCGCGCACCAGGCGGCGGGTGCGCGCGCGCATTTCCGAGGGGCTGATGCCGGCGGTGTCGTCGATGAACAGCTTGCGCTCGTTGAGCAGGTTGACCGCCGAGGTCAGCCGCGGCCAATCGTCGTCGTCGAGGCGGCCGGAGCGCACCTTGGTCTGGTCGATGCGTCCCAGCGAGGACAGCATACGCATCACCAGCGATTCGCCGGGCATCTCCAGCGAGTACACCAGCACCGCCTTGTCGCTGCGCAGCACGGCGTTCTCCACCAGGTTCATGGCGAAGGTGGTCTTGCCCATCGACGGACGGCCGGCGACGATGATCAGGTCGGCCGGCTGCAGGCCGCTGGTCTTCTCGTCCAGATCGGTGAAACCGGTGGAGATGCCGGTGATCGCCTCGTGGGTGTTGAACAGGGTGTCGATGCGGTCGATGGCCTTGGTCAGCAGCTCGTTGAGGCCGACCGGACCGCCGGTCTTCGGCCGCGCCTCGGCGATCTCGAAGATCTTGCGCTCGGCCTCGTCTAGGATCTCGTCGGCGCCGCGACCCTGCGGGTTGTAGGCGCTGTCGCCGATCTCGTTGCTGATGCCGATCAGCTGGCGCAGGGTGGCGCGCTCGCGGATGATCTGCGCGTAGGCCTTGATGTTGGCCACCGACGGGGTGTTCTTGGCCAGCTCGCCGAGATAGGCCAGGCCGCCGACCTGGGCCAGCTGGCCCTCCTTGTCCAGCTGCTCGGACAGGGTGACCACGTCGAACGGCTGGTTGCGCTCGGCCAGCTTGTAGATGGCGCGGAAGATCAGGCGGTGGTCGTGGCGGTAGAAGTCGCCGTCGGAAACCAGGTCCAGCACCCGTTCCCAGGCATTGTTGTCCAGCATCAGGCCGCCGATCACCGCCTGCTCGGCCTCGATGGAGTGCGGCGGCACCTTGAGGGCGGCGGTCTCCAGGTCGTATTGCGCGGGGACGCTGATCTCGTTCATCGCTTCGCTACCATGTTTTCCGTACTGCAGAAAGACAAAGGGCACGCCTGCGTACGCAGGCGTGCCCGATGTTAGCGGCCCGGCATCAAGGATGCACGGGCGCCGATGGCGGCCTTAGGCGGCCACCACCACCACGCGAACGGTGGCGTCGACGTCGCTGTGCAGGTGCACGGCCACGTCGTACTCGCCGACCAGACGGATGGCACCGTTGGGCAGGCGGATTTCGCTCTTGGCCACTTCCACGCCGGAGGCGGTCAGGGCGTCGGCGATGTCGTGGGTGCCGATGGAGCCGAACAGCTTGCCTTCATCGCCAGCGGTGGCGGTGATGGTGACTTCCAGCTCGGCCAGTTGGGCGGCGCGGGATTCGGCGTAGGCCTTCTTCTCGGCAGCCAGCTTCTCCAGCTCGGCGCGACGGGCTTCGAACGCAGCGACGTTCTCGGCGGTAGCGGCGGTGGCCTTGCCCTGCGGCAGCAGGTAGTTGCGACCGTAACCGGCCTTGACGTTCACCTTGTCGCCCAGGTTGCCCAGGTTGGCGACTTTTTCCAGCAGGATAACTTCCATTTGGCTTTAACCTCTTAACTTTTAACCTTCACCGTTCGTGGGCCCATCGACGCCACTGCGTCCGGCGCGCCCACGAAAATCAATCAGACTGTCGACCACGGCCAACACGACCAACAACGGATACACCAGCTGCATGAACAACAGCAGCGCCACGTACAGCCCCACCAGCCAGAAGCGCGCCAGGCGCTGCTGGGCGACCAGTCCGTGCAGCAGGGCCACCCCGGCGAACGCCAGCGGCACACTGCACAGCGGCGTCAGCATGGCCAGCTCGATGTCCACGCCCGGCAGCAGGAACACGCCCACCACCAGACCCACAGCGAGCGGCGCCGGCAGGCGTACCGCGTGGAACTCGCGGGCGAACCCGCCCGGGTTGTACAGCAACGCCTGCCAGTAACGCCCCAGCAGCAGGCACAGCAGGCTGAGCAGCTGCAGCAGGGCGGCCATCAGGCCAGTGAGCACCGGTACGAGCAGCTCGCCGAGGCGGGCCTTTTCGTCGGTGCCCATCTGCTGGTAGGCATCGCCCAGCATCTGCGGCATCAGCTCGAGCAGCTCGGCGGCGTTGCGCTTGACCGTCTCGCCGAACACGGCGTCGATGGTCACGCCATACAGGACGCCCACCAGCACACTGGTCAGCAGCACCCGCGTCCAGGAGACGCTGTTGCGCAGCACCAGGGCCAGCACCAGGCTGCCCAGCAACACCAGCAGCGGCCGCGGCTCACCGAAGTGCCACCACAGCAGGGTCGGCAGCAGCGCCCACAGCACGATGCCCAGGGCATCGTTGAGGCCGCGGCGCAGCAGGACCAGCGAGCCGGCGGCGGCACTCACCCAGAACAGCAGGGGCAGCGCCGCAGTCACGACCACCGCGAGGGTGGCCTGCAGGCGTCCACGCATGACGAAGTCAGCTAGTGCCCGCATCTACTAAATCCGTTGGATCCGTTGACCTGTCGACGGGCCTGGCCTCAACGGCCGTGGCTGTCGGTGTAGGGCAGCAGGGCCAGGTAGCGGGCACGCTTGATGGCGGTGGCCAGCTGACGCTGATACTTGGCTTTGGTACCGGTGATACGGCTCGGAACGATCTTGCCGGTTTCGGAGATGTAGGCCTTCAGGGTGTTGAGATCCTTGTAATCGATCTCCAGGACGCCTTCAGCGGTGAAACGGCAGAACTTGCGACGACGGAAGAAACGTGCCATGTGGTGGCTCCTCAATACTGGTTACGAAGATTACTCGTCGGCGCTGTCGCCGTCGGTGCCTTCAGCGGCGCCTTCGCCGGCTTCGCTGCGGTCACGACGCTCGCGGCGCTCGCTGCGGCTTTCTTCGGCCTTCAGCATTTCGGACTGCTCGGTCACGGCGGCGTCACGGCGGATCACCAGGTTGCGGATCACGGCGTCGTTGTAGCGGAAGTTGTCTTCCAGCTCGGCCAGGGCAGCGGCGCTGCACTCGACGTTCATCAGCACGTAGTGAGCCTTGTGGACGTTGTCGATGGCGTAAGCCAGCTGACGACGGCCCCAGTCTTCCAGGCGGTGAACCTTGCCGCCGTCTTCTTCGATGGTCTTGGTGTAACGCTCGACCATGCCGCCAACCTGCTCACTCTGATCCGGGTGAACCAGGAAGACGATTTCGTAATGACGCATAAATGCTCCTTACGGGTTATGCAGCCTGCCGCGAAATGCGGTCAGGCAAGGAGTGAATGTTTCGTGTGTTCTTGCCGCTGGCCGGACGCGCATGCGCCTGCCGGGACGACAAGGGGCAGCATTGTACGGAGGGGCGAAGCGCCCCGCAACCGGGCGGGGCGGGAATTCAGACACCCGGAGCCGGCCGGCGCTGGCGGACCGCCTCGAACAGGCAGACGCCGGTGGCCACCGAGACGTTGAGACTGCTGACGCTGCCCCCCATCGGCAGCTTGGCCAGGTAGTCGCAGTGCTCGCGGGTCAGCCGGCGCATGCCCTTGCCTTCGGCGCCCATGACCAGCACGGTCGGCCCGCGCAGGTCGAGATCGTAGATCTCCTGGGTCGCCTCGCCGGCGGTGCCGACCACCCACAACCCCTGCTGCTGCAGCTTCTCCAGGGTGCGCGCCAGATTGGTCACCGCGACCAGCGGCACCACTTCGGCGGCGCCGCAGGCGACCTTGCGCACGGTGGCGTTGAGGGTCGCCGACTTGTCCTTGGGCACGATCACCGCCTGCACGCCGGCAGCGTCGGCAGTGCGCAGGCAGGCGCCGAGGTTGTGCGGATCGGTCACCCCGTCGAGCACCAGCAGCAGGGGCACCGCGCCGCCGCGCGTCAGCAGCTCCTCGAGGTAGTTCTCGCCCCACACCTGGCTGGGGCTGACCTCGGCGACCACGCCCTGGTGCACGCCCTCGGCCCACTCGTCCAGCTCGCGCCGCTCGCGCTGGCCGACCGGCACGCGCGCCTCGCCGGCCAGCTGCACCAGCGTCTGCACGCGCGGATCCTGGCGCCCTTCGGCCAGCCACAGCTGCTTGACCCGCTTGGGGTGATGACGCAGCAATGCCTCCACGGCATGCACGCCGTAAACCCGTTCCCACTGACTCATTGTTCGACCTTGCGTTTACGTATGGCGCGCCCGGCCGGCGCTTCGGCCGCGGGCTTCTTGCTGGCCTTGCTCTTGCCCTTGGCCGCCCCGGAAACCCGGACCGGACGGGGGATGGCCTTCTTCTTGTCCGCGGCCTTGCCGGCACCGGCAGTCCTGGCCTTGCCCTTGTCGGCCTTGGCGGACGACTTCGCAGGCGCCTTGGCGTCCTCGAGCAGCTTCTTCTTCACCGCCCGGCTCTTCTCCACGTCGACGTTGCCGAGCAGTACATCGGCCTGTTCGAGCAGCTGCGGCGCCACCTCGGGCAGCGCCTGCACGCGCCCGGTCTTGCGCGCCTCGCGGCGCGGAGCAACGCCCTGCGCCTCGATCGCCGCCGGCTCGCGCTTGCGTGCCGGCGTCTTGCCGGCGGGCTCCCGACCGCCCTTCACCTGGCGCTTGCGCGCCGGCATCGCGGTGAGCGGGTTGTCGCTGAGCTCGAAGTCGATCTTGCGCTCGTCGAGGTCGACGCGCGCCACGATGATCTCCACGCTGTCGCCCAGGCGGAAGCTGCGCCCGGAGCGCTCGCCGGCCAGACGATGGTGCACCGGGTCGAAGTGGTAGTAGTCGGCCGGCAGCGCGGTGACGTGCACCAGGCCTTCCACGTAGATGTCGGTCAGTTCGACGAACAGACCGAAGCCGGTCACCGCGGTGACCACGCCGGGGAAGGTCTCGCCGACCCGGTCGCGCATGTACTCGCACTTCAGCCAGTTGACCACGTCGCGGGTGGCCTCGTCGGCACGCCGCTCGGTCATCGAGCACTGCTCGCCGAGCTGGGCGAGGCGTTCCTCGTCGTAGGGGTAGATGCGTGCCTTGGGCA
The DNA here is from genome assembly GCF_900104805.1 of Pseudomonas oryzae. Lineage (NCBI taxonomy): Bacteria > Pseudomonadati > Pseudomonadota > Gammaproteobacteria > Pseudomonadales > Pseudomonadaceae > Pseudomonas > Pseudomonas oryzae. Next base: position 4,483,121 of record NZ_LT629751.1, on the reverse strand, counting down.
TGCTCGCCGCGCCGACGCGCTGCACCTTGTCGGTCTGCCGCTTGGAACGGATCACGCTGCGGATCGCGCGGTGCACCAGCAGGTCCGGATAGCGGCGGATCGGCGAGGTGAAGTGGGTGTAGGCCTCGTAGTTGAGGCCGAAGTGCCCGGCGTTCTCCGGACTGTACACCGCCTGGCTGAGCGAGCGCAGCATCACCGTCTGGATCAGGTGGTAGTCGGGACGCTCGCGCACCGACTCGAGCAGGTTGAGGTAGTCCTTCGGCGTCGGCTCGCCCTTGCCGCGGAACAGGGTCAGGCCCAGCTCGGCGAGGAAGGCGCGCAACTTCTCCAGCTTCTCCGCCGGCGGCACGTCGTGCACGCGGTACAGCGCCGGAATGTCGTGCTCCTCGAGGAAGCGCGCGGTGGCGACGTTGGCGCACAGCATGCACTCCTCGATCAGCCGGTGCGCATCGTTGCGCTGGGTCGGGCGGATCTCGGTGATCTTGCGATCGGCGCCGAAGACGATACGCGTCTCCTGGGTCTCGAAATCGATGGCGCCGCGCACCTGGCGGGCGGCCAGCAGCGACTTGTACAGTGCGTACAGCTGGCGCAGGTGCGGCACCAGGTGCGGCATCTGCTGGCGGAGGAACTTGGCCTCGGTGGAGTTGGGCTTCTCCAGCAGCTGGCTGACCTTGGTGTAGGTCAGGCGCGCATGCGAGTGGATCACCGCCTCGTAGAACTGGTAGCCGGTCAGCGCGCCGCTCTTCGACACGGTCATCTCGCAGACCATAGCCAGGCGGTCGACCAGCGGATTGAGCGAGCACAGGCCGTTGGACAGTTCCTCGGGCAGCATCGGGATCACCCGTTCGGGGAAGTACACCGAGTTGCCGCGCTCGACCGCCTCGGCGTCCAGCGCCGAGCCGACCTTGACGTAGTGGGAGACGTCGGCGATGGCGACGAACAGGCGCCAGCCGCCGCCCTTGATCGCCTCGGCGTACACCGCATCGTCGAAGTCGCGCGCGTCCTCGCCGTCGATGGTGACGAAGGGCAGCTGACGCAGATCGACGCGCTTCTCCTTGTCCTTTTCCTCCACCTCGGGCTTGAGCTTCTTCGCCTCCTGAAGCACGCCCTCGGGCCAGACGTGCGGCAGGTCGTAGCTGCGCAACGCCACTTCGATCTCCATGCCCGGCGCCATGTAGTCGCCAAGCACCTCGACCACCTCGCCCTGGGCCTGGCGGAACACCGTCGGCCACAGGTCGATGCGCACCTCGACGAACTGGCCGTGACGGGCCGCGCCCTGCTTGCCGGGCAGCACCAGCACCTGCTGCTGGATCTTCGGGTTGTCGGCGACCACCACCGAGACACCGCTCTCCTCGAAGAAGCGGCCGACCAGGGTCTCGTGGGCGCGGCTGAGCACCTCGACCAGCGCGCCCTCGCGGCGACCGCGGCGGTCGACACCGGAGACACGGGCCAGGGCGACGTCGCCGTCGAACACCAAGCGCATCTGCGCCGGACTGAGGAACAGGTCCTCGCTGCCGTCGTCGGGAATCAGGAAGCCGAAGCCGTCGCGGTGGCCGCTGATGCGCCCGCGGATCAGGTCCAGCTTGTCAACCGGGGCGTAGGCACCACGGCGGGTATAGATGAGCTGGCCATCGCGCTCCATGGCGCGCAGCCGACGGCGCAGGGCCTCCTCGGCCTCCTCGCCGGCCAGGCCCAGCTCTTCGAACAGCTGCGCCCGGGTCGCCGGCGCACCGCGCTCGGCGAGATGGGCGAGAATCAGCTCGCGACTGGGAATGGGGTTGTCGTATTTTTCCGCCTCGCGGGCGGCCTCGGGATCGAGGCTTTGCCAATCGGCCATGTGTCGGGATTCACCTTTGGTTGTCTTGCCCGTGCTCTTGCCTATATTGAAGCGCGAAAGCGCCCCGCGGGGCAGCCTCGTCGCCACAATAAAATTTTTTCGCATCAGGGGTTTACAAGCTGACGGGGGCACCCGTAAGATGCGCGCCCACAGCAGCAGTAACCCTGCAAGCTGTAACGATAGAGCAGATGAGTAATCATCGCACTATTAGCCCAGGTGGCGGAATTGGTAGACGCGCTGGTTTCAGGTATCAGTGGTAGAAATACCGTGGAAGTTCGAGTCTTCTCCTGGGCACCAATTCCAAGCAGACGCGCAAGCGGACGCTGACGAAAGAAGCAGTCAGGCTTCGCCGGAAACGGCAAACATGGCACGCCCAGGTGGCGGAATTGGTAGACGCGCTGGTTTCAGGTATCAGTGGTAGCAATACCGTGGAAGTTCGAGTCTTCTCCTGGGCACCAATTCCAAGCAGACGCGCAAGCGGATGCTGACGAAAGAAGCAGTCAGGCTTCGCCGGCAACGGCAAACATGGCACGCCCAGGTGGCGGAATTGGTAGACGCGCTGGTTTCAGGTATCAGTGGTAGAAATACCGTGGAAGTTCGAGTCTTCTCCTGGGCACCAATTCCAAAAAACCGGATCGCAAGATCCGGTTTTTTTTCGCCCGCAGAAAAGCGCCGCACGCCAAGCCCCTTCTCCCATCTCCGACCGGCCTGTCGCCGCACACCACCAAAACGACAAGGGCCGCTTGCGCGGCCCTTGTGCGTGATCACCTGCCGATCAGGCGTACGGATGCCGCAGCACGATGGTCTCGTTGCGATCCGGGCCAGTGGAGATGATGTCGATCGGCGCACCGACCAGCTCTTCCACGCGCTTGATATAGGCGCGGGCATTGGCCGGCAGGTCGTCGATCGACTTGGCGCCGACGGTGGACTCGCTCCAGCCCGGCATCTCCTCATACACCGGCTCCAGGCCGACGTAGCTGTCGGCATCGGTCGGCGCTTCGCTCATGATCTCGCCGGCGGCGTTCTTGTAGGCCACGCACAGCTTGACCGTCTCGAGGCCGTCGAGCACGTCCAGCTTGGTCAGGCACAGACCGGAGATCGAGTTGATCTCGATGGCGCGACGCAGGATCACCGCATCGAACCAGCCGCAGCGACGGGCGCGACCGGTGGTCGAACCGAACTCGTGGCCGACCTTGGCCAGACGGGCACCGACGTCGTCGAACAGTTCGGTCGGGAACGGACCGGAACCGACGCGGGTGGTGTAGGCCTTGGTGATGCCGAGGATGTAGTCCAGGTACAGCGGACCGAAACCGGAACCGGTGGCGGTACCGCCAGCGGTGGTACTGGAGCTGGTCACGTACGGATAGGTGCCGTGGTCGATGTCCAGCAGCGAGCCCTGCGCACCCTCGAACATGATGTAGGCGCCGGCCTTGCGCAGCTCGTGCAGGCGGGCGGCCACGTCGGTGACCATCGGCTTGAGAATGTCGGCGTAGGCCAGGGCATCCTTGAGGGTCTGCTCGACGTCGACCGGCGCGGCCTTGTAGAAGTTCTCCAGCACGAAGTTGTGGTAGGCCATCAGCTCGCGCAGCTTCTTCTCGAAGCGCTCGGGGTTGAACAGGTCGCCGATGCGCAGACCGCGACGGGCCACCTTGTCCTCGTAGGCCGGACCGATGCCGCGACCGGTGGTGCCGATCTTGCCTTCGGAACGAGCCGCCTCACGGGCCTGATCGAGAGCCACGTGGTACGGCAGGATCAGGGTGCAGGCCGGACTGATGCGCAGGCGCTCGCGCACCGGTACACCCTTCTCTTCCAGCTTGGTGATTTCCTTGAGCAGTGCGTCCGGCGCCACCACCACCCCGTTGCCGATCAGGCACTGCACGTTGTCGCGCAGGATGCCGGACGGAATCAGGTGCAGCACGGTCTTCTCGCCATCGATCACCAGGGTGTGACCGGCATTGTGGCCGCCCTGGTAGCGCACCACGGCAGCCGCCTGGTCGGTCAGCAGGTCGACGATCTTGCCCTTGCCCTCGTCACCCCACTGGGTACCCAGGACCACGACATTCTTACCCATAACACTTGTCCCCTCGTGGAAGGTCGGTACCGGCCCGCAGGCCGGCAAAAGTACTCAGGAAGCCAGCGGCGAGACCTGCCAGCCACCCTCCTGTAAACGCAATTCGCTGTCGCAGCCGGCCTCGCGGGCATTGGCTGCGCTCTGCCCGGGCAGCGCCTGCACCACGCGCCGACCGCTGCGGCGCAGGTCGAGCACGGCCTGCCACAGGCCGGCCTCGTCACCCTGCGGCGCCCATACCCCACCCGGCGCTTCGGCCTGGATCGCCTGCCCCAGCACGACCAGGGTCTTCAGATCGGTGGAGAAGCCGGTGGCCGGACGGCCGCGACCGAAATCGGCGCCGATGTCGTCGTAGCGCCCGCCCTGGGCGATGGCCTGGCCGACGCCGGGCACGAAGGCGGCGAACACCGCCCCGGTGTGATAGTGGTAACCGCGCAGCTCACCGAGGTCGAAGTACAGCGGCAGAGCCGGATAGCGCGCGGCCAGCAGGTCGGCGAGCTCCTCGAGCTCGGCCAGCGCCGCCAGCACCGGTGCCGGGGCGGCGGCCAGCAGAGCACGCGCCTGCACCAGCACCTCGCGGCCACCGCACAGCTCGGCCAGCGCGCGCAACATGCCGGCCTGATCGACCGGCAGCTCGGCGGTCAACGCCGCCACTTCGTCGATGGCCTTGCGCTGCAGGGCATCGAACAGCCGCTGCTCGACCTCGCCGGACAGCCCGGCGGCGCGCGCCAGGCCACGGTAGATGCCGACATGCCCGATATCCATGTGCACGTCGGGGACACCGGCCAGCTCGAGGACTTCGAGCATCAGGCTGATGATCTCGCTGTCGCTCGCCGCGCTGGCGTCACCGTAGAGTTCGGCGCCGATCTGGATCGGGCTGCGCGAAGTCGACAGCGCGCGCGGGCGGGCATGCAGCACGCTGCCGGCGTAGCACAGGCGGCTCGGTCCTTCCTGGCGATGGGTATGGGCATCGAGACGCGCCACCTGCGGGGTGATGTCGGCGCGGAAGCCCATCTGCCGGCCGGACAGCGGGTCGGTGACCTTGAAGGTACGCAGCTCGAGATCCTGGCCGGCCCCGGTAAGCAGGGACTCCAGGTATTCGATATGCGGAGTGATGACCAGCTCGTAGCCCCAGTTGCGGAACAGATCCAGCACCTGACGGCGTGCAGCCTCGATGCGTGCCGCCTCTGCCGGCAGCACCTCTTCGATTCCGTCCGGCAGCAGCCAGCGGTCCAGCGTTGCCATATTGCCTCTCCCCTTTCGGCCGGGCGTGGTATTCAACGAAGCCCGTACAACAGGGCCGTTCCCAGCAGCATGCTGCCCAGTCCGATCAGGCGCAGCTGGCGATCCTCCAGCCGGGCCAGACTGACGACAGCCTCGCGCCAGCGCCGCGGACTGAGGAAGGGCAGGATGCCTTCCAGTACCAGCAGCAAACAAAAAGCGATTCCGAGTTCTTGCCACATGGTTCCCGCAGACGCAAAAAAGCCGGGAAATCCCGGCTGACTCATGATAACACGTTTTCTCCGCGATCACGCCGGCGGCTGCACGGGCAGCCGCCGGGCGGATCGATCACGGCTTGGTCTGCTCCAGATAGCGGAAGAACTCGCTCTTCGGATCCAGCACCAGCACGTCGCGCTTGTCGGCGAAGCTCTGCCGATAGGCCTGCAGGCTGCGGTGGAAGGCGTAGAACTCCGGGTCCTGGCCATAGGCCTTGGCATAGATCGCCGCCGCCTGGGCATCGCCCTGACCGCGCAGCTCTTCCGCCTCGCGGTAGGCCTCGGCGAGCAGCACGCGGCGCTGGCGATCGGCGTCGGCACGGATGCCCTCGGCCAGCTCGCGACCCTTGGCGCGATGCTCGCGGGCCTCGCGCTCGCGCTCGGTGCTCATCCGCTCGAACACGCTGCGGTTGACTTCCTTGGGCAGGTCGATGGCCTTGACGCGCACGTCGACCACCTCGATGCCCAGCTCGCGACGCGCCATGCGGTCGAGCAACTGGGTGATCTCGGCCATCAGCGCATCGCGCTCGCCGGACACCACCTCGTGCAGGGTGCGCTTGCCGAACTGGTCACGCAGACCAGACTCCAGACGCCGCGACAGGCGCTCGTCGGCGATCTGCTTCATGCCCGAGGTGGCGGTATAGAAGCGCTCGGCGTCGGCCACCCGCCACTTGGCGTAGGCATCGACCATCACCGCCTTCTTCTCCAGGGTGAGGAAGCGCTGGGTCGGCGAGTCCAGGGTCAGCAGACGGGCGTCGAACTTGCGCACCTGGTTGACGTAGGGAACCTTGACGTGCAGACCAGGCTCGACATCAGCCTTGACGATCTTGCCGAACTGCAGCAGCACGGCCTTCTCGGTCTGCAGGACGATGTAGAAGCAGTTCCAACCCACCAGCGCCAGCACGGCGGCGGCGATCAGGGTGATCAGCGACTTGTTGCTCATCAGCGGCTCTCCCTCGAACGCAGATCACGCTGCAGATCGCTATTCATCCGCGGCAGCGTCTCCGCAGCACCGGCCTGGACGCCCGGCGTCACCGGCGCAGCCGCCGGCGCACGGCCATCGACCATCTTGTCCAGCGGCAGGTAGAGCAGATTGTTCTGCCCCTCGCCGGCCGAGACCAGCACCTTGCTGGTGCTGCTCAGCACTTCCTGCATGGTTTCCAGATACAGGCGCTGACGAGTCACTTCCGGCGCCTTGCGGTACTCGGCGGCCAGCTTGGTGAAGCGATCGGCCTCACCCTGGGCGCGCGCCACCACCTCCTCGCGGTAGCCGTTGGCATCCTCGATGATGCGCTGGGCCTGACCGCGCGCCTCGGGGATAACGCCATTGGCGTAGGCCTCGGCCTGGTTCTTCTCGCGCTGCTCGTCCTCGCGGGCCCGGATCACGTCGTCGAAGGCTTCCTGCACTTCACGCGGCGCGGCGGCGCTCTGGATGTTCACCTGGGTCACGGTGATACCGGTCTTGTAGATATCGAGGAAACGCTGCAGGCGCTCCTTGACCTCGGTGGCCATCTGCTCGCGCCCCTCGGTCAGCACCTGATCCATCGAGGTGGAGCCCGCCACATGGCGCAGGGCGCTGTCGGTGGCGTGCTGCAGGCTGATCTCCGGCTGGTCGACGTTGAGCACGAACTCCTGCAGGTTGCTGATCCGGTATTGCACGGTCAGCGGCACCTCGATGATGTTCTCGTCCTCGGTGAGCATCTGGCCCTGCTTGCTGTAGGCACGCTCGCGGGTGACGTTCTCCTGGAACCTGCGATCGATCGGCGGGAAGTACAGATTCAGGCCCGGGCCTACGGTTTCGTAGTACTTGCCGAAGCGCAGGATGACCGCCTGCTCCTGTTCGTCGACCACATAGACGGCGTTGTACAGCCACAGCGCGGCGAGCACGGCGAAGCCGATCACCACCAGCCCGAGACCACCACCCTTGCCGCCGCCGAGGCCGGAGTCGTCGCCGCCACGCCGGCGGCCACCCATCAGGCGATTGAGATTGTCCTGCAGCTTGCGCAGGGCCTCATCCAGATCCGGCGGCCCCTGGCGACCGCCGCCACGACGACCACCCCAGGGATCCTGGTCGTTGTTGCCACCCGGCTCATTCCAAGCCATAGCGTTCTCCCCACTGATAACGCATAGACGCGCATATGGCGCACTTCCGCCCATGCTACCGAAGCCCCCGAGCAGCGGCAAAGCCGGCCGCCGGGGCTTTATTGCAAAGTGTGTTGTGCGATGAACTCGTCCGGCACCCAGCCCTCGCGGCTGGCCAGGCGATTGAGCTCCGTCCGCGGCAGGCGCACCCTGAGCAGCGCCGCCCCCTCTTCGTCATGCGACTCTTCCTGCACCGCCCCCAGGGCGAACAGCTGCGCGCGCAGGCGTCCCAGGCGCTGCGGCAGGCGCAGGGTGCCGGCGAACAGATCCTCGCAGAGCAGCTCGGCGACGGCCTGGCGCAACAGATCCAGACCCTGCCCCTCGCGGGCCGACAGCCAGACGCGCACCGGCTTGCCGCTGTCGTCGCGCTGGATCTGCGGCGCCACGTCCGGCAGCAGGTCGAGCTTGTTGTACACCTCGAGGGTCGGCAGCTGGTCGGCGCCGATCTCCTTGAGCACGGCGTAGACCTGATCGATCTGCAGCTGCCGCTCGGGCTCGTGGGCGTCGATCACGTGCAGCAGCAGGTCGGCGTTGCTCGACTCTTCCAGGGTGGCGCGAAACGCCTCCACCAGCTTGTGCGGCAGGTGGCGGATGAAGCCCACCGTGTCGGCGAGGATCACCCCGCCGACATCCTCGAACTCGAGGCGGCGCAGGGTCGGGTCGAGGGTGGCGAACAGCTGGTTGGCGGCGTAGACCTCGGCCGAGGTCAGCGCATTGAACAGGGTGGACTTGCCGGCGTTGGTGTAACCGACCAGCGACACCACCGGCACCTCGGCGCGCTTGCGCCCGCGCCGAGCCAGCTCGCGCTGGCTGCGCACCTTCTCCAGGCGCTGCTTGATCTGGCCGATACGCACGCGCAACAGGCGACGGTCGGTTTCCAGCTGGGTTTCACCCGGACCGCGCAGACCGATACCGCCCTTCTGCCGCTCGAGGTGGGTCCAGCCGCGCACCAGACGCGTGCTCATGTGCTCGAGCTGGGCCAGTTCGACCTGCAGCTTGCCTTCGTGGGTACGCGCGCGCTGGGCGAAGATGTCGAGGATCAGACCGGTGCGATCGAGCACCCGGCATTCGAACTCGCGTTCGAGGTTGCGTTCCTGACTGGGAGTGAGGGTGTGGTTGAAGATGACCAGCTCGGCTTCGTCGCGCTTGACCTGCTCGCGGATCTCGTCGACCTTGCCGCTGCCGATCAGGAAGCGCGCGGTCGGCTGATGCCTCGGAATGCTGACGAAGCCAGCAACCTCCGCACCAGCCGACCGGGCCAGTTCGAGAAACTCGTCGGGATCTTCACGCGCCTCGGGCGCCTGCCCTTCCAGATGAACCAGAATGGCTCGCTCGCCACCCTCATGGCGCTCAAAGAACAAGGCTGAAGACTCCGCTTATTCAGCGTTGCCCGACTCGCCCGCCTCACCACTGGGCAGACGGACCGGACGGCTCGGAACCACGGTGGAGATCGCGTGCTTGTAGACCATCTGGCTGACGGTGTTTTTCAGCAGGATCACGAACTGGTCGAACGACTCGATCTGGCCCTGCAGCTTGATGCCGTTGACCAGATAGATGGAAACCGGAACGCGCTCTTTACGCAGGGTGTTCAGGTAAGGGTCTTGTAGCGAATGCCCTTTTGACATTTTCCACACTCCTTCAGGGATAGGTAATTTTGTTGTTAAGTCGAAGTCGACTCAAAAGAGGCTCGATCCTGCGCCTTGTTTCACAGGATAGCCGCATGCAGGCTAAAACTCAGCCTTTAATGGCGATCGCTTGCAGATATTTCAAGGTGCGCGGCAGATTGTCGCAAGCCAGGCTATCCAGCCAGTGCAAGTGCGACCAACTCCGCAGCCAGGTGAACTGTCGCTTGGCCAGCTGGCGGGTGGCGATGATACCGCGTTCGATCATCTCCTCCCGGGTCAGACGTCCCTCGAGATATTCCCATACCTGCCGGTAACCCACCGAGCGGATCGAGGGCAGTCCCGGATGCAGGTCGCCACGCGCATGCAGCGCTTCGACCTCGGCAACCAGCCCCTGTTCCAGCATGAGGTGAAAGCGCCGGGCAATGCGCTCATGCAGCACCTGACGCTGAGCGGGAGCTATGGCCAGGTGGGCGACAGTATAAGGCAAAGCCTGACCCTGCGGCGCTGCGCTGTGCAGATTTTGCAACACCTGGCGACGGCGGTGCTCGCTCATCGACAGGCCGCTCGCCCGGTAGACTTCCAGGGCGCGCACCAGGCGCTGCGGGTCGTTGGGATGGATGCGCGCCGCCGACTCCGGATCGACTCGCGTCAGCTCGGCATGCAGCGCCGCCAGACCTTCGGCGGCGGCCTGCGCCTCCAGTTGCGCGCGGATCTGCGGGTCGGCCGAAGGCATGTCGGCCAGGCCCTCGAGCAGCGCCTTGAAGTACAGCATGGTGCCACCGACCAGCAGCGGGATGCGCCCGGCCGCGGTGATCTCGGCCATCGCCGCCAGCGCATCGCTGCGGAACTCGGCAGCGGAATAGCTCTCGGCCGGGTCGCGGATGTCGATCAGCCGGTGCGGAAACTCGGCGAGCAGCTCGGCCGACGGCTTGGCCGTACCGATGTCCATGCCGCGGTAGATCAGCGCCGAGTCGACGCTGATGATCTCGCATGGCAGCACTCGCGCCAGCTCGATGGCCAGGTCGGTCTTGCCCGAGGCGGTCGGACCCATGAGGAAGATGGCGGGGGGCAGCGCGGACATCGGCTAACTCGGTGAGCGGGAAAGGAAACGGGCGCTCAGCGCCCGCGCAGGAACAGCTTGTCCAGGTCATCCATGCACAGCTGGGTCCAGGTCGGCCGCCCATGGTTGCACTGGCCGCTGCGCTCGGTCTGCTCCATGTCGCGCAGCAGGGCATTCATCTCCGGCAGGGTCAGCCGCCGGTTGGCGCGCACCGCGCCATGGCAGGCCATGGTCGCCAGCAGCTCGTTGAGGTGGGCCTGGATGCGGTCGCTGGTGCCGTACTCGAGCAGGTCGCTGAGCACGTCGCGCACCAGCTGGCTGGCTTCGGCCTGCTTGAGCAGCGCAGGGATCTGGCGGATCGCCAGGGTCTCGGGACCGAGGCGCTGCAGCTCGAAGCCGAGGCGGGCGAACCACTGGCCATGCTCCTCGGCGCAGTCGGTCTCGCGCTGGCTCAGGGCGATCGACTCGGGCACCAGCAGCGGCTGGCCGCGCAGACCCTCGCTGGCCATCGCGCTCTTCAGGCGCTCGTAGGTGATGCGCTCATGGGCGGCGTGCATGTCCACCAGCACCAGGCCCTGGGCATTCTCGGCGAGGATATAGATACCCTTGAGCTGCGCCAGCGCGTAGCCCAGCGGCGGCACGTCGCCCTGCGCCTCGGGCAGCACCGGCGCGCCCGCCTCGCCCAGCGGCGCGAAGAACTCGCGATAGGCGCCCTGCAGTTCGGCCTGCGGCTGGGCCGCCGGAGTCTGCAGCGGACGATAGCCGCCGCCACTGCCCGGCCGGCTCGGCCCGCCACTCGGCGCCTGCCAGGCGGACTCCTGCGCGGCCACCACCGGCACATGCTCGGCCAGCGCCATCTCGTTCTGCCCGGCGAACACGCCGGCGGCCAGGCCGCTCACCGCCGGTTCGCTGCGCACCGGGGGCGCCGCGCCGGCCAGCTGATCCTCCGGACGAACGTCGGCCAGCGCCCGGTGCAGGGTGCCGTAGAGGAAGTCGTGGACCATGCGGCTGTCGCGGAAGCGCACCTCGTGCTTGGTCGGGTGCACGTTGACGTCAACCACCGCCGGGTCGATCTCGAAGAACAGCACGAAGGCCGGGTGGCGGCCGTTGTACAGCACGTCGCGATAGGCCTGGCGTACCGCGTGGGCGACCAGCTTGTCGCGCACCATGCGGCCGTTGACATAGAAGTACTGCAGGTCGGCCTGGCTGCGCGAGAAGGTCGGCAGGCCGACCCAGCCCCACAGGCGCAGGCCGTTGCGCTCGATGTCGATGGGCAGCGCCTGCTCGAGGAACGCCGGACCGCAGACGCTGGCCACCCGCCGCGCGCGACTGGTTTCGTCGCCGGCCGGATGCAGGGCGAGCACGCCCTTGCCGTTGTGACGCAGATGGAAGCCCACCTCGAAGTGGGTCAGCGCCAGGCGCTTGACCACCTCCTGCAGGTGGTCGAACTCGGTCTTCTCCGCACGCAGGAACTTGCGCCGCGCCGGAGTGTTGAAGAACAGGTCGCGCACTTCCACGGTGGTGCCGTCGGGGTGCGCCGCCGGCTGCACCGAGGTGGCCATGTCGCGGCCCTCGGCCTCGACCTGCCAGGCCTGCGGCGCACCGCGGCGGCGCGAGGTCAGGGTCAGGCGTGCCACCGAGCTGATCGAGGCCAGCGCCTCGCCGCGGAAACCGAGACTCAGCACCCGCTCGAGGTCTTCCAGCTCGCGGATCTTGCTGGTGGCATGGCGCGCCAGGGCCAGCGGCAGGTCGTCGGCGTCGATGCCGGCGCCGTCGTCGCGGATGCGCAGCAGCTTGATGCCGCCCTGCTCGACCTCGATGTCGATGCGCCGGGCACCGGCGTCCAGGCTGTTCTCCAGCAGCTCCTTGGCCACCGAAGCCGGCCGCTCGACCACCTCGCCGGCGGCGATCTGGTTGGCCAGTCGCGGCGTCAGCAGCTGGATGCGCGCCGGCAGGCTCACGGCTGCACCGCCAGGGTCGGCGCCGGGATGGTCAGCATCTGCCCAGCCTTGAGGTTGTCATTGGCCAGGCGGTTGGCGCTGCGCAGCGCCGCCAGGCTGACCTGATAGCGCTGGGCGATCAGGGCCAGACTCTCGCCGGGAGCCACGCGGTGCTCGCGCTCGCCGAGCTTGATCTTGCCCTGGTCGCGCAGCCAGGCGATGTAGGTGCCCGGCGGCGGATTCTCGTGGAAGAACTGGCGGATGCCGCTGTGGATCGAGTGCGCCAGCGCCTGCTGGTGGCTCTTGGTGGCCAGCTTCTGCGACTCGTTGGGGTTGGAGATGAAGCCGGTCTCCACCAGGATCGACGGAATGTCCGGCGACTTCAGCACCATGAAGCCGGCCTGTTCGACCCGGCGCTTGTGCAGCGGGGTGATGCGCCCCATGTTGCCGAGCACCTTCTGGCCGACGCCCAGACTGGACGACAGGGTGGCGGTCATCGACAGGTCGAGCAGCACGCCGGCGAGCATGCGGTCCTTGTCATCCAGGCTGACGCTGCCGACACCGCCGACCAGGTCTGAACGGTTCTCGCTGTCGGCCAGCCAGCGCGCGGTTTCCGAGGTGGCGCCGCGGTCGGACAGGGCGAACACCGAGGCGCCGAAGGCCGCCGCCCGCGGCGCCGCATCGGCGTGCACGGAGACGAACAGGTCGGCGCCCTTCTTGCGGGCGATCTCGGTGCGCTTGCGCAGGGGGATGAAGTAGTCGCCGGTGCGCACCAGTTCGGCACGGAAACCACGTTCGCGGTTGATCTGCTGCTGCAGCTCGCGGGCGATGGCCAGCACCACGTCCTTTTCGCGCAGGCCGCGCGGGCCGAGGGCCCCCGGGTCCTCACCGCCGTGACCGGCGTCGATGGCGATGACGATGTTGCGCTTGCCGCTGGGCAGCGGCTGGCGGGCGGCCGGCGCGGCCTCCTGCGGCACGCTGGGCTTGGGCGGCAGGCTGGCCACCGGTGGCGGCGTGGCGATCGGCGGCGGATTGGCCGGGCTGCCGCCGCCCTGGGCCACGCTGGCGGCCGGAGCGACCGGCGGCCGCTCGGGCTGGGCGCTCGCCGGGGCGGCGGCCGGCGCCTCTTCCGGGTCGAACAGGTCGACCACCAGGCGATGGCCGTACTGCTGGTTGGGCGCCAGGCTGAAGCTTTTCGGCGTCACCGCCGCCGCCATGTCCAACACGATGCGCAGCTTGCCCGGCGCCTGCTCGGCGGCGCGCAGGCCGGTGATCGGCGTACCGGCGATGGCCAGCTGTTCGAGGCGACTCTTCAGCTGCGCGCCCTCGACATCGATGACGATGCGATTCGGCGCGCTCAGGGTGAACACGCTGTGCTGCACCGGAGCGGTCAGGTCGAACACCAGGCGCGTGTTGTCCGGCGCACGCCACAGGCGCACGCCACGGATCTCGCTGGCCGCCAGCAGCAGCTCGCTCGCCAGCATGGCCAGCATCGCCCCCAGAGCGACCAGCACGGCGCGCGGGCGCATCCCCCATTCCATTTGTCAGACTCCCACGGTCAGAGCGGCACACCAGGACTCGCCGCGCGCACTCCGCGGGATCAGGCGCAGGGCCCGCCCCGCGTCCTGCACGGCAATGACGATGTCCAGATCCGCCTCAGGCAAGATACCGGCGCCGCGCTCGGGCCACTCGATCAGGCACAGCGCGTCACCTTCGAAATAGTCGCGGATGCCGAAAAATTCCAGCTCCTCGGGGTCGGCCAGGCGATACAGGTCGAAGTGATAGATCCGTCGCGCACCCAGCTCGTAGGGTTCGACCAAGGTGAAGGTCGGACTCTTCACCGCCCCGGCATGGCCCAGACCGCGCAGGATACCGCGCGACAGGGTGGTCTTGCCCATGCCCAGATCACCATGCAGGTAGATCACGCCGCGCCCCTCGGTCACTTCGGCCAGGCGCGCCCCCAGGGCCAGCATGGCCGCTTCGTCGGCAGCGTTCAGGGTCACTTCAGGCACGGACTGTGCTCCTCCAGCAGTTCACGAATGGCTTCGATCAGATCGGCGGCCGCCAGGCCGCGTCCGGCGCCGCCCAGGCGTTCGCCCGCAGCGGCATGCAACCAGACGCCCAGGCGCGCCGCGGCAGTCACGTCGAGGCCCTGCGCCAGCAAGGCGCCGAGCAGTCCGGCCAGCACGTCGCCGAGTCCCGCCCCAGCCATCGCCGGGTGGCCACGATCGCACAGATACAGCTCGCCCTGCGGGGTGGCGACCAGACTGCCGAGCCCCTTGAGCAGCACCACCGCATTCAGCCGACGCGCCAGCGTCAGTGCCGCCGCCGGCCGGTCGGCCTGCACCTCGGCGGTGCTGCAGCCGAGCAGCCGGGCCGCCTCGCCCGGGTGCGGGGTGATCAGCCAGTCGTCCGCCGGTGGCGTCAGTTGCCCGGCGGCGAGCAGGTTGAGCGCATCGGCGTCCCACACCTGCGGTTTGGCCAACTGGCCCAGACCGCCAAGCAGGCTGCGCGCCCAGGCGCCCTGGCCGATGCCGGGGCCGAGCACCAGCACGTCGGCAGCGGCTGCCAGTTCCTGGATTTCGTTGGCCGAGCGCACACCACGGGCCATCACTTCCGGGCGGCGCGCCAGCAGCGCCGGCACGTGCTCGCCACGGGTGGCCAGGCTGACCAGCCCGGCGCCGGCGCGCAGGCAGCTTTCCGCCGCCAGCAACGCCGCGCCACCATAACCGCTCTCGCCGCCGATCAGCAGCACATGGCCGAACTGCCCCTTGTGGGCGTTGCGCAGCCGCGGCGCCAGACGCGGCACGTTCGCGCCGGCCAGACGCAGCGCCGCCGGCACCAGAGGCACGGCTCGCTCGGGATCGGCGCCGAGGTCATCGAAGGCCAGCTCGCCGCAACGATCCGGGCCGTCCAGGCAGAACAGGCCGAGCTTGAGGGCCAGCAGGGTCACGGTCAGCTCGGCCCGGATCGCCACGCCGAGCACCCGCCCGGTATCGCCGCACAGTCCGGACGGCAGGTCCACGGCCAGTACCGGCAGGCCGCTGGCATTGGCCAGACGGATGGCCTGCGCATAGGGCTCGCGCACCTCGCCGGACAGGCCGGTGCCGAGCAGGGCGTCGACCAGCACGCCAGACAGCGGCGCGCATTCGCGCCAGGGCTCGACCGGCACGCCGGCCGCCAGCGCCACGGCATGCGCACTGGCGGCATCGCCGCCGAGCTGCGCCGGATCGGTCACCGCCAGCACCCGCGCACGCCAGCCGGCACGCTGCGCCAGGGCGGCGACCAGATAGCCGTCGCCGGCATTGTTGCCACGCCCGGCCAGCACGGTGACTGCCCCGGCATCCGGCCAACGCCGGCGCATGGCGCGCCACAGCGCATGGGCGGCGCGCTGCATCAGCTCGCTACCGGGGGTACCGGCGGCGATCAGACGCGCGTCCAGCTCGCGGACCTGGGCGGCACGATAGAGGGCAAGGGGCAAGGCAGGGGAGGTCTGGGGCATGGACCATTCGACTCGGGGCTCTGGCACAATTATATCCCCCCTGCCCCGGACCTCCGCCAGCCATGTCGACCAGTACTCCCGATCTCGCCGCCCTCGCCCAGGCGATCAAGACCTGGGGCCGCGAGCTGGGCTTCCAACAGGTCGGTATCGCCGACGTCGAACTGAGCGCGCACGAGGCGCACCTCGCACGCTGGCTGGCCGTCGGCTATCAGGGCGAGATGGACTACATGGCCGCCCATGGCCACAAGCGCTCGCGGCCGGCCGAGCTGGTGCCGGGCACCCTGCGGGTGGTGTCGCTGCGCATGGACTACCTGCCCGGAGACACGCGCATGGCCGAGACGCTCGCCGCCTCGGAGAAGGCCTACGTGTCGCGCTACGCCCTCGGCCGCGACTACCACAAGCTGGTGCGCAAGCGCCTGCAGCAGCTGGCCGAGCGCATCCAGGCGGCAATCGGTCCGTTCGGCTACCGCGCCTTCGTCGACAGCGCGCCGGTGCTGGAAAAGGCCCTCGCCCAGCAGGCCGGGCTCGGCTGGATCGGCAAGAACACCCTGCTGCTGAACAAGTCGGCCGGCAGCTGGTTCTTCCTCGGCGAACTGTTCGTCGACCTGCCGCTGCCGGTCGACGCACCGCACGAGCGCGAGCACTGCGGGCGCTGCCAGGCCTGCCTGGACATCTGCCCGACCGCCGCCTTCGTCGGCCCGCAGCTGCTGGATGCGCGGCGCTGCATTTCCTACCTGACCATCGAGCTGAAGGGCAGCATCCCCGAAGAGCTGCGCGCGCCGATCGGCAACCGCGTGTTCGGCTGCGACGATTGCCAGCTGGTCTGCCCGTGGAACCGCTTCGCCCGCCCCACCGGCGAGGGCGACTTCCAGCCGCGCCACGGCCTGGACAACGCCGAGCTGGCCACACTGTTCCGCTGGAGCGAGGAGGAGTTCCTCAGCCGCACCGAAGGCTCGCCGCTGCGGCGCGCCGGCTACGAGCGCTGGCTGCGCAACCTGGCGGTCGGCCTCGGCAACGCGCCCAGCAGCATCCCGGTGCTCGAGGCGCTGCGCCTGCGCCGCACGCATCCGTCGGCACTGGTGCGCGAGCATGTCGAGTGGGCCCTAGCCCGCCACGGCGCGGCCTGATCAGCGATACAGCAGCGGATAGAGCAGCAACCCGGCCGCCTCGTTGAGCAACTGGCTGCTCTGCCATACCGACAGCGCCTCGGGCAACCAGCCGCCGAACGGTCGCCCGTTGGCGACACCGAGAAAGCCCATCGGCGCCGGGACCACCTCGAAGCCCATGCGCTCGAAGCACCAGCGCGCCCGCGGCATATGCCAGGCCTGGGTGACCAGCACGATGCGCCGCACGCCAGCATCGCGCAGCAGCGGGGCGCTGAGCCTGGCGTTCTCCCAGGTGGTGCGGCTGCGTCCCTCCAGCCAGCGCACCGTCACCCCGAAGTCCTCGGCCAGCACCTCGGCGAACAGCTCGGCCTCGCTGGGCGGCTCGCCGAAGTGCAGGCCGCCGCTGACCAGGATCGGCAGGCCACTGGCCCAGTGCAGGCGCGAGGCCAGGCGGGCGCGCTCCAGAGCCAGCAGGCTGGGCTGGTCACCACCCCAGGCGGGATCGCCGCGCTCGCGCCCGCCACCGAGCACCACGATGGCCTCGGCGCGCTGCGCCAGCGTCGGCCACTCGTTTACCAGCAGCGCCGGCTCACGCTCGAGCAGGCGCGCACCGTGCTCGACCACCACCGGCAGGCTCAGCAGCCACAGGCCGCCGAGCCCCAGCACCGCGCAGGCCCGCGCCAGGCGGGGGCGGCGCCGGCGCCACCACCAGGCCAGCAGCAGGAGCAGGAGCAACCCGCCCGGCGGCAGCACGAGTTGCTTGATCAGATAGCGCAGCGGCACCTTGCCTCTCCTTTTTCGGCCGGGCGATTGCGGGCACTCCTGAATCATATAGTGGATTCGTGCCCACCCGGCTCGTAGCATGGGCGCCTCATCGCCACCTGCAGGAGCTCCCGAGATGACCACCGCCGCGGACACCCCCACCCTGGCCATCGACAGCCAGTACGAACTCGCCTATCGCGTCAGCGGCAGCGACTCGCCGCGCACCCTGTGCTCGGAGCCCGGCGACGACTTCCCCGACGTACTGGCCACCGCGCGCATGGTCGGCCTGCTGGAGCTGGCCGCCGCGCGGCTGATGCGCCCGCTGCTCAAGGACGGCGAGCTGTCGGTCGGCGTCGGCGTCGACGTTACCCACCTGGCCGCCACTCCGCTGTTCGAGACGGTGCGCGCCCGCGCCACCTTCCTCGGCATGGACGGCAAGCTGTACGCCTTCCGCGTCGAGCTGTTCGACGACGGCGGCAAGGTCGGCGAAGGCCGTCACACCCGCGCCATCGTCGCCACCGAGCGTCTGCTGAAGAGCACCGAGAAACGCCTGCAGGCGGCGCGCAACCCCCAGTCCTGAGCGCAGTCGCCCCGCGGATCAGGGTTTCCCCTGATCCGCGGGGGTCATGTATGCTTAGGGGCTTTCGTCACCCCCTCTTTTCCAGTCCGGCAGAGCCATGCACGAACAGTATCAGCCCCGCGAGATCGAAGCCGCCGCGCAGTCCCACTGGGCCGCGCACCAGTCCTTTGAAGTGAGTGAACAGCCCGGCAAGGACACCTTCTATTGCCTGTCGATGTTCCCCTACCCGAGCGGCAAGCTGCACATGGGCCACGTGCGCAACTACACCATCGGCGACGTGATCGCGCGCTACCAGCGCATGCAGGGCAAGAACGTGCTGCAGCCGATGGGCTGGGACGCATTCGGCATGCCGGCGGAGAACGCCGCGATGCAGAACCAGGTCGCCCCGGCCGCCTGGACCTACGCCAACATCGACTACATGAAGACCCAGCTGAAGAGCCTGGGCCTGGCCATCGACTGGTCGCGCGAGGTCACCACCTGCAAGCCGGACTACTACCGCTGGGAGCAGTGGCTGTTCACCCGCCTGTTCGAGAAGGGCGTGATCTACCGCAAAAACGGCACCGTCAACTGGGACCCGGTGGACCAGACCGTGCTGGCCAACGAGCAGGTGATCGACGGTCGCGGCTGGCGCTCCGGCGCGCTGGTCGAGAAGCGCGAGATCCCGATGTACTACTTCCGCATCACCGCCTACGCGGAAGAACTGCTGGCCGACCTCGACAAGCTCGACGGCTGGCCCGAGCAGGTCAAGACCATGCAGCGCAACTGGATCGGCAAGAGCTTCGGCGCCGACATCGAGTTCGCCTACGACGCCGCGACCTGCGGTGGCGAAGGCCGCCTGAAGGTCTACTCGACCCGTCCGGACACCCTGATGGGCGCCACCTACGTGGCGGTCGCTGCCGAGCACCCGCTGGCCCAGCGCGCCGCCGAGCACAACGCCGAACTGGCCGCCTTCATCGCCGAATGCAAGTCCGGCTCGGTCGCCGAGGCCGACGTGGCGACCATGGAGAAGAAGGGCCTGCCGACCGGCCAGTTCGTCATCCATCCGCTGACCGGCGACAAGCTGCCGGTATTCGTCGCCAACTACGTGCTGTGGGGCTACGGCGAAGGCGCGGTGATGGCCGTACCGGCCCACGACGAGCGCGACTTCGAGTTCGCCAACAAGTACGGCCTGCCGCTGGTGCAGGTCTACCGCAAGGCCGAGGGCGACGACGACTTCAGCGCCAGCCAGTGGCAGGCCTGGTACGCCGACAAGGCCGGCCTGGTCACCGTCAACAGCGGCAAGTACGACAACCTCGAGTTCCAGGCCGCCTTCGACGCCATCGTCGCCGACCTGGAAGCGAGCGGCCACGGCGCCCGCAAGACCCAGTTCCGCCTGCGCGACTGGGGCATCAGCCGCCAGCGCTACTGGGGCTGCCCGATCCCGATCATCCACTGCCCGAGCTGCGGCGACGTGCCGGTGCCCGCCGAGCAGCTGCCGGTGGTACTGCCCGAGGACGTGGTGCCGGACGGCACCGGCAGCCCGCTGGCCAGGATGCCCGAGTTCTACGCGTGCAGCTGCCCGAAGTGCGGCGCCGCCGCCAAGCGTGAAACCGACACCATGGACACCTTCGTCGAGTCGTCCTGGTACTACGCGCGCTACGCCTCGCCGAAGTTCGAAGGCGGCATGGTGGACAAGGCCGCGGCCAACCACTGGCTGCCGGTAGACCAGTACATCGGCGGCATCGAACACGCCATCCTGCACCTGCTCTACGCGCGCTTCTTCCACAAGCTGATGCGCGACGAGGGCCTGGTGGACAGCGACGAGCCGTTCACCAACCTGCTGACCCAGGGCATGGTGATCGCCGAGACCTACTACCGCCTGCAGGAGAACGGCAGCAAGCTGTGGTTCAACCCGGCCGACGTCGAGGTCGACACCGACGCCAAGGGCAAGGCGATAGCCGCGCGCCTGAAGAGCGACGGCCTGCCGGTGGAGATCGGCGGCACCGAGAAGATGTCCAAGTCGAAGAACAACGGCGTCGACCCGCAGACCATGATCGAGCAGTACGGCGCCGACACCTGCCGCCTGTTCATGATGTTCGCCGCACCGCCGGAGATGAGCCTGGAGTGGTCCGACTCCGGCGTCGAGGGCGCCGCGCGCTTCCTGCGCCGCATCTGGCGCCTGGCCCAGGCCCACGTCGCCGCCGGCCTGCCGGGCGCGCTGGACACCACCATCCTGAACGATGCGCAGAAGGAGATCCGCCGCGCCATCCACCTGGCCATCAAGCAGGCCAGCCAGGATGTCGGCCAGCACCACAAGTTCAACACCGCCATCGCCCAGGTGATGACCCTGATGAACGTGCTGGAGAAGGCACCGACCGAGAGCGCCCAGGATCGCGCCCTGCTGCAGGAAGGCCTGGAGGCCGTGACCCTGCTGCTGGCGCCGATCACCCCGCACATCTGCCACGCGCTGTGGCAGGCGCTGGGCCACGGCGACGCGGTGATCGACGCCGCCTGGCCTACGGTCGACGAGTCCGCCCTGGTGCAGGACACCCTGACCCTGGTGGTGCAGGTCAACGGCAAGCTGCGCGGCGAGATCCAGGTCGCCGCCGCGGCCTCCCGCGAGGAGATCGAGACCGCCGCGCGCGGCAACGAGAACGTGCTGCGCTTCACCGAGGGCCAGACCATCCGCAAGGTGATCGTGGTGCCCGGCAAGCTGGTCAACATCGTCGCCAACTGACGTCAGCATCCAACCCGCCGCCCGCCATGCGGGCGGCTGCATACGAGGGAAGATCGATGAAATCCAGCCTGACCGGCCTGCTGCTGGTGCTGCTCACCACTCTGCTCGCGGCCTGCGGCTTCCAGCTGCGCGGCACCGGCAGCGATGCCTTCGCCCTGCGCGAGCTGGACCTCAAGGCGCGCAACGCCTACGGCGATACCGTCAAGGACGTGCGCCGCGCCCTGGAGAACAGCGGCGTGCGCGTGCACGGCGGCGCCCCCTACCAGCTGGTGCTGGTCGGAGAAGGCCAGAAGCAGCGCACCGCCAGCTACACCAGCGCGGCGCGCAGTGCCGAGTACGAGATGACCGCCAACCTCGCCTACGAGATCCGCGGCAACCAGCTGACGCTGCTGCGCGACCAGGTGGCGACCCAGAAGGTCTACGTGCACGACTCCAACAACCTGGCCGGCACCGACCAGGAAGCCGAGCGGGTGCGCACCGAGATGCGCCGCGAGCTGGTCCAGCAACTGCTCCTGCGCCTGCAACAGCTTAGCCCGGCACAGCTCGCCGAACTGCAGGAAACCGCCCAGGCCAAGGCCGAAGCGGAGGCCAAGGCGGCCGCTGCCGCTCGCCAGGCCGCGCCGGCAACCCCGGCCCGCTGATCGACCACGGGGCCTGCGGGCCCCGTTTTCGCGCCGATGAAACTCAATCCCGCACAGCTGGCCAAGCACCTGCAGGGCCCGCTCGCCCCCGTCTACGTGGTCAGCGGCGACGAGCCGCTGCTCTGCCAGGAAGCCTGCGACGCCATCCGCGCCACCTGCCGCGCCCGCGACTTCAGCGAGCGCCAGGTGTTCCACGCCGATGCCGGCTTCGACTGGAACCTGCTGCGCGAGGCCAGCGCCAGCCTGTCGCTGTTCGCTGAAAAACGCCTGCTCGAGCTGCGCCTGCCCTCCGCCAAACCGAGCGACGAAGGCATCGCCGTGCTGCTCGACTATCTGGCGCGCCCGGCCGAAGACACCGTGCTGCTGCTCAGCCTGCCGCGCCTCGACGGCAAGGTGCAGAAGAGCAAGTGGGCCAAGGCGCTGATCGAGGGCGACAACAGCCAGTTCGTGCAAATCTGGCCGGTGGACGCCACGCAGTTGCCGCAGTGGCTCCGTCAGCGTCTGAGCCAGGCCGGCCTGGCCGCCAGCGCCGAAGCGGTGGATCTGCTGGTGGCGCGCATCGAGGGCAACCTGCTGGCCGCGGTACAGGAGATCGAGAAGCTCAAGCTGCTGGTCGAGGGCAACCAGGTCGACGCAGCCACCGTGCAGGCCAGTGTCGCCGACAGCGCGCGTTTCGACCTGTTCGGCCTGCTCGACGCCGCCCTGGGCGGTGAGGCGGCGCACGCCCTGCGCATGCTCGAAGGGCTGCGCGGCGAAGGCGTGGAGGCAGCGGTGATCCTCTGGGGCCTGGCGCGCGAACTGCGCCTGCTGGCCAGCCTGGCCCAGCAGCACGGCCAGGGCCTGCCGCTGGAGCGACTGATCGCCCAAGCCAAGCCGCCGATCTTCGGCAAGCGCCAGGGCCTGGTCGGCCGCGCCGTGCAGCGCCATCCGGCGAGCCGCTGGCAGCAGCTGCTGCGCGACGCCCAGCGTATCGACGAACAGATCAAGGGCCAGGCGCCCGGCGATCCGTGGAACGGCCTGGCGCAGCTGACCCTGCAGATCGCCGGGGTCCGCCTCAGCCTGCCCAGCGAATAGTCCAGCACCGCGGCGCTGGACATTTTCCGTACAGCAGCCGATGATGCGCGCGCCGGCAGACCCGCCGGCTCAGCACGAGGCAAGCTCATGGCCAAGCAACGCAAATCCGGCCCGAACAAGGCCAAATCCCTGGTCGCACAACCGCTGTTCCGCTGTCGCCAGGAACAGCCCGCCAAGGGCAAGGGCAGCTACCGCCGCGAAGCCTTCCGGTTCACCGACCGGGAGGCTTCTTCCTTTGTGGCTCCGGCAAATCTCGCCGCCTGAGCCTTCTCAGCTCTCGTCCCCACCCTTGCCCTCCTCCTTCCACGGCGCCTGCAGGTAGCGGGTGCGGTTGAAGGTCTCCAGCCACTCCGGGTAGTAGACCACCAGCGCGGTGATCACCGTGCCGTTGATGAAGGCCTCGGGGAACATGATCAACCAGAGGAAGCCGGCGAAGTCGTCCAGCCAGGGCGGCATCTGGTAGATACCGTCATTGAGCAGCACGCCGAGACCGGCGAGCAGCACCAGCACCGCCACCAGCGCCGCCGGAAAGAACCCGCTGAAGAAGATGTAGACGAACAGGTTGCGCGGCTGCAGACGCTCGACCGCCCGCGCACAGGCCTCGGTGACCAGCACCGGGATGAGGATCAGCAGCACGCCGTTGACCCCCAGCGCCAGGGCATCCTGGCGCCCCAGGCCGACCAGCGCCAGCTGCGCGGCGAAGGCCGACAGTACCGCCAGCGGCCAGTCGAGCAACAGGGTCACCGCGGTCATGCCGATGAAGTGGAAGGACAACCCGGAGGCGAAGTCGCGCCGCACCAGCCACAGCAGGAACAGCGCCAGCACGGTGCCGAACAGCAGGTGCTGGCGGCGGAAATCGCTGCACAGCTCGACCCAGGGCGCATGCCAGAGCGCCGCCAGCAGCAGCGGCAGGAACAGCAGGGCGCCCAGCCACAGGCTGGCCTCGCTGAGCAGTTCGGCGGCGATCACGGCGCGACCTGCTCCAGCGCCGTGCGCAGCGCCGCCGCATCGGTGAAGCTGCGCCGCTCGCGCAGCACGCCCTGCTCCAGCTGCAGCCACAGCACGCCCGCCTCGGGGGCGGCGTACTGCGGCACCACCTGCGCCTCGCGATCGAGCAGCACACGGTAGCTGTAGTCGCGCATCGCCGGGATGGCGAACAGCTTGCCGATCAGGCTGGGCATGCCACTGATGTCGGCGACGAACAGCGCCCGACGCGCCTCGAGGTAGCCCTTGGGTCGGCCCTCCAGCGCCGCCTTGACCAGCTTGGCGCCGTCCATGCTGCGCGCCACCAGCAGGATATGCAGCTGGTCATCGAGGGTGTAGGACTGCTCGAACTGATCGCTCAGGGTCCAGGGCGGCAAACGCTCGCCGGTCTCCAGCGCCTGCGCGCTGCCGACCAGCAGGACCAGCCCCAGCAACAGCCATGCTTTCATGCTTTCTGCTCCACAGTGGAAAAAACACGGATATCGCGACGCTCGAGCCAGCCGCGGCGGGCGCGCCAGAACGCCAGTGCCGCCGGCGCGGCGTCGAGGACGAAGACATGGCTCTTGGCGATACCCTGCGCGGCCAGGCGCGCCAGCACCGCCTCGATCAGTGCGCTGGCGATACCGCGGCGCCGATGGCCGGGATCCACCACCAGGTGCTGCAGGTAGCCGCGCCTACCGTCATGCCCGGCCAGCAGGCTGGCAACGATGGCGCCATCGACTTCGGCGAGCAGACTGAGCCCGGGGTTGCGCTCCAGGTAGGCGCAGAAGGGCGCGCAGGCATCCTCGGCGCGCAACTGGATGCCCGGGGTACGCGCCCACAGCGCATGGAGAGCGGCATGATCGGCAGAGGTGACTTCGCGCAGGTGCATTTCCGGAACCATGGCCATGATGCCGCTCAGTTTACACCGCCCTCTCCCGTCCCAGAGTACCCGCGACAACCTGACAGTGCGCGCCCACTGGACTAGCCTTCAACCTGAGATGCCCCCGGACTGATGCGCGCACGGCTACCCGGGAGCCCGGGCGGCACTTCGGTAGCATTGAGCCACCCGCCGCCACCTGCTTACAATGGTCGAATTGCCTTTTTCGAGACTGCCATGCCCAGTCGCCTGAGCCCCGAAGACCAGCGCCGCGTCGAGCACTACCTGAGCGCTCCGCAACACCAGGTCGAACGCCAACCGTTCCGCCCCTGGCTGCTGCTGGCCGTCGTGCTGGCCGTGGTCGTCGGCCTGGGCCTGCTGAGCCGCCTGCTGGCCTCCCTCGCGCAATGAGTCCAGCTCCTGGCCGCCGCCAGTCTCCCCCGCTTTTTCCAAGCCTTGCGAGACCCATCCATGACCCATCACATCGTGATCGTCGGCGGCGGCGCCGGCGGCATCGAACTGGCGACCCGCCTGGGACGCCGCCTCGGCAAGCGCGGCCAGGCGCGCATCACCCTGGTTGACGCCAACCTCACCCACATCTGGAAACCGCTGCTGCACGAGGTGGCCGCCGGCTCGCTGAACTCCTCGGAGAACGAGCTGAACTACGTCGCCCAGGCCAAGTGGAACCACTTCAAGTTCCAGGCCGGCCGCATGTGCGGCCTCGACCGCGCGCGCAAGGTGATCCGTCTCGAGGCCATTCACGACGACCGCGGCGAGGAACTGGTGCCGGCGCGCGAGATCGCCTACGACACCCTGGTGCTGGCGGTCGGCAGCAAGACCAACGACTTCGGCACGACCGGGGCGGCCGAACACTGCCTGTTCCTCGACTCGCGCGCCCAGGCCGAACGCTTCCACAATCTGCTGCTCAACCAGTACCTGTGCGCCCACGCCCACCCGCAGCGCGAGGGCGCGGCGCAGATCAACGTGGCCATCGTCGGCGCCGGCGCCACCGGCGTCGAACTGGCCGCCGAACTGCACCACGCAGCCCTGCTGCTAGCCGCCTACGGCCTGGAGGGCATCCGCCCGCAGGACCTCAACCTGACCCTGATCGAGGCCGGCCCACGGGTGGTTCCCGCCCTGCCCGAGCGCATCAGCCGGCCGGTGCACAGCACCCTGGAGAAGCTGGGCATCACCGTACTGGTCAACTCGCCGGTCAAGGAGGTCACCGCCGAAGGCCTGCACACCGCCGACGGCCAGTTCATCCCGGCCACCCTCAAGGTATGGGCGGCCGGCATCCGCGCGCCGGAATTCCTCGCCGACATCGACGGCCTGGAAAGCAACCGGATCAACCAGCTGGTGGTGCAAGCGACCCTGCAGACCACCCGCGACGAGCACATCTTCGCTCTCGGCGACTGCGCCGCCTGCCCGATGGAGGATGGCAAGAGCGTGCCGCCGCGCGCCCAGGCCGCCCACCAGCAGGCCTCGCTGCTGGCCAAGTCCCTGGCGCGCCGCCTGCAGGGCCAGCCGCTGCTGGAGTACCGTTATCGTGACTACGGCTCGCTGATCTCGCTGTCGAGCTTCAGCGCCGTGGGCAACCTGATGGGCAATCTGACCGGCGACGTGATGCTCGAGGGGCGCCTGGCGCGCTGGTTCTACATCTCGCTGTATCGCCTGCACCAGATGGCGCTGTACGGGCCGTTCCGCACCCTGCTGCTGATGATCAGCGATCGTCTCGGCCGCAGCACCGAACCGCGCCTCAAGCTGCACTGATGGCCGCGCTCGCCGTCTCGAGGGCACGACCCGCGAGACGGCGAGCCAGGACATCGCGAAGAAAACGCGGACAAACAAAAAAGCCGGAAGGCCTCGCGGCACTTCCAGCTTTTCGGTCCTTCCGCAGAAGGAAATATGGTGGGTCGTGTAGGGGTCGAACCTACGACCAATTGGTTAAAAGCCAACTGCTCTACCACTGAGCTAACGACCCAAAACTGGTCGGGGTAGAGAGATTCGAACTCCCGACATCCTGCTCCCAAAGCAGGCGCGCTACCGGACTGCGCTATACCCCGCCTGGAAGTTGGCTCCGCGACCTGGACTCGAACCAGGGACCCAGTGATTAACAGTCACTTGCTCTACCGACTGAGCTATCGCGGAACGTCGAGACTTCCAACCCTCTACGGTGATCAGCGCTGCTGATTTCCCGTGTCAGTGGCGCGGCATTCTACCGACATCCGAAGCTATGTCAAGCATTTCATTAGCTTTTTTCCAGCGCTTGGCAGAAGCGCGGCCCCTTGCTATATCTGCACCCACTCTGAAAGCACTGGGCGATGGCCCGCCGGACCAGCATGAGCCCTACCCCTCCGTCTACCCCATCCACCCCGACACCGCTGGCCAGCCGCAGCCTGCGGCCACGCTTCAGCGCGCTCGAGCAACGCTGCCTCGAACTGGCGATGAACCATCTCGACCAGTCGCTCAACCTGGCCCTCACCCAGGCCGAAGAGGCCCTGTTCAACCAGGCCGAGCAGGCGACCAGCAACCAGGAGCAGGCGCTGTTCTTCGACGGCATGCGCGCCGTGCGCAACCAGCGCCCGCAGGTCGTGCGGGTTTTCCACCAGTGTCTGGCTGGCTTCTTTGCCACCTTCCTGGAAGGGCGCGAGCCCCAGGTCCGACCGAGCGCCACCGAACTGTCGTTACTCGAGCATGACGAGCATGAGGAGCGCCTGCAGCTCGACCAGCTGGCGCGACGCTGCCGCAGCCGCTGCACCCGCCAGCTCGGCGCACTGGAGCGCCGTCTGGCGCAGCTGACGCCAGCACCGGCAGCCGCCCTGCGCCAGGACAACCCATTCGCACCGGAGTCGCTGGCCGAAGCCTTCCGCCAGGCGCTCGCGGCCGATCCCCTGCCGCTGGTCATCCGCCGCACGCTCTACGAGCTGTTCGAGCAACAGGCCCTGGCCTCTCTCGACGGACTCTATGCCGGTCTGAACCAGCAACTGATCGAAGCCGACGTCCTGCCCCAGCTCAGCGACCAGCCTCCGCCACTGCGGCAGCCGCAGCAACTGCCCGGCAAGGTCGAGCCCGCGCCGCGCGGCCCGGACAACAGCGCCACATCCAGCCGAGCGCCCGCCACCGACAGCGACGCCTGGGGCAACGAGCCGCGCAGCGAGAGCGAGCAACTGTTCCGCGGAGTCACCCGCCTGCTCAGTCGTCGCCACGCTCATGAACCGTCTCTGCCGACCGCCAGCGCCGCGCCAACGCCAGCGCCGTCACCGGGTAGCGGCGGCCTGTACAGCGAAGAGGAGCTGATCGCCGCACTGACCCGTCTGCAACAGGTCAGCATGCGCGAACTCGGCACCCCTGCCCAATCCAGACAGGACGCCCAGCAACTCAAGGCCCGCCTGCATGCCGAGCTGGAGGCCGCCTGTACGCTGCCCGCGCGCCAGCAGCTCGACCGCGACGCGGCGGACATCATCGATCTGGTCGGCATGCTGTTCGCCTTCATCCTCGACGACCCCAGCCTGCCGGATCGCTGCAAGACGGTGCTCTCGCACCTGCACACCCCCTACCTGAAGCTCGCCCTGAGTGATCGCGAACTGTTCACCCGCGACATCCATCCGGCGCGCCAGCTGCTCGACAACATGGCCAAGGCCGGAGCTCGCTTCGCCGAGGACGACGATGCCTCCGGACTGTTGGCGAAGATGCAGCAGATCGTCGAGCGCATCCTGCGCGACTTCGACAGCGACAGCAGCCTGTTCAGCGAGTTGCTGCTGGACTTCGAGGAACACCTGCGCCGTCTGCAGCAGCGCGTCGAGCTGCGCGAGAAGCGCGCCCTCGACACCGCGCGCGGGCGCGACCGCCTGCATGTCGCCCACCAGCAGGCCGCAGCGCAGATCCGCCGGGTGCTGGCCGGACGCACGCTGCCGCGCCCGATGCAGGAGCTGATGGTCAAAGGCTGGCGTGACGTGCTGGCCCTCATCCACCTGCGCCAGGGCGAGGACAGCGAGGAATGGCGGCAGGCCTGCCAGGCTGCCGAACAACTGGCCTGGAGCTGCATGCCACTCGAGCGGCACGACCGCGAAAACATGCAGCGCGAGCGCCTGGGTCTGCTCGACCGCCTGCGCGAAGGCCTGCAACAGCTCGGCAGCCTGAGCGACGCCGACATTCGCCGTCTGCTGCAGGACGTGATCGCCTGCCAGCATGCCGTCCAGGCCGGCCAGCCCGAACTGGTCGCCGAGCTGACGGTCAAGCTGCCGGACAACAGCCTCGGTGCCCTGCTGCAGCCACCAGCCGCCCCGGAGCCACTGACCGAGGAGGAGGAAGCGCTGCCGCCCGAGCTGGAAACCCTGCTGCGTCAGCTCGAGGGCCTGCCCTTCGGCAGCCTGTTCGGTTTCCTCGAGGATGGCCAGGTACACCGCCTGCGCCTGTCCTGGTTCAGCCCGGCCAGCCGCCACTACCTGTTCATCGACCCCAGCGGCCAACACAGCCGCACCTGGTCGGCGGCCCGCCTGGCGCAGGGCCTGCACGACGGCAGCGTCTACCTGCTCGGCCAGCCGAGCGACAGCCCGCTCATGCAGCGCGCCCTGCAGGCGATCTACCGGGTACTGCAGCGCCTGGAGGACGGCCAACCGGCCGGCGACTGAGTTCCTTCCGGAAGAAACAGCAAAAAGGCACGGCTCCTGCGGAGTCCGTGCCTTTTTGCTGCCGGGGCCGGCAAAGCGTCCCGCCCCGGCCTACCTCAGGCGAACACGATCTGCTCGCCCTCGACCCGCGCGTGGATGGTAGCCCCCGGGGCGAACTCGCCGGCGAGGATCTGCTGCGCCAGCGGGTTCTCGATCCAGCGCTGGATCGCGCGCTTGAGCGGCCGCGCGCCATACACCGGGTCGTAGCCGACGGCGATCAGCTTCTCCAGCGCCTCGGGCGTCAGCTCCAGCGCCAGGTCGCGCTCGGCCAGCCGACTACGCAGGCGCGCCAGCTGGATCTCGGCGATGCCGCCGATCTGCTCCTTGCCCAGCGGATCGAACACCACCACCTCGTCGATGCGGTTGATGAACTCGGGGCGGAAGTGCTGGCTCACCGCATCCATCACCGCGGCGCGCTGCGCCTCCGGATCGCCGACCAGCTCCTGGATCTGCGCCGAACCGAGGTTGGAGGTCATCACCACCACGCAGTTCTTGAAGTCCACGGTGCGGCCCTGGCTGTCGGTCAGCCGGCCGTCCTCGAGCACCTGCAGCAGCACGTTGAACACGTCCGGGTGGGCCTTCTCCACCTCGTCCATGAGGATCACCGAGTACGGCTTGCGCCGCACCGCCTCGGTCAGATAACCACCCTCCTCGTAGCCGACATAGCCCGGCGGCGCGCCGATCAGGCGGGCCACCGAGTGTTTCTCCATGAACTCGGACATGTCGATGCGCACCATCGCCTCCTCGGTGTCGAAGAGGAACTCGGCCAGCGCCTTGCACAGCTCGGTCTTGCCCACCCCGGTCGGACCGAGGAACAGGAACGAGCCGCTCGGCCGGTTGGGGTCGGCGAGGCCGGCGCGCGAGCGGCGCACCGCGTTGGACACCGCCACCACCGCCTCGTGCTGACCGATCACCCGCTTGTGCAGCTCGGCCTCCATGCGCAGCAGCTTGTCGCGCTCGCCCTCCATCATCTTGGCCACCGGGATGCCGGTCCACTTGGACACCACCTCGGCGATCTCCTCGTCGGTGACGCGGTTGCGCAGCAGCTGCTTGTCCTTCTGCGCGCTGCTGTCGACGCTGGCCAGCTTGCGCTCCAGTTCGGGAATCACCCCGTACTGCAGCTCGGCCATGCGCTGCAGGTTGCCCTGGCGACGGGCGGTCTCCATGTCGGCGCGGGCCTGCTCGAGCTGCTGCTGGATCTGCGCCGAGCCCTGCACCTCCGCCTTCTCCGACTTCCAGATCTCCTCGAGGTCGGCGTATTCGCGCTCGAGCTTGGCGATGTCCTCCTCCAGCTTGGCCAGGCGCTTCTGGGTGGCTTCGTCGGTTTCCTTCTTGAGCGCCTCGCGCTCGATCTTCAGCTGGATCAGCCGGCGATCCAGGCGGTCCAGCTCCTCGGGCTTGGAGTCGATCTCCATGCGGATGCGGCTGGCGGCCTCGTCGATCAGGTCGATGGCCTTGTCCGGCAGCTGGCGGTCGGTGATGTAGCGGTGGCTGAGCTTGGCGGCGGCGATGATCGCACCGTCGGTGATGGTCACCCCGTGGTGCACCTCGTAGCGTTCTTTCAAACCGCGCAGGATGGCGATGGTGTCCTCCTCGCTCGGCTCGTCGACCAGCACCTTCTGGAAGCGGCGCTCCAGCGCGGCGTCCTTCTCGATGTACTGGCGGTACTCGTCGAGGGTGGTGGCGCCGACGCAGTGCAGCTCGCCGCGCGCCAGCGCCGGCTTGAGCATGTTGCCGGCATCCATCGCGCCTTCGGCCTTGCCGGCGCCGACCATGGTGTGCAGCTCGTCGATGAACAGGATCACCCGGCCTTCCTGCTTGGCCAGCTCGTTGAGCACCGCCTTGAGGCGCTCCTCGAACTCGCCGCGGAACTTGGCACCGGCGATCAGCGCGCCCATGTCCAGCGACAGCAGGCGTTTGTCCTTGAGGCCGTCGGGCACCTCGCCGTTGACGATGCGCTGGGCCAGGCCCTCGACGATGGCGGTCTTGCCCACACCCGGCTCGCCGATCAGCACCGGGTTGTTCTTGGTGCGGCGCTGCAGGACCTGGATGGTGCGACGGATCTCGTCGTCGCGACCGATCACCGGGTCGAGCTTGCCGTCCTCGGCGCGCTTGGTCATGTCGATGGTGTACTTGTCCAGCGCCTGGCGCGACTCCTCGGCGTTGGGGTCGTTGACCGCCTCGCCGCCGCGCAGGTTGGCGATGGCGTTCTCCAGCGCCTGCTTGCTCACCCCCTGGGCCAGCAGCAGCTTGCCGAGACGGGTGCCGCCGTCCAGCGCGGCGAGCAGCACCAGCTCGCTGGAGATGTACTGGTCGCCCTTCTGCTGGGCCAGGCGGTCGGCCTGGTTGAGCAGGCGGGCGAGATCCTGCGACATGTTCACGTCGCCGGTGGGGTTCTGGATCTTCGGCAGGTCGTCGAGCGCCTTGGCCAGCGCCTGGCGCAGGGCGGCGATGTCGAAGCCGACCTGCATCAGCAGCGGGCGGATCGAACCGCCCTGCTGCTCGAGCAGGGCGGACATCAGGTGCACGGGTTCGATGGCGCTGTGGTCGCGGCCCACGGCCAGCGACTGGGCATCGGACAGGGCCAGTTGCAGTTTGCTGGTCAAACGGTCGATACGCATGGGTTCGTCCTTCGCAAGCGACGGCGGAGCGGCCTTGCGGCATCCGCCTGGGAATCGGGTTGCAGGATAGATGAGGACGATCGTCGGCGATTCAAGGGCCGCGGACTTGACCGGGGTCAAGCGGGACGCGGAGCGTCAGACTCGTAGGGTAGAAGACTCGCGCAGCGATCTTCTACCGATGGGATGGGCGCGCGGTGGCAGGCAATCGCTTCGCGAGTTGCCTACCCTGCGCCCATTCAGGGCTGTGCCGACTCCAGCCAGACCAGGCTGGCCAGCCGCCCGGTGCGCGGCTCGCGGCGGAAGGAATAGAAACGCTCGGCGTCGCCGTAGGTACACAGCCCGCCGCCGTACACCGCGGTGACGCCGACGGCGGCGAGGCGGATGCGCGCCAGCCGGTACAGGTCGGCCATGAAGCGGCCGGGATTGACGCTGGGCACGAAGGCCACGGCCGCCTCGGCATGCTGCGCGACGAAGGCCGCGCGCACCTCGGCGCCGACCTCGAAGGCCTGCGGACCGATGGCAGGTCCCAGCCAGACCAGCACCTCGCCCGCCGGGCAGCCCAGCGCGGCGACCGTGGCCTCCAGCACCCCGGCGGCCAGCCCGCGCCAGCCGGCATGCGCCGCGGCGACCCGCGTGCCGGCGCGGTCGCAGAACAGCACCGGCAGGCAGTCGGCGGTCATCACGGTGCAGGTCACGCCCGGCGTGGCGCTCCAGCTGGCGTCGGCCTCGGCCACCTGCGCGGGGTCGGCCTCGACCACCGCCACGCCGTGCACCTGGCTGAGCCAGGCCGGCCGGCAGCCGAGCAGCTGCTGCAGGCGGCGGCGGTTCTCGGCCACCGCAGCCGGATCGTCGCCGACGTGATCGCCGAGGTTGAGGCTGTCGAACGGCGGCCGGCTGACGCCGCCGGCCCGCGTGGTCACGCCGGCGCGCACATTGGCCGGCGCCGGCCAGTCGGGGATCAGCAGATCGCCGACCTGCAGGCTCATCCGATGAACGCCTCGCGGTCACCGCGCAGCAGGTTGAGCAGCTCGACGAAGTCGTCCGGCAGCGGCGACTCCCAGCCCAAGCGCTCGCCGGTCAGCGGATGATCCAGCTCGAGGAAACGTGCGTGCAGAGCCTGGCGCGGGTAGTCGCGCAGCGCCTGCACCAGCACCGGGTTGGCCGCCGGCGGGATGCGGAAACGGCCGCCGTAGACCGGGTCGCCGACCAGCGGGAAGTGCTCGTGAGCCATGTGCACGCGGATCTGGTGGGTACGCCCGGTTTCCAGCTTGACCCGCACGTGGGTGTGCGCGCGGAAGCGCTCGAGCACCCGGTAGTGGCTGACCGCCGGCTTGCCGGTACTGGTCACCGCCATCTTCTGGCGCTGCTGCGGGTGACGACCGATGGGCGCGTCGACCTTGCCCCCGGAGGTGACCACGCCGACCACGATGGCCTCGTAGATGCGGCTGACGCTGCGCGCCTGCAGCTGGGCGACCAACTGGGTGTGCGCCTCGAGGGTCTTGGCCACCACCATCAGACCTGTGGTGTCCTTGTCCAGGCGGTGGACGATACCGGCGCGCGGCACGCTGGCCAGACCGGGGGCATGGTGCAGCAGGGCGTTGAGCAGGGTGCCGTCGGCATGCCCGGCCGCCGGATGCACCACCAGTCCGGCCGGCTTGTCGATCACCAGCAGCTGGTCGTCCTCGTAGACGATGTTCAGGGCGATATCCTGGGCCTGGTACTCGACCTGGGCTTCGCGCTCGGCCTCGAGCTGCAGCACGGAGCCACCGTGAACGGTGTCGCGCGGGCGCAGCACGGCGCCATCGACGGTGAGGCGGCCGTCCTTGATCCAGCCGGCCAGGCGCGAACGGGAGTGCTCGGGGAAAACCTGAGCGGCGATCTGGTCAAGCCGCTGTCCGCCCAGTTCGGACGGCACCTCGGCACGCAATTGAATGAGTTCGGACATGGCGGACATCGGGAGGGCCGTGCGGCTTTGGTTGGCCACAGGCTTGTGGTTAAATACGGCGTCTTTTTCCCCAGAGGATTCTGGGGCGCCAATCATATCAGGCCGGCCCCTGTCACGCACCCGGCCCCAGGGAACCCTAGCGCCATGCAAGTGAAACACCTGCTGCTGATCGCCACCCTCGCCCTCACCGCGGCCTGCTCGTCGAAGCAGGTGATCGACGAAAACCTCAGCGAGACCGAGCTGTACCAGCAGGCGCAGGAGCACCTGGACAACGACAGCTACACCAGCGCCGTCGACACCCTCAAGGCCCTGGAATCGCGCTACCCGTTCGGTCGCTACGCCGAACAGGCCCAGCTCGAGCTGATCTACGCCTACTACAAGAACCAGGAGCCGGAAGCCGCCCGCGCCGCAGCCGAGCGCTTCATCCGCCTGCACCCGCAGCACCCGAACGTCGACTACGCCTACTACCTCAAGGGTCTGGCTTCATTCGACCAGGACCGCGGCCTGCTGGCGCGCTTCCTGCCGCTGGACATGACCAAGCGCGATCCGGGCGCCGCCCGTGACTCGTTCAACGAGTTCGCCCAGCTGGTCAACCGCTACCCGAACAGCCGCTACGCCCCGGACGCCAAGGCGCGCATGATCTACCTGCGCAACCTGCTGGCTGCCTACGAGATCCACGTCGCCCACTACTACCTCAAGCGCGACGCCTACGTCGCCGCCGCCAACCGCGGCCGCTACGTGGTGGAGAACTTCCAGGAAACCCCCGCGGTCGGCGACGGCCTGGCGGTGATGACCGAGGCCTACCAGCGCCTGGGCCTGGACGACCTGGCCGCCACCAGCCTGGCGACCCTCAAGCTCAACTACCCCGAGCACCCGAGCCTGGTCGACGGCGAATTCCAGCCGCGCGAGGAAGAGACCGACAACCGCTCGTGGCTGAGCCGCGCCACCCTCGGCCTGATCGAGACCGAGACGCCGCTGCCGCCCGGCCAGACCCGCGCCAGCCAGGACATGCAGCGCCAGTACCAGGAAGCGCTGGACGCCATCCCCGAGGAACTGGAGCCGCACAACGCCGGCGAGACGGCCGCTAGCGAAGACGCCGACGAAGCCGCGGCGCCGAAGCGTTCCTGGTGGAGCCGGCTGACCTTCGGCCTGTTCGACTGAGGCGAAGCGGACATCGATACAAGGGGAGGCTCCGGCCTCCCTTTTTCTTGCGCGTCGAATGCCAGCCGCAGCCTGCCCGCGGGCCAGGGCGCCCTCGAGGTGACGGCGAAACAGCACCTGCTCAGCCCTCGAAACGGGCAACGCCCGACGGAGCCCTCCGCCCATCGCCCACTTCAGAGCCCACACCTGCTGCAGCGCACACTCGCGGCGGGCGGTGCTGGGCGCGCGGGGCCGGCTTGGCTACACTGGCGCCTCCTCGCGCCCCTCGAGAGCACCATGGCTCGCCTACTGACCCTGATCGCCCTGTTCGCCGTCGCCTGGTGGCTGTGGCGCCGCTTCACCCGCCCGAAGCCGCCACGCTCCCCTGCCGCGCCCAAGCCCCAGCCGATGGTGCGCTGTGCCCGCTGCGGAGTGCACGTCCCCCAGGGCGAGGCGCTCGCCCACGACAACCGCTGGTACTGCTGCCGTGACCATCTCGAACAGGATCGCTCCGCTGAATAACGCCGACCTCTGGACGCCGGGGCTCGCCCAGGGGCAACGCATCCTGCGCCTCTACCACCTCTATCGCCTGTGCGTCGGCCTGGCCACGGTACTGCTGATCAGCAGCAACATGCACCGCGAACTGCTCGACATGGTCGACGCCGAGCTGTTCCGCTACGCCGGCTGGGCCTATCTGGCGATCAACGTGGTGCTCGGCGTGCTGATGCAGCAGACCAGCCGGCCGCTGCCGATCTTCGGCCTGGCGCTGTTCGACATCAGCCTGCTCAGCGTGATGTTCTACGCCAGCGGCGGCCTGTCCAGCGGCGTGGCGCCGCTGCTGGTCATCTCCGTGGCGATCACCAACAGCCTGCTGCCCGGGCGCTTCGGCCTGCTGATCGCCGCGCTGGCCAGCAGTGCACTGATCTACCTGACCTTCTATCTCAGCGTCAGCCGCCCCTCCGCCGCCAGCCACTACGTGCAGGCCGGCGCCCTGGGCGCCCTGTGCTTCGCCGCCGCGCTGATCATCCAGGCCCTCAGCCGGCGTCTGCAGCAGAGCGAAACCCTGGCACGCCGCCATGCCGCCGACGTCGCCGACCTGCAGGCGCTCAATGCCCAGATCCTGCAGCGCATGCGCACCGGCATCCTGGTGCTCGACCCGCGCAATCGCGTGCTGATGGCCAACCCCAGCAGCCTGGCCCTGCTCGGCCAGGAGCACCTGGTGACCCTGCCGCTCGACGAGCGCTGCCCGCTACTGCTCGAGCGCCTGCAGCAATGGTTCGAGAATCCCGCCCTGCGCCCGCAGCCCCTGCAGGCCTTCGCCGAAGGCCCGGTGCTGCAGCCGAGCTTCGTCCCTCTGCGACGCAAGGGCGAGCGCGACATCCTGGTGTTCCTCGAGGATGTCTCCCAGCTCGCCCAGCAGGCGCAGCAACTCAAGCTGGCCTCTCTCGGCCGCCTGACCGCCGGCATCGCCCACGAGATCCGCAATCCGCTGGGCGCCATCAGCCATGCCGCGCAGCTGCTGCAGGAGGCCGAAGACCTGTGCGCCGCAGATCGCCGGCTGACCCAGATCATCCTCGACCATTCGCGGCGCATGAACCTGGTGGTGGAGAACGTCCTGCAGCTGTCGCGGCGACGCCAGGCTGAGCCGCAACTGCTCGACCTGCGCTACTGGCTGCACCGTTTCGTCGCCGAGTTGCGGCAGAGCCTGCGCGACGACCCGATCATTCATGTGCAGAGCGAAACCGGTACCATCCAGACCCGCATCGATCCCCAGCAACTGACCCAGATTCTCACCAACCTGGTGCAGAACGGCCTGCGCTACAGCGCGCGCAAGCATGGCAAGGGCCAGGTGTGGCTGAAACTGTTCCGCGACAGCCCGAGCCAGCTGCCGGTGCTGGAGATCGTCGACGACGGCGACGGCATCCCCGCCGAGCAGCTGGCCAATCTGTTCGAGCCCTTCTTCACCACCGAGAACAAGGGCACGGGCCTTGGCCTGTACATCTCCCGCGAGCTGTGCGAGAGCAACCGCGCCCGCCTCGACTACGTCCCCCGCGAAGGCGCCGGGGCGTGCTTCCGCATCACCTTTGCCCATCCGAAGACCGCGAGCTGACCATGGCGCAACGAGCCCTGATCGTCGACGACGAACCCGACATCCGCGAGCTGCTGGAAATCACCCTCGGCCGCATGAAGCTGGACACCCGCAGCGCGCGCAACGTCAAGGAGGCGCGCGAGTGGCTCGCCCGCGAGCCATTCGACCTGTGCCTGACCGACATGCGCCTGCCCGACGGCACCGGCCAGGAACTGGTCCAGCTGATCCAGCAGCGCTACCCGCAGACCCCGGTGGCGATGATCACCGCCTACGGCAGCGTGGACACCGCGATCAACGCGCTCAAGGCCGGCGCCTTCGACTTCCTCAGCAAGCCGGTGGACCTCGCCCGCCTGCGCGAGCTGGTGGCCACCGCCCTGCGCCTGCGCGCACCGCAGGCCCAGGATGAGGCTGAAGGCTCGGTGGACAGCCGCCTGCTCGGCGACTCGCCGCCGATGCGCGTCCTGCGCAAACAGATCGCCAAGCTGTCGCGCAGCCAGGCGCCGGTGTACATCAGCGGCGAGTCCGGCAGCGGCAAGGAGCTGGTGGCGCGCCTGATCCACGAACTGGGCCCGCGCAGCGAGCAGCCGTTCGTGCCGGTCAACTGCGGCGCCATCCCCTCCGAACTGATGGAAAGCGAGTTCTTCGGCCACAAGAAGGGCAGCTTCACCGGCGCCGTCGAGGACAAGCCGGGCCTGTTCAAGGCCGCCGACGGCGGCACCCTGTTCCTCGACGAGGTGGCCGACCTGCCGCTGCCCATGCAGGTCAAGCTGCTGCGCGCCATCCAGGAGAAGGCCGTACGCGCGGTCGGCGGACAACAGGAGGTTGCTGTGGACGTGCGCATCCTCAGCGCCACCCACAAGGATCTGGCCGCCGAGGTCGCCGCCGGGCGCTTCCGCCAGGACCTCTACTACCGCCTAAACGTCATCGAACTCAAGGTGCCGCCGCTGCGCGAGCGCCGCGAGGACATCGGCCTGCTCGCCGAACGCGCCCTGCAGCGCCTGGCCGCCGAGTGCGGCCTGGAGCCGGCGCAACTCACTGAGGATGCCCTGGAGAAGCTGAAGAACTACCGCTTTCCCGGCAACGTGCGCGAGCTGGAGAACATGCTCGAGCGGGCCTACACCCTCTGCGAGGACGACGTCATCCAGGCCAGCGACCTGCGCCTGGGCGACGCTCCCGCCGCCGCGACTGGCGGCGACGGCGGCGCGGGCAATCTGGCGCGGATCGACGATCTCGAGGACTTTCTCGAGAACATCGAGCGCCAGGCGATCATGCAGGCCCTCGAGGAAACCCGCTGGAATCGCACCGCCGCCGCCCAGCGTCTGGGCCTGTCGTTCCGCTCCATGCGCTACCGGCTGAAGAAGCTCGGCATCGACTGAGGCGTCCGGCGAGCCAGGCAACCGCCTGGCGGGATGGGGCAGCCGGCACTCCGGCGCCCCACCACGCCCCAAAACACTTCACACAGCCAGAATCGCGCACCATAAAAGCACACAACACAATCACGAAAATCCCGCCTAGAAAGCCACACAGAGCGTCCCGCTCGCACACACTTACAAAAAAGCACCAAAAAGATTCACAAATGCGTCACGATGCACTATCTTGGAGCCACCAAAAGTTCCAATGATTCCTGCCATCTCACTGGCCGGCCCCGTTCATCGCAACCTCCGAGGCATCCCATGTCCCTTGACGCCTTCCTGACGCAAATCAAGCGCCGCGATCCCGATCAGCCCGAATTTCACCAGGCGGTCGAAGAAGTGGTACGCAGCCTGTGGCCGTTCCTGCAGAGCGAGCCGCGCTACCTGAAGGCGGGGATCCTCGAGCGCATCGTCGAGCCGGAGCGCGCCATCCTGTTCCGTGTACCGTGGGTCGACGATCAGGGCAACGTCCGCGTCAACCGCGGCTACCGCGTGCAGATGAGCAGCGCCATCGGCCCGTACAAGGGCGGCCTGCGCTTCCACCCGTCGGTCAACCTCGGCGTGCTGAAGTTCTTGGCCTTCGAGCAGGTGTTCAAGAACTCGCTGACCTCCCTGCCCATGGGCGGCGGCAAGGGCGGCTCCGACTTCGACCCGAAGGGCAAGAGCGACGGTGAAGTGATGCGCTTCTGCCAGTCGTTCATGAGCGAGCTGTACCGCCACATCGGCGCCGACCTCGACGTGCCGGCCGGTGACATCGGCGTGGGTGCCCGCGAGATCGGTTTCATGTACGGCCAGTACAAGCGTCTGGCCAACGAGTTCAGCTCGGTGCTGACTGGCAAGGGCATGAGCTACGGCGGCAGCCTGATCCGTCCGGAAGCCACCGGCTACGGCTGCGTGTACTTCGCCCAGGAAATGCTCAAGACCCGTCACGAAGGCTTCGAGGGCAAGCGCGTGGCCATCTCCGGCTCGGGCAACGTCGCCCAGTACGCCGCGCAGAAGGTCATGGAGCTGGGCGGCCAGGTGATCTCCCTGTCCGACTCCACCGGCACCATCTTCATCGAAGGCGGCCTGACCTGCGAGCAGTTCGACTACCTGATGGATCTGAAGAACGTCCGTCGTGGCCGCATCGAGGAGATGGCTGCCCACTTCGGCCTGCAGTACCTGGCCGACCAGCGTCCGTGGAACCTGCCCTGCGACATCGCCCTGCCGTGCGCCACCCAGAACGAACTGGACGCCGAGGACGCGCGCACCCTGCTGAAGAACGGCTGCATCTGCGTGGCCGAGGGCGCCAACATGCCGTCCACCCTGGAAGCGGTCGACCTGTTCATCGAGGCCGGCATCCTCTATGCCCCGGGCAAGGCCTCCAACGCCGGCGGCGTGGCCGTGTCGGGCCTGGAAATGAGCCAGAACGCCATGCGCCTGCTGTGGACCGACGGCGAAGTGGATGCCAAGTTGCACAGCATCATGCAGAACATCCACCACGCCTGCGTCAGCTACGGCGAGGAGAATGGCCGCATCAACTACGTCAAGGGCGCCAACATCGCCGGCTTCGTCAAGGTCGCCGATGCCATGCTGGCCCAGGGTGTGGTCTGAGTCGTCAGACGCGGACCCAGCCTGAAGAAAGAGCCGGCCTCGCGCCGGCTTTTTCCTGTCCGATACTCACTGGGCCGCACGTTTATCTCGGCACCACCGCCACAACTCAGCCGATCGGCCCAGCGCATCAGGAATTCGCTTTAAGAGACTGATTTTTTAGGAAGAATCTGTCTCACAGCCGGCACGTACCTGTTCTTAACTACTAAGAGAAACAGAAGATCGCCGAGTAGTCACAGGAATGAGTACCAAGGCCACGCGAAAGCCCCGTCTGTTATGGTTCGACCTGAGCAGCACACGTAGTGCCGCGCAGTGCATTCAAGCGTTCCTCCCCCATTGCCACATCGACCAGGCCTGCGGACTGGATGACCTGACTGCGGAGGCGGACAAGCCGGCACCGGACATGCTGTGCCTGCAATTCGACCGTCCCGACAGCAATGGCCTGAACCTGCTGATGGAGATCAAGCAGCGCTCACCCTCGTTGCCGATCACCATGCTTACCGTGCAGCACTCCGAAGAGCTCGCCGTCTGGGCATTCCGCTCCGGCGTATGGGAGTACCTGGCGCTTCCCCTCAGTCATGCCGAGTTCAACCGCTACCTGCGCTCCCTGCGCGACCTCTGCGAGATGCGTGCGCGCCCAGCGGGCACTCAGCGCCAGCGCCCCCGTCGCACCGAGCGCTTGCCAGACTGCGTGCGCCTGAATCGCGAGCAGCATGTCCAGCAGCCACTCCTTGCAGCCATCACCCACATCGACAGCCATTTCCGCGAGCGGATCGACGAAAGCGATATGGCCGCACTCTGTGCGATGAGCACCGTGCGCTTCAGCCGTCTGTTCAAGCAGTACTGCGGCATAGGCTTCCAGGAGTACGTGACGCGCAAGCGCATGCAGGCTGCCGAGGAGCTGCTGTTCAACAGCGACATTCCGGTATCCAGCGTGGCCTATACGGTGGGTTTCAAGGATCCCTCCTATTTTTCCCGCGCCTTCCGCCAGCACTTCGGCCGGAGCCCGAGCGCCTGCCGCACTCATCGCCGGCAACCGCCCTCCCAGCTCGATGAGACGAGTGAAAGCGCCGACGGGGAAATCCTGCAGGTCAGTTGACTGACAGACACAAGCCAGAAGCCGCATCCTGAGACGCGGCTTCTGGCTTGTGTTGGACAGCAGCTCAGGGGGCGTCGGTCTGCAGAGGTGCAGGCAGACTGACGGTGGATACCACCGGAGCCGAGGCGGCCAATGGCGTTGCCGCAGGCACGGCCAGGGGCATGGGAGCCGGAGCCAGAGGCGGCATCGGCTCGTCCACACCAGTGCCATTGCCATCACGCACCCGACGAATCTGCTGGACCCGCTTGAGATTCTGCCAGGCGACATCGTAGTGGGAGGGCGACAGGTCGATGGCCGAGCGGAAGAACTGCTCGGCCTGCTCCAGCTTGCCCTCGATCAGACAGATGTAGCCCACATCGTTGCTGGCCTCGGCACGCGACTCCACCTGCTCGAAGGCCGACAGCGCCTCCTCGTAGCTGCCCATGCGCGCCAGCAGCATGCCGTAGTTGCGCCACGCCGGCTTGTAGGTGGCATCGAAGCTCAACGCCTGGTGGTAGGCCTGGCGCGCGGCCACCCAGTCACCGGCCAGGTAATGGGAATAAGCCTGACTGTTGGCGACCACCGCCGAGCGCGGACTGATCTGCAGCGCCAAGCGGTAGTAGACCTGGGCGCGGGCGAAATCATTGCGCAGGTCGGCCAGGACCCCCAGACCGTTGTAGACACGCAGTGGCGACTTGCCATCCACCATCAGTGCGCTCAGATCGGCCAGCTCTCCCGCCGGAACCACTCCGCCGAAACGCTGCTGATCGATGCGCAGCGCGCTACCCAGCGTCTCGGTCGCCTCCGGATAACGGCGCATGCCGATCTGCAGGGTACCCAGCTCACTCAAGGCCGCGAGGTTGTTGGGCTCCTCCTTGAGCACATTGTGCAGGGCGATCTCGGCCAATTTGTGGTTGCCGCGCTCACGATGGATGCGGCCAACCCAGACCAGCGCCTCATAGCGCTTGGGATCCAGTTCGCTGGCACGCAGATATTGATAGAGCGCCTGATCGGTATCGCCGGCCGCGTATGCCCTGGCGGCCATGAGCATGGCCTGCTCCGGATTATCCGCGCCTTTCCTGACTTCATAGAGCACCGCCCGGCCTCCATCGTACAGCGCATTGCGGCTTTTAACGCTCCCCTCCCCCATACTCTGGCAACCTGCCAGAGCGGCAGCAATTGCTGCCAAAAGCGCGATCCTGTGCATCTCACAATCTCCCGAAGGCCTTGAGAACGCCGAGAATTGCCGGCCCGATTGCAATCAGAAAAAAACTCGGCCACAGGCAGAAGATTAGTGGAAAGACCAGTTTCGTGCCGATTTTCGCCGCCTGCTCCTCTGCAGCCTGGGTACGGCGGTCGCGAAACTCCTCCGCATATATGCGCAAGGTATCAGCCACACTGGTACCAAAGCGGATACTTTGTGCCAGCAGGCTGACCAATCCATTGATGTCCTCAAGACCGGTGCGATCAGCCAGATGGCGAAGGGCTTCGGTACTGGAAATACCGGCGCGGATCTCCGCGTTGACCAAGGCAAGCTCCTCGGCAAGTTCGGAGTGACTAACAGCCATTTCCTGTGCAACTCGCTCGATGGACTGTGGTAGCGCCAAGCCTGATTCCACGCAAACTACAAGCAGATCAAGTGCATCAGGAAAAGCTGACCTCAGAGAGCGCATACGTGTCTGCTTGCGCTTATCGACATAGATTGCCGGCAATAGCCACCCCAAACCGGCGGCCAGAGCTACCAGAAAACCTCCCAGCAACAACGACACACCTTTCATGAAGGGCAAGACAAGAAGCACGATGCCCGTCAACAACAGAACTAGCAACAATCGTGCCGCCCAATACACCTGAGCAGCGGAAGACTGACGAAAACCGGCATGCATCAGGAGAGTGCGCGTCGGAGAGCTCTGCCAGTCAGTATCGCCGGCAAAGCGCTCCCCGACCTGGGCCAACATCATTTGCAGATTACCGGGAGAATGTTGTCCCGCGCTCGCGCTGGCACTTTTCAGTACTCGTAACCTGCGCTGAACTGGATCCTGCAGGCCGAACACAAGTAACGCCAGCGTCACTGCGGCCAGCACGGCACTCAAAGCAATCCCTCCGACGAACAGCAGCCGCGCCACCTCCTGATTGCCTACTGCTCCATTGAGCAGGCTCAGTAGATAGTCCATTTG
The DNA here is from genome assembly GCF_900104805.1 of Pseudomonas oryzae. Classification (NCBI taxonomy): domain Bacteria; kingdom Pseudomonadati; phylum Pseudomonadota; class Gammaproteobacteria; order Pseudomonadales; family Pseudomonadaceae; genus Pseudomonas; species Pseudomonas oryzae. Next base: position 4,440,010 of record NZ_LT629751.1, on the reverse strand, counting down.
CAGTTCCTCCCCACCAGTCGATCCAAGTTCAGACCTGGATGCGGATGATTTTTTTGATCCAGAAAATCCCCAGCAGCATGGCGAAGAAGGATGCACCGATCAGCTTATGACCGAGCGGTTCCTTGATCAGCATTGGCACATACTCAGGGGAAGTGATGAACAGGACGATGGTCAACACGAATGGAATGGCAACCAGAATCCAAGCCGACATCCGCCCCTCAGCCGACAACGTCTTGACTTTGCGCTGGAAGCGGAAACGTCCACGAATCAGCGAACTCAAACGCTCGAGGATTTCGGTCAGGTTGCCACCGGTCTCCCGGTGCAACAGGATCGAAGTGACCAGCATCATCACCGTCATGCTCGGCATACGCTCGAGCAGGCCGAGCATGGCGCGACGCACGTCGTTGCCGTAGTTGATATCGGCGAAGGTCAGGCCGAACTCGTGAGCCACCACGCCCTTCTGTTCCTCGCCCACCAGGCGCAACGTCTCGTTGAACGGATGCCCCGCCTTGAGCGCCCGCACCATCGAGTCCAGCGCATCCGGCAACTGTTCCTCGAACTCCGCGAAGCGCTTGGCCCGGTCGCGGGAAACCTTGTAGATCGGGATCCAGAACATCACGAAAGCAACCAGCAGGGCGGCCCACCACACTGGGAAGAACAGCCATACCAGCAACCCACCGGCGCAAGCGAATGCGAACCCGAGCAACACAACCCGATAGGCACGAAACTCGTGCCCGGCCTGCTCCACCATCTCGGCGAGCTTCTCCATGCCCGGCAACTGCTCCAGTGCCGCCTCCAGCGGCGACAGGCGCTTGAGATACTTCTGCCGCAGCACCGTCTGCATGTTCGGCAGGTCGCTGGCGCGCTCCAGCGTATGCAGCCGCTCACGGATACGCTTGCGGACCTTGCTCGCCTCACCGAATACCGGCACCACCGTGCCCTGGGTGAGCAGGAACACCGACAGGAACACCATGCCAAGGAAGATCAGGATGAACTCCGAGGGAATCTGGCTCATGACTGCACGCCCTCCATCCACTCCGGCCTGAACAGGTTTAGCGGCAGGTCGATCCCGTGCTTGGCCAGCGAATCGCGGAAAGCCGGCACCATGCCGGTGGGCTTGTAGTCGCCGAGCACTTCGCCATGCTCGCCGATGCCGCGCCGCTCGAAGGTGTAGATCTCGGTCATGGTGATGATCTCGCCCTCCATGCCGTTGATCTCCTGCACGCTCACCACCCGGCGCTTGCCGTCCTCCTGGCGCTCGAGTTGCACCACCACGTCGATGGCCGAGGCGATCTGCTGGCGCAGCGCCTTGATCGGGAAGGTCGCGCCGGTCATCGCCACCATGTTCTCGATACGTCCGAGAGCATCCCGCGGGGTGTTGGCGTGGATGGTGGTCAGCGAACCGTCGTGGCCGGTGTTCATCGCCGCCAGCATGTCCAGCGCCTCGGCGCCGCGCACCTCGCCGATGACGATGCGGTCCGGGCGCATGCGCAGGCTGTTGCGCACCAGCTCGCGCTGGTTCACTTCGCCACGCCCTTCGATATTCGGCGGACGGGTCTCCAGACGCACCACGTGCGGCTGCTGAAGTTGCAGTTCGGCCGAGTCCTCGATGGTGACGATGCGCTCGTTGTGCGGAATGAAGCTGGACAGCACGTTGAGCATGGTGGTCTTGCCGGTACCGGTACCGCCGGACACCAGCACGTTGAGCCGACCGCGGACGATGGCCTTGAGCACCAGGGCGATCGCCGGCGTCAGGGTGCCGCGCTCGATCAGGCTCTCGGTGTTGAGCAGATCGACGGCAAAGCGCCGGATCGACATGCTCGGCCCGTCGATGGCCAGCGGCGGAATGATGGCGTTGACCCGCGAGCCGTCCTGGAGACGCGCATCCACCAGCGGCGAAGACTCGTCGATGCGCCGCCCTAACGAGGATACGATGCGATCGATGATGTTGAGCAGGTGGGTATCGTCGCGAAAGCACACGTCGGTCCTCTGCAGCTTGCCGAAGCGCTCGACATAGACCGACTTGGCGCCGTTGACCAGGATGTCCGACACCGAGCTGTCGGCCAGCAGCGGCTCCAAGGGGCCGAGGCCGAGAACCTCGTCGGTGATCTGCTTGATGATCAGCTGGCGGCTGGCTGTACTGACCGGCGCGCTGTGTTCGTCCAGCAGCCGCTGGCAGATATCGCGGATCTGCCGAGTCGCCTCGGCCGCGTCTAGGCTGTCCAGCAGTGCCAGGTCCATGACCTTGAGCAACTGCTCGTAGACCCTGCCACGCCACTCCACCTCCAGCGGGTTGAGCTGGGTCCGGGTGTTGTAGACCGACTCCGGCGCGGGCTCCTCCCAACTGAGCAGGGAGTGCTCCTTGCTGGCCGCCTCACTGCTTGCGGGCTGGGCAGCCCCACTCTTCTGGGATGGCTGACGTAGGCGGTTGCGCAACTCATTGAACATGGCTGGATCCCCCGAACAGACGGCTCACCGCACGCTTGAGCAGGCCGCCGCGACTGATTTCCTGGCCGCCCAACAGCTCCTCGGCGACCTGTCTCAACGCCAGGGTGATGGCAGCACGCGGCGCATGGATGGCCAGCGGCACGCCAGCATTCTGGCTTTCGCTGACCACATTGAAATCGTTGGGTAACTGCAGCAGATCCGAGCAGTGCAGTGCCTCCTCGATATCCTTGAGGGTTACCGCCGAGTTCTTGCCATAGCGGTTGACCAGCAATTGCAGCCGATTGGTCTGGATGCCCATGTCATCGCGCAGTATTCTCAGCAGCCGGTCGGCATCCTTGAGGTGGCTGACACTCTGCTGCAGTACCACCATTACCTTGTCGGCGTTTTCCAGCGCCGTCCCGGTCAAGTGGTCGATCTGCCGGGGCAGATCCACCACCACCCAGTCGTAGGTACTGCGGGCCAGATATAACAGAGACTCCAGTTGCTCGGCATGCACATCCTGCGGCAGGCACAGTTCGCCGTCCTTCCCGCCCAGGACATGCAGATTGGGGCTGTAATGGGTACAGAATCCCCGCAGCGCCACGCTGTCCAGTTCTGCGACCTGCTGCAGCACATCGACATGGCTGTGAGTCGGACGCACATCCAGGTAGTGGGCCACACTGCCGAACTGCAGATCGAGGTCGATCAGCAGCACGCTGGCATTCTGGCTCAGTTGCTGGGCCAGATTGCAGGCCACCAAGGTCGCCCCAGAGCCACCCTTGGCATTCATCACTGCCAGCAGCTTGCCGGTATCGCCATTGCTCGCGCGGCGTTCCAGCACCATCCGCTGCAACGCTGCACTCAACTCGAGCTGATTGAGCGGGTCGGGGAAGAAGTCCCGCGCTCCCGCCTGCATCGCCATCCGTAAACCTTCTGACTGCTCCAGGGCACCACAGAGCAGGAGGGTAGGCCGCTCGGCAGGTGGTCGCTGCAACAGCGCCGCCAACTCGTCGCGCCATTGCCCGCTGACCCGCAACAACAACAGGTCAGGTACCTGCTCCAAACCATACAGCGGATCACAATGCCCGTTGGTGGCCAGCCGAGTGGAAACCTGCAGCCCCGGAACATGCTGGCAGATCGCCTGCAGATCCTTGATGGCCTGGGGATCGCGGCTACTGATCAGGAGCCGCAGCCCGCGACGCGATGCATTGTCCGTCATAGACGGAAACTCCTTGGATTTCAGCATGGCGTGATCTCCGGTACTACGCCCTCCTCGGCGTGTCTGCCGAGGCTTTCGCGAGGAATGGTCGCCCTGAATGCCGGCAGGGTGAAAACCCTGTTGAATCCGGGAATCATCGACTGGAATGGAAAGTTGTCCACACGCAGCTGCACATAGCGGATGGCACGGAAGCCGGTGGCGCTGACCAGATCGTTGGGGTTGGCCACCACGGTGCCGTTCTCGTCCAGATAGACGAGATTGAGATGGGCACTTTCCAGGTAGCCGATCAACGAGCTGGCGCCCGAGTTGTTGATGTCGTTGAACATGGCCCGGCGCAGGATGCGCGGGTCGCGGATATCACAGACGGCTGCCAGCCGCGCACCACGACGCACCACCTCGTCCAGACCGTTGACGGTGAAGTACAGCCGTCCCATGTCCAATACGCCGAACAACAAGACGAAAAGCAGCAGACCGATGATGGCGAACTCCACCACGTAGACCCCACGCATGCGTTTCGCGCTCATCACAACCCCCTCATCACGGTGGTGGCCACCAAGGTCAGGTTGATCGGAATGGCATTGCCCAACAACGCGGGCAAGGCACTGCCTACTACCGGCCGGAACGCATAGGCGACGCGCACCTGGACATGCTCCGTCCCGACCGTGCTGACCTGCACGTCGGCAGTAGTCAACCCAGGCACCACGGTCCGGCTCTGCGGAACGGGAGTACCGTATACCGCCAGGTTCTTGGTCCGCGCCTCCAGCACCGGATCGATCTCGACACGACCGAGGTTGCCGTTCCAGGCCTTCCCGGCCACGTAACGGACCGCATCTCGGTTGGCCTGCAGCAGGTTGTTGTAGTGGTAAAGCATGCGTCCGAACTCGCCGATAGCCAGCAACAGGAACAGCAAGAGCGGCAGGACGATGGTGAACTCGACCATTGCCACGCCCTTCTGGCGCCTCCCTGGCGGCAGTGAGCTACCGTGCATAATCACCTCCCCTCGCCGAGTCGGAGTCGGCGGGCTCGTGTTCGACAATGCCTCAGGAGTCGGTACTCGGCGTCCGGTTATTGTCGATATAGGTCTTGTACAACTGAATGATCACCGGCCCGACATCATCGGACGGAACCGGCCCCGCTACGCCATCGCCTTCGCATTCCTTGACGAACTGGCCAAACACCTGGGCCTCGACTCCCTGCTGGGCAACAGTCTGCAGCATGAAGAAACAACCGAAATCCAGCACGGGAACATTGACCTGCCCGCCAGATGTGCCATCGCAATTGCCGATCACGATATTGAGCATTCGTCGCTCGTAGGCTCCCGTGCAGGAGCCAGATACCGCGCAGGCCGCACTGTCTCTTTTCCAGTCGTTGATGTCATAGAGCGAGGATGCACCGGCGGTTAGATCCCCGCCGGTGGAAGTCACCACCTGACCCTGATAAAGCACCTGACCGGTACTGTCGCTGTAAGTCATCTTCGGAGTGCTGAAGGTAGGCACCCAATCGGGAGGGTAATCGGCGGGGTTCATGCCCGGCCCGTTGTAGACGCCGAAACGAGTATTCAACCCTTGAGCCACGGGGCCGACCGTGTTACCGGGCTCGGTCCCAACTTCGTCTCCCACCACATTGCACTTCTCGATGCCGCCAGCCAGAGCCGTACGCAAATCGTTGGCACCGGAAGCCCCGTCGAGGCGCAGGAGCTGGAAGTTACCCGGACCGATGGCCGGATCATTCCCGGCAGCGCTCTTCAGCACTTCCAGTTCACCGTACTCATATCCCCAATAGGAGGCTCCGCCGTTCTCGGCAGGGTCGTCGTTGGGGTCGCCACAGACCATTATGGGCTCGATCTTGCAAGGGCTGGCGGATGGGCTCGGCCCCGCAGTGGCTATCGCGGCGACCGCCTTCGCCCCTACGCCGCCGAAGACCTGAGCGACCCCCCACAGGAACCCCGTCAACGGATAATTGGGCACAGATACCCGCACATACTTGGCATCTGCCGGCCCCGGAAAGGAAAAGGGGCCGTAGACGCTGCTGGACAGGGTGACCACGGCGGACCCAGCAACTGCCGCCGCAGTCGTGCCAATGGCAGTGCCCAGTTCACCGTTGCCTTCTGCGGCGGCATTTCGCGCCAGGGTATCCAGCGCAGCATCCCTAGTCAGAGTGGAGGCGTTGCCGCTTCCGAAAGCGGTCTGCAGCGTCTTCGCGCCGCTCAATGCCGCCGCATCCACGGCATTCTGGAGGCGGGTCTTGTTCAGCAGCATGTGACCACCATCCAGCGCGAGCGCCCCCATCAGCAGAATCGCCAGCAGGGCGATGACCAAGAGCACCATTACTCCCCCCCGTTGTCCGTGCGGCCACTGTTGCTGCAGGTTTCGTTTCTGAAGGGGATTCATATGGATTGCCTCGCAAATCGCTATCTCAAGATCAATTGCTCATGCGGATTTCGATCGGTTGGGCGACCTCAGCCGCATCGCCAGTGACACCGCGATATCCGTCCATTACCTGCTCGGTGAGGGGACCGTCGCTCCCGGTCGGAGAAACTTCAGTACCCGGGTTGGCCGCAACTTCCTTCTCGGCTATCTGCTGGTACATCGTGGAATACACAGTCCCCCCAAGCCCCCCAACCCGGCCCTCTTCATACGTCATGCAGCCGGCCAAGGTAGTCAGTATCATCAGCGGAATAAGTGCTTTCATGGTCTGAGCTCCTGTCAGTCCAGATCGTGGCCGAAATTGCCTTCGCTTACGCCCAGGCTCACCGGCACGTTGCGTCCCGGAGCATTCCCTTTAGTCTTTCCGAGCAGATAGAAGTCCAGATCGCTAGGCTCGACGAAGCGCTCGGTGGGCAGGCGCACAGCTCGGGCATCGATCGGCTTGGCCAGATGCGGGGTGACCAGGATTACGAGCTCGGTTTCACCACTTTGGAACTGCTGGCTGCGGAACAGATGGCCCAGAACCGGGAGATCACCCAGCCCAGGGAAACGGCTGACGAGGTCTTTGGTGTTTTCATTGATCAGGCCAGCGATGGCGATGGTCTGACCGTTACCAAGCTCGACCGTCGACTGTGCGCTGCGCTTGGTCAGTGACGGGATTATCTGGGCCACTCCCTCACCCAGGACGCTGTCGATGCCAGTATCCAACGCCAGCGCGTTGGTGTTGGAGAGCTCGCTGACCGATACATTCAGGTTGAGATTGATTCGCCCTGAATCGAGCACCACCGGCAGAAATTTCACCCCGACACCGAACTCCTTGTATTCGATGGTGATGCCGTCATCCTCGGTCACCGGCACCGGGAACTCGCCGCCGGAGATGAACTCGGCCTGCTGTCCGGTCAGGGTAGTCAGGGTCGGCTCGGCGAGGACCTTGGCCGAACCATTGTCCTTGGAAGCTTCCAGAACCATGTTGAAGAGGAATTCGTCGGACAGGAACTGGCCGAGAATGCCCTTGCCATCGCCGAACATGGTCGTCGGGTTAAGCAAACCATCCTCGTCGAAACCGAGTCCTTGACCGTTATTGAACCCCCCCGTCGACCAACGACTGGAAGAGCCGAAGTCCAGAGCGTTGAAGCGCACATTCAGCGACTTGAACAGGCTGCGCTGCATCTCCGCCACCTTGACCTCGAGCATCACCTGCTGGCTGCCGCCGACGGTGAGCAGGTTGATCACGTCCAGTGTCTTGGTAGGTGCTGCCGATGCCTCCTCAGCCTTACCCTGGGCAATGCTCTGGCTCTGGGCCGTATAGGTCTTGGCCACCTTGACCGCTGTATCCATGGCCGCAGCACTGGACACCTGGCCACGCAGGACCAACGCACCCTGTGCGCTGAACACCGAGATCTTCTCGTTCGGCATCAGCTCATGCAGCTTGGACTTTAGCGCGGTGAGATCGTGAACCACTTCCAGGTCGAGGCTGTCGATCAGCTTGCCGCTGCCGTCCCACAGCAACACGTTGGTGCTACCCAGCGAACGCCCCAGCAAATACAGCTCCCGCGGGTTGGTGACCAGCACATCGGCAATTTCAGGGTTGCCGATGGATACCTTGCGCACCGCACTACGAGTGGCCAGTACACGCGATTTGTAGATGGGTACTTCGACATTAGTGATGCCGCCCATCGGCACCCCAGTGGTGACAGCGGTGGGCTCGGCAGCCTGTACAGCGAATGCCAGCAACAGCAAGGCGCCCACTGTGCTTAGCGTGTATGAGCCGAGTCTGCGGATGGTGTCCATGTCTGCTCCTTATCTTTATCAACGCTTGCCTGCTTGGGAGGCGAACGCCGCATGCCGTGCGGCGCCCCTGATTCCAGCCACTCACTTGCCTCGCTTACCGCTGAACGCTCACATTCTCCACTTCAGTTCCGCGAATGATGGTCACCTGCCCCCCCGGAGTTCCGCCGGTGCGGCGCACCACCGGCTTCGGCGGCGGCACCACGGCAACAACCGGAGCGGGTTTGGGTTCATCGACCTTCTTCTGGTCATCCAGCGGATTACGCAAAGCCAGTTGCAGCTTCCCCTCTGTCTGCGCCTTGACCAGAACTTCCGCCTCTTCCGACGTCATTTCCAAAGTGACGGCACGTACCACTACCGGTTGGGTCTTATCGGTACTGGCAGTCTGATCGACTGCCAGTACCCTCAGGTCGTAGAGGATGGTTTCCGACTCGGCCACGTTGCTCGAGCCCGAAACCTTCTTGGCCACCAAAACATCTACGCGGTTGCCCGGCAGCAGGAAACCCGCGACGCCCACCACGTCATCCACCCGCACCGAGATCGCCCGCTTGTTCGGCTCGATCAGCGAGGCCAGCGTGCTACCGCCCAGATGCTCGGCCAGTCGAGCGCTGCGCAGGATGTCGCCCTGCAGCAAGGTGAAGGTAGCGATCCGCCCCGAAACCTTCTCCACCGAGTCGAAGGCATCGCCCGGAGCTGTACCCTTGGGCATGCTGACAACCTTGACGTGCTGGGGCTCGACCATCTGGCCGAAGGGAATCTCCACCGCGGCCACCACGACGTTTTCCATATTGGAATCGGCGGTCGTGTTCAATCGCGCAGACAACCAGTTGTTAGCCATCCAGGCCGCTCCCAGCCCCAGAACCACCGACAGCGCGATCAACATCAATGTGCGGGAATTCATGACTTCTCTCCTTGCTCAGCACCCGGCAGCCTTACGAAGTAGTTGCGCCAGGCCCACTCCAGCTCCTGAGGCGTCAATTGCCCGGAGCGCCCCTGATAACGCTGCCGGTCCCGCGCCATGCCCAGCAGATCGCGGGGGTGGCAGGGTGCCAGCGGCACCTTTTCCGGTTGATGCAGGCCTTCGATCACGTAACGGAGCAACAGCGGATCGAAGGGAATTTCCAGCTTTTCCACCTCCTGCCGCCAGATCCGCTCGTATTCGTCTCGATTCAGATAGTCGAAGTGCAGCTTGTAGCCGATACGGCGAAGGAAGGCCTCGTCCGCCAGCTGCAGCGGATTGAGGTTGGTGGAAAACACCAGGATCAGGTCAAACGGTAGTTCACAGTGGCGGCCACCGCCGAGGTTGAGGAAGTCTTTTTTCTCCTCCATCGGCACGATCCAGCGGTTGAGCAGTTCGGCCGGCGCCATGCGCTGGCGGCCCATGTCGTCGATGATGAACATGCCGTTACTGGCCTTGAGCTGCAGCGGCGCCTGGTACTGGCGGGTATAGGGGTCGTAACGGATATCCAGCTGATCCATGGTCAGCTCACCACCTGTGATCACCACCGGGCGCTTGCAGCGCAGCAGGCGGCGGTCGTGGCCCTGGTCGAGACGCAGACTTGGCTTCGGTACGTCCTCATCGGCTCGCTTGTGCACCTGGGGATCGAACACCTCGATGATCGCCTCGCCGATGGCGATGGCGTGGGGTACCCAGATCAATTCGCCGAACAGGCGAATCAGTTTGCTGCTGATGAAGGTCTTGCCGGTACCGGCGGGGCCGTAAATCATGATCGCCCGCCCGGAATTCAGCGCGGCACCCAGCTGATCGAGCATGCCGTTGTGCAGCACCACCCCGGCGAAAGCACCATGCATCTCCTTGCCGGTAACACCACCGTGGTGGATAGTCTGGGCGCGCAATAGCTCACGATAGCGTTCTACGGGATAAGGCGCAGGGCCGATATACCCACTGCGAGCCAAGGCATCGCGGGCACTGCCGCGGCCCCGCTCGGTCAGCCCATATCGCAGGCCGCCACCATTGGTCGCTTGGCCCAGCACCTCGATCCGACCATCCTTGCGCAAAAAGGCTAGCAACTCATCCAGCACAGGACCTGCCAAGGCCATGCGCTCAATCAGTCGGGAGGTATCCAGACTACCGGCGTCATACAGGTGCTTGCAGAGCAGATCGATCAACAGAGTATCGGAAAGTCCGGTTTCCGCCAGCGATCGCGGTTGCGCGACATTGAATCCGTTACCACCACCGGAGTTGTCTACCCCGGCATCTTCGACCTTGGCAAACCCCGGCATATTCATAGCCTTCTCCCTGGATTTGTTCAGAGGACTTACATTGTCAGATCGGCGTCCAATACATACTCAGCAAGGTACCTGCAGCAATTGCGACAGCATAAGGAAATCTGTGTCTAGCCGCATCGCTATCGTCTGCCTGTATGCGACTGCGCGTAACAGCCATAGCCCAATAACGTACCGCAAATCGGCCCAAATGCCCTCTGCAGAACAGATAAACAATTCCCAGAACCGCCCCTGCCATCAAACTGTAGGCGCCTGCCCACAATGCTCCCACGGCTCCCAGAAAACTGCCCACCACGGCCATCAATTTCACATCTCCGGCAGCCATACCACCTAGCGCATAGATCGGCACGAACAGAGCGAAGCCGGTCAATAGCCCACCCGCCGCCGAGGCCAGCCCAACCAACCCACTCGTCGACACCTGCCAGACGACACCAACAACCAGGCCCAGAAGAAGGAAATAATTGGGGAGTCGGTGACTCACCAGATCGTGAATCACCGCCCCCAAAAGGAGCACCGACATCAATGCAAGCAGCATCGAAAGCCCCCGATCAAATAATTGGCAGCCTCAATAGACATATATTTCTTCGATCAGCAGGTCTGACCCATTACAGCGCAACCCAGACTGGTAATCCTGGCGTTCACGTTGCCGCCCAGGATGATAAACGCCGCGACGACGGCAACGGTAATCAGGCCACCGGCAACCGCATACTCAACAATCGTCAGGCCCTCTTCATCCTTGACGAACTTGATTACTGCTTGTTTGATTTTTTGAAGTTCCATTTTCACCACCTCGTGAAGTGTTTCTTGGTTGTTCACGGCCGTAAGCCTGCCGTAACACTCAAACTAGCCGGTGAAACATCTGGTGGTTAGGAGAGTTTTGCGAATCTCAGGTACTTTTTTGCAGCCCCGACCAGCGGCGTCCAGATCGTGCCTCCGCAGCCAGACCACGGCGACAGGCGGTCGCTGAAACGTAGGGTGCGGCGCGCCACGCTTGCCCTCACGAGAACTCACACAACGCCAGGCGCTCGTTGGTGCGCATGGCGCACCCTACATTTCCGTGAGCCACGGCGTTTGCCATGCACCAGCGGTGCATTCGCCACAACCTACTCCCCTTTACCTTCCCAACATGGCAAGGTTGATCATTACATCAGCAGAGGATGGCCAAACCCTGGCTGCCCGCCGTCAATCGGAGGAAGTCCCATGAACATCGGCCAGGCCGCTCGCCAATCCGGCCTCAGCGCCAAGATGATCCGCCACTACGAAAGCATTGGCCTGCTGAGGCCGGCCGGGCGTGGCGACAACGGTTATCGCCACTACGGCGAGCAGGACCTCCACCGGCTGACCTTCATCAAGCGTGCCCGCGACCTGGGCTTTTCCCTGGAGGAGGTCGGCAAGCTGCTGCAGCTGTGGCAGGACCGTCAGCGCGCCAGCGCCGATGTGAAGGCCCTGGCGCTGGGTCATATCGCCACGCTGGAGCGCAAGATCACCGAGCTGGTCAGCCTGCGCGACACGCTGAGCGAGCTGGTCGAACACTGTCAGGGCGACCAGCGCCCGGACTGCCCGATCCTGCAAAAACTGGAGTGCGGCGCCGACGGATGCCGCCACGGGCAGTGAACTCCAGCCGACGGGCGAGCTCTATCTCCGGCAGGCCATGTAAAGCCAACGTGGTCCATGCGTGTTAAGGTTGTCCCCTGTTTTCGCTTTGCCGTGGAAGTCGTTCATGCCTTATCTGTCCGCCGGGCGTCGGTTGCGCCAGCGCCTGTTCGGCAGCAGTGCCCTGCTGCTGGCGGTGGTCCAGCTCAGCGCCTGTGCCGAGCCTCCTGCCAACCGTACCCTGCAAGCGGCGCCGACACTGGGAGCCGCCGTGCCCGCCAGCCTGTCTGTCGCGGCGCCGGTCGCTGCCGCGCCGGCCATGCCGCGCAGCTTCAGCCAGTGGCGCGAAGACTTCCGCCGCGTCGCCCTGGCGACCGGTATCGCTGCCGAGACCTTCGACCGCGCCTTCGCGGGGGTCAGCCCCGACCCGGCGGTGATCCGCCTCGACCGCAGTCAGCCGGAGTTCGCCCGCCCGGTGTGGGAATATCTGGACAGTGCCGTCTCCCCCCAGCGCGTGGTCAAGGGCAAGCAACTGCTCGCCAAGCATGCCGGCACCCTGCGCGCCATCGAACAGCGTTACGGCGTCGAGCGCCATGCGCTGGTGGCGGTATGGGGCATGGAGAGCAACTTCGGCAGCAACATGGGCAACATGAGCGTGATCCGCTCGCTGGCCACCCTCGCCCACGAGGGGCGGCGCCCGCAGTTCGCCCAGGAGCAGTTGATCGCCGCTCTGGCGATCCTCCAGCACGGCGACGTGCGACCGGAGCGCATGCAGGGGTCCTGGGCCGGGGCGATGGGCCAGACCCAGTTCATCCCGACCACCTACCAGCGCCATGCGGTGGACTTCGACGGCGACGGCCGGCGCGATATCTGGGACTCCACCGCCGATGCCCTGGCCTCGACCGCCAACTACCTGCGCGCTTCGGGCTGGCAACCGGGCCAGGGCTGGGGCATGGAAGTGCGCCTGCCACAGGGCTTCGACTATGCGCTGGCCGATCCGGAGGTGCGCAAGACGGTCGGCGAATGGCTGCAACTGGGCGTCCGGCCGCTGGCTGAACAGCCCCAGGTCAACGCCGCCCGCCAGCAGAACGCCACCCTGCTGCTGCCTGCCGGTCACCTCGGCCCGGCGTTCCTGGTGCAGGACAACTTCCGCACCATCCTCAAGTACAACAACTCCACCGCCTACGCGCTGGCCATCAGCCTGCTCGCCGAGCGCTTCGACGGCGGTGGCCAGGTTCTCGCCGGCTGGCCGCGCGGCGAGCGGCCGCTGTCGCGCAGCGAGCGTATCGAGCTGCAGGAGCGCCTGGCGCAGCGCGGCTTCGACCCCGGCACCCCGGATGGCATCATTGGCGCCAATACCCGCCGGGCGGTGCGCGCCAGCCAGCAGCAGCTGGGCTGGCCGGCCGATGGCTATCCCAACCATCGCCTGCTCGAGCAGTTGCGCCAGCTTCCCTGACGCAGACATGACAAGGGCGACCCGCGGGTCGCCCTTGTCATGTCAGACGGATGCTCACAGTTCCTGCGGCATGCGCTCGCACAGCCGGACCAGCGCCTCCACCCACTGCGGGTGATCGTTGAGGCACGGCACCAGCACCAGCTCCTCGCCGCCGGCTTCGCGGAACTGCTCGCGTCCGCGCTCGCCGATCTCCTCGAGGGTCTCGATGCAGTCGGCGACGAATGCCGGACACATCACCAGCAGTTTCTTCACGCCCTTGCCGGCCAGCTCGTCGAGCGTCGCCTCGGTGTAGGGCTCGATCCACTTGGCACGCCCCAGGCGTGACTGGAAGGATACCGACCACTGCTCATCCCGCAGCCCCGCGTACCGGGCAAAACCGCTGCTGGTACGCAGGCACTGGGCGCGATAGCAGCTGGCGAGGACGTCCCCGCTGGCACGCTGGCAGCAGTCATCGCCCCTCAGGCAGTGCGCGCCGGTGGGATCGCTCTTGTGCAGATGCCGCTCGGGCAGACCGTGATAACTGAGCAGCAGGTGATCGAAGCCCTGCGCCAGATAGGGCCGGGCGCTGTCCGCCAGGGCTTCGAGGTATTCCGGCTGGTCGTAGAACGGCGGCAGCACGTCCATCTTCAGCTTGAGGTTACGAGCCAGCAGCACCCGTCTGGCCTCCTCGACCACGGTGGTCACCGTGCTGTCGGCGAACTGCGGATACAGCGGCACCAGGGTCACCCGGCGCGCCCCGGAAGCGGCCAGCCGCTGCAGGGCGCCCTCGATGGAGGGTTCGCCGTAGCGCATCGCCAGTTCGACCGGCCCGTCCTTCCAGCGCTCCGCCACCTTGGCCTGCAGGCGGCGGCTGAGCACCACCAGTGGCGAGCCATCCGCCCACCAGATCGAGCGATAGGCCTCGGCCGAGGCAGCCGGGCGCCGGATCAGGATCATCGCCACGATCAGCCGGCGCAGCGGCCAGGGCAGGTCGATGACATGGGGGTCCATCAGGAACTGGTTGAGGTAGCGACGCACGTCGGCCACCGCGGTGGAGGCTGGCGAACCGAGGTTGACCAGCAGCAACGCGTGATCGGTCATGAATGTCCTTGTCAGTGAGAGCCCAGCAGATCGGCCAGGGCCGTCTCCAGGTCGGAAAAACGAAACTGGTAGCCCGCTTCCATGGCGCGCAGCGGCTGCAGATGCTGGCCACCGAGCAGCAGACCGGCCATCTCGCCGAGTACCAGGCGCAGCACGCAGGCCGGAGCGGGCAACAGCGCCGGACGGTGCAGCACGCGGGCCAGGATGCGGGTGAACTCGGCGTTGCGCACCGCGTTCGGCGCGCAGGCATTATAGGGACCGCTGCATTCCTCGTGCTGCAAAAGAAAGTCGATCAGGCCGACCTCGTCCTCGATGTGGATCCATGGCATCCACTGCCGGCCGCTGCCCAGACGCCCGCCCAGGCCCAGGCGGAACGGCGGCAACAGGCGTCCCAGCATGCCGCCCTCGCGCGCCAGCACCGGCGCGGTGCGAATCAGCACCACGCGGACGCCCAGCTCTTCGGCGCGCCGCGCCTCGCCTTCCCAGGCGAAGCACAGCTCGCTGCCGAAGTCCTCGCCCCCGGCGGCACTGTCCTCGCTGAGGCGGCGCTCGCCGCCATCGCCGTACCAGCCGACCGCCGAACCGGACAGCAGCACGCGAGGCTTGAGCGGTCGGCTGGCCAGCCAGTCGACCAGCTGCCGGGTCAGGGTCACCCGACTTTCCCACAGCAGGCGGCGCCGCGCGGCGGTCCACGGCCGGTCGGCGATCGGCGCTCCCGCCAGGTTCACCACCGCGTCCGGCATCGCCTCGCCATCCAACTCCTGCAGACGACCGACACCCCGCGCGCCGCTGCACAGCTCGGCCACCTCAGCGGGGCGGCGGCTCCACACCAGCAACTCGTGCCCCTGCGCAGCCCAAAGGCGGCACAGTGCCCGTCCGATCAGTCCGGTACCGCCGGTCAGCAGAATGCGCACGGCCGTATCTCCTTCTCTACCTGCATGCGTCAGTTCAGAGTGTGGTCCACACTGGAATTACCGGCCAGGCGGCAGTAGCCTGCCAATAGCCGGGTTCATGGCTGGAGTGGACCGAAGCGTATTATACAGAATTATGGCATTGTACAAGTTGAGTCCAAGGATTAGCCTGAAATCCCAGCAATAGAGGTGACGTCATGAACAGTCCCATCGCCATCATTGGCAGCGGCATGGCCGGGCTCTCCGCGGCCAACGCCCTCACGGCGGCGGGGTTAGCCGTGCATTTGTTCGACAAGAGCCGCGGCAGCGGCGGCCGCATGTCGAGTCGGCGCACCGAGATCGGCGATCTCGACCTCGGCGCGCAGTATTTCACCGCCCGCGACCGGCGCTTCGTGGAAACCGTGCAGCAGTGGCAGGAGAACGGCTGGCTCGACCAGTGGAAGCCCGCCCTGTACCAGTCCCAGGCCGGCGAGCTTTCCTTGTCGCCCGACACCCAGCTGCGCTTCATCGGCGTGCCGCGCATGAGCGCGCTGACCCGTAACCTGCTCGGCGAGCTGCCGATCACCTTCGCCTGCCGCATCACCGAGGTGTTCCGCGGCGAGCAGCACTGGCACCTGCAGGACGCCGACGGCCAGAGCCACGGCCCGTTCAGCCGGGTGATCATCGCCACCCCCGCGCCGCAGGCCACCGCCCTGCTGTCCAGCGCTCCGAAGCTGGCCGCCACCGTGGCCAGTGCGGTGATGGACCCGGTGTGGGCCGTCGGGCTGGCCTTCGCCAAGCCGCTGGCCACCCCGGTGGAAGGCTGCTTCGTGCAGGACAGCCCGCTCGACTGGGTCGCACGCAACCGCAGCAAGCCGGGCCGTCAGGCCGAGCCGGATGCCTGGGTGCTGCACGCCAGCAGCCAGTGGACCCGGCAGCACCTCGATCTGCCGCGCGAGGCGGTGATCGAGCAACTGCGCTGCGCCTTCGCCGAGCTGATCGGCTGCGCCGTGCCGGAAGCCGACTTCAGCCTGGCCCACCGCTGGCTCTACGGCCGCCCGGCGCAGGCCCACCAGTGGGGCGCCCTGGCCGATCCGGATCTCGGTCTGTACGCCTGCGGCGACTGGTGCCTGTCCGGCCGGGTCGAGGGCGCCTGGCTCAGCGGCCAGGAGGCAGCCCGCCGCCTGCTCGAGCATGCGGCCTGACGAGGTCGCGCAGGACTCGCGCGGCGCGGGTTCCGCGCGCAGAGCCCGCCCGCCAGGTGGGGACCGGCAGCGCCTGAGTCTGCCGCGCAGAAACGAAAAAGCCGGGAATCTCCCGGCTTTTTGTCGTCTGCAGCGTCTCAGAACGCGGTGCGGTAGTGCAGCGTATAGGTCTCGGCGCCGTCGTTGGGATTCTTGATCCCCGCATTGGAGTAGTGGATGGCGCGCAGGCCGACTTCCTGCCCGGCGAAGCGCAGGCCGAAGCCGAGGCGATCCTCGAACTGGAAAGATGTGCTCAGGTCGTGCTCCTCGAACTCGGTGCTCTCGAAGAAGGCCACGCCGATACCGGCCTCGATGTAGGGGCGCACGTTCTCGCCGGCGAACTCGTAGACGAACACCGGGGCGAACGACAGGCTGTGGTTGCTGGCGCTCTTGTCGCCGAACCAGTAGGTGTAGCCGCCATCCCAGTAGCCGGTCAGCTGGCCGGTGGAGCTCTGCCACCAGCTGCGACCGAAGTCCTGCTGCAAGCCCAGGCGCACCACCTCGGTGGACTCGCGGGTCACACCGGCGGCCAGGGTGACGTCCCAGGCGCTGGCCGGTGCGCTCGCGCCCAGGGCCGTTGCCAGTACAGCGGTGACGCTCAGCAATCGCTTCATGAGAGGAATTCCTTGTTCCATTGGCGAGAAAACATCTCCCGTCTGTCTTTGTGAAGTATCTGTGGCAGCTCGGGTGTAACACTTGTGAAGCAAGTATAGGAGCGCCAGCGCGCAACGGAAACGACGTGCTTCAGACTTCCAGCGCCGCCACCGGCGCCGCTTCGCCCCACAGCACCGGCAGCACGCGCGCCAGAGCCTGCGGATCGCCACTGGACCAGAAGTGTGTCGGCTGCGCCGCGCCCGCGGCGAGCAGCTCGTGCTCGGCGAGCAGGCGTTCGAGCTGGCGCGCCACCGCAGCCCCGGTGTCGATCAGTTCGACGCCGCTCGGCACCAGTTGGCGCAGCAGCGGTTTGAGAAAGGGATAGTGGGTGCAGCCGAGGATCAGGGTATCGCAACCCTGCGCCAGCAGCGGTTGCACGTAGGCTTCGAGCAGCGTGCGGGTCGCCGGCGCCGTCAGCGCGCCCTGCTCGACGCACTCGACCAGCCCAGGGCAGGGCTGGGTGACCACCCGCACGTCGCTGGCGAAGCGATCCAGCAGGGCGGCGAACCGGGCGCTCCGCAGCGTGCCGGTAGTGGCCAGCACGCCGACCACGCCACTGCGGGTCGCCGCCGCCGCCGGCTTGACCGCCGGCTCCATGCCGACGATCGGCAGGCCGGGATGGCGCTCGCGCAACTCGCCCACCGCCGCCACCGTGGCGGTGTTGCAGGCCACCACCAGCGCCTTGGCGCCCTGTGTCAGCAGGAAATCGGCGATGCGCCGGCAGCGTTCGCGGATGTAGTCGGGGCTCTTCTCGCCGTAGGGCACGTGACCGCTGTCGGCGACGTAGAGCAGCGACTCGCGGGGCAGACGCGCACGCAGCTCGCCGAGCACCGACAGACCACCGACCCCGGAGTCGAACACGCCGACCGGGGCCTCACTGGCCATGCCGCCCTCCGCAGACCGGGCACTGCGGGTCGCGCTTGACGCGCAGCTCGCGGAAACGGCTGCCCAGCGCATCGACCAGCAGCAGGCGGCCGACCAGCGGCTCGCCGAAGCCGGCCAAGAGCTTGAGCGTCTCCAGCGCCTGCAGGCTGCCGACCAGCCCCACCAGCGGGCCGAGCACGCCGGCCTCGCTGCAGGTCAGCTCGGCCTCGCTGCCGGCGCCGTACAGGCAGTGGTAGCAGGGGCTGGCGGCGTTGCGCGGATCGAACACCGACAGCTGGCCCTCGAGGCGGATCGCCGCGCCGGACACCAGCGGCCGGCCGGCGGCGACGCAGGCGGCGTTGACCGCGGCGCGGGTGGTGAAGTTGTCGCAGCAGTCGACCACCACGTCGACCGCCGCCACCGCGGCGGACAGCGTATCGGCGTCCAGCGCCTGGCGCAGCGGCAGCAGCCGCACATGGGGGTTGATGGCCGCCAGACGCGCCATCGCCGAGTCGACCTTGGCCTGGCCGACATTATTGCTGTCGTGGATCACCTGGCGCTGCAGGTTGGTCAGGTCGACCGTGTCGAAGTCGGCCAGGTGCAGCTCGCCGACCCCGGCAGCGGCCAGGTACAGCGCCACCGGCGAGCCGAGGCCACCGAGGCCGACCACCAGCACCTTGCCGGCACGGATACGCAACTGGCCATCGATGTCGACCTGCTTCAGCAGGATCTGCCGGCTGTAGCGCAGCAGTTCATCGTCACTCAGCATCGCTGCCTCCCTGCCACTGGCCGAGGGTGATGCGCTCGTGGCCGCCGAGATCGCGGCGGCTTTCCACGGCGACGAAACCGCGGGCGGCGAACAGCGCGCGCACCGCCTCGGCCTGATCGTAGCCATGCTCGAGCAGCAACCAGCCACCGGCGTCCAGATGCTCCGGCGCCTCACGCACGATCAGGCGAATGTCGTCCAGCCCGTCACGGCCGGCCACCAACGCGCTGGCCGGCTCGAAGCGTACGTCGCCCTGCGCCAAGTGCGGGTCTTCGGCGGCGATGTATGGCGGGTTGCCGACGATCAGCCGGAACCGCTCACCGCCCAGCGCGGCGAACCACAGGCTCTCGACGAAGCGGGCATTGTCCAGCCCGAGGCGCGCGCGGTTGCGCTCGGCGAGCGCCACCGCCTCGGCCACTCGGTCGACACCGAGCACCTGCCAGGCCGGCCGCTCGCTGGCCAGCGCCAGGGCAATGGCACCGCTGCCGGTGCCGAGGTCGAGCACCCGCGCGGGGCCCTGCGGCCCCAGCGCCAGCGCGGTCTCGACCAGCAGTTCGGTGTCCGGACGGGGAATCAGGGTGTGCGGCGCCACCTCCAGCTCCAGGCTCCAGAAACCCTGGCGGCCGAGCAGGTAGGCGACCGGCTCGCCCTGACAGCGACGCGCCAGCAGTGCGGCAAAGGCGGCGCACTGCGCAGCGTCGGGCTCGCGCTCCGGCCAGGTGCGCAGGTAGCTGCGCGGCTTGCCGAGCACGTGGGCGAGCAGCAGCTCGGCGTCCAGGCGGGCGCTTGGCGAGTCGGGCAGCTCGGCGCTGTTCAACAGAGCTTCGATAGTGGGCATCAGCTGCCTTCTCCGGAGGGAGGCGCGTTCGAACGTAGGGTGGACAACCGCGCAGCGTTGTCCACCAGAGGCGCCGGTGGTGACGGTAGAAAATCGCTGCGCGAGTTTTCTACCCTACGATTGACGGCAGCCGGTAAAGAGAAAATCTCAATCGCCAAGCGCCGCCAGCTGGTCGGCCTGGTACTCCTGCAGCAGCGGCTCGATCACCTGTTCCACCGCGCCGCCCATGACCTCGCCCAGCGAGTAGAGGGTCAGGTTGATGCGGTGGTCGGTGACCCGGCCCTGCGGGAAGTTGTAGGTGCGGATGCGCTCGGAGCGGTCACCCGAACCGACCAGCAGCTTGCGGGTCTCGGAGATCTCCTTGTGCGCCGCGGCGTCCTGCTGGTCCTGCAGCTTGGCCGCCAGCCAGGCCATGGCCTTGGCGCGGTTCTTGTGCTGCGAGCGCTCTTCCTGGCACTCGACCACGATGCCCGAGGGCATGTGGGTGATGCGGATCGCCGACTCGGTCTTGTTGACGTGCTGACCGCCGGCGCCCGAAGCGCGGTAGGTATCGATGCGCAGGTCGGCCGGGTTGATCTCGATGGCCGCCTGCTCGTCCGGCTCGGGCAGCACCGCCACGGTGCAGGCCGAGGTGTGGATGCGCCCCTGCGACTCGGTTTCCGGCACGCGCTGCACGCGATGGGCGCCGGACTCGAACTTGAGCTTGGCGTAGACGTTGTCGCCCTCGACGCGGGCGATCACCTCCTTGTAGCCACCGTGCTCGCCCTCGTTCTCGGAGAGGATCTCGACGCGCCAGCCCTGGCGCTCGGCATAGCGCGAGTACATGCGGAACAGGTCGCCGGAGAAGATCGCCGCCTCGTCGCCGCCGGTGCCGGCGCGGATCTCGAGGAACACGTTGCGACCGTCGTTGGGGTCCTTGGGCAGCAGCATGCGCTGCAGGTTGGCCTCCAGCGTCTCGAGCTGGGCCTTGGCCGCGGCGACTTCCTCCTCGGCCATCTCGCGTAGGTCGGGGTCGCTGTCCTTGAGCAGCGCCTGGGCACCCTCGAGGTCGCCCTGCACCTTGCGAAAGGCGCGGAAGGCCTCGATCACCGGCTCGATCTCTGCGTATTCGCGCGAGTAGGCACGGAATTTCGTCTGATCGCTGATCACCTCGGCATCGCCGAGCAGCGCGGTCAGCTCCTCGAAACGGTCCTGCAGGGTGTCGAGCTTGTTCAGCAGCGAGGCTTTCATCGGTGCGGTTTCACCATGGCTGGTGCCGCGGCTGGCTGCCACGGCACGCGGGGGCGTTAGCGATGCTGCTCGCCGTCGAGGTCGAGCAGTTCCTGGGCCACGGCCAGCGCATCCTGGCGGCCGGCGGCGGAAAACTTCTTCAGTTGCACGCTGGGCGCATGCAGCAGCTTGTTGGTCAGCCCGCGCGCCAGCTGGGCCAGGGCCTCCTCGGCCGGCGTGCCGTTGCCGAGCAGGCGCAGGGCCTTGGCCAGTTCGTCGTCACGCAGCTGCTCGGCGCGCTGGCGGTAGCTGCGCAGCAGGTCGAGGCTGTCGCGCTCGCGCAGGCGCAGCATGAACTCGCCGACCCCGGTGAGCACCAGCTCCTCGGCGGCGCGCGCGGCGTCCTGGCGGTTGCGCAGGTTCTCGGCGATCACCTCGTGGAGGTCGTCGACGGTGTACAGGTAGACGTCGTCCAGCTCGCCGACCTCGGGCTCGATGTCGCGCGGCACGGCGATGTCGACCATGAACACCGGGCGGTGCTTGCGCTTCTTCAGCGCACTCTCCACCGCGCCCTTGCCGAGGATCGGCAGCGGGCTGGCGGTGGAGCTGATGACGATGTCGCTGCCCACCAGCTCCTCGGGAATCGCCGACAGCAGCACGGCATGGCCGCCGACCTCGCTGGCCAGCGCGCTGGCGCGTTCGAGGGTGCGGTTGGCCACCACGATGCGCTTGACCCCCTGCTCGTGCAGGTGGCGGGCGACCAGGGCGATGGTCTCGCCGGCGCCGATCAGCAGCGCCTGGCTGCGCTGCAGGTCGCTGAAGATCTGCTTGGCCAGGCTCACCGCGGCGAAGGCCACCGACACCGGGTTCTCGCCGATGCGGGTGTCGGTGCGCACGGTCTTGGCGGTGCTGAAGGTGGCCTGGAACAGGCGGCCGAGCAGCGGCCCCAGGGTGCCGGCCTCGCGCGCGGTGGCGTAGGCGTCCTTCATCTGGCCGAGGATCTGCGGCTCGCCGAGGATCATCGAATCCAGGCCGCAGGCCACGCGCATCATGTGGCGCACGGCAGCGTCGTCCTGATGGATGTAGGCGCAGGCGCGCAGCTCGTCGAGGTTGAGACCGTGATAGCCGGCCAGCCAGGTCAGGATCGCCTCGGCGCGCGACTCGTCCAGCGCCAGATACAGCTCGCTGCGGTTGCAGGTGGAGAGGATCGCCGCCTCGCGGCACGGCGTCACCCGGCACAGCTGCTGCAGGGCGTCGACCAGCTGCTCGGGGCCGAAGGCCACGCGCTCGCGGACCGCCACCGATGCGGTTTTGTGGTTGATGCCGAGGGCGAGAAAAGCCATGCGGGGATGCTGAGGTGACCTGAAAGCGGACAATTGTCCTACTTAGACCGGTGCAGGACAACTGCCTCGCCGCGTCGCCGGCGATGATGGACCTCCGCGGCCATGGGATTGACCCGGCGCTTGTGTCATGATTGCCCGACCTGCCGGTGAACCCGCGTATGCCTGCCATGAACAAATCCCTTGCGCTGCTGACCACCCTGACCTTGCTCGGTGGTTGCCAGACCCTGCCTTCCGCCGGTCCCGACGACCAGCAGGCGCCACCGGCCGCCAGCGAAACCGCTGCCCCCGCGCCCAGCGCCTCGTTCAGCCCCGACACCCTGTACAGCCTGCTGGCCGCCGAGCTGGCCGGTCAGCGCGAGCGCTACGACATCGCCCTGGCCAACTACATGGAGCAGGCCCACGCCACCGGCGATCCCGCGGTGGCCGAGCGCGCCTACCGCATCGCCGAATACGTCGGCGCCGAAGATGCCGCCCTGGACGCCGCCCTGCTGTGGGCCGACAGCGCCCCGGGCAACCTCGACGCCCAGCGCATCGCCGCCATCCAGCTGGCCCGCGCCGGACGCCAGGACGAAGCCATGCGCTACATGGAGCTGGTGCTCAAGGCCAAGGGCGACACCCACTTCGACTTCCTTGCCCTGACCGCCGCGCAGACCGACCCGGAAACCCGCGCCGGCCTGCGCCAGAGCTTCGAGCGCCTGCTCGAACGCTACCCGGACAACCCCCAGCTGCTGTTCGGCCGCGCCGTGCTGCTGCAGCAGGACGGCCGCAGCGAGGAAGCCCTGGCCAGCCTCGAGCAGCATCCGGCGGGCAGCCGCGAGGTTGCGCCGCTGCTGCTGCGCGCCCGCCTGCTGGCCAGCCTGGATCGCGACGAGGAAGTGCTGCCACTGCTCAAGGACGGCCTGCGCCAGCATCCGGACGACAAGCGCCTGCGCCTGGCCTACGCCCGCCAGCTGCTGGAAGCGGAGCGCCTGAAGGAAGCCCGCGAGCAGTTCGCCGAGCTGCTGCGCCGCTTCCCCGAGGATGACGACCTGCGTCTGTCGCTGGCGCTGATCAGCCTGGAGGCCAAAGAGCGCGACGATGCGCGCGGCCACCTACTGACCCTGATCGAGCGCGATGCCCATACCGATACCGCCCACTTCCACCTCGGCCAGATCGCCGAGCAGGACGGCGATACGAACGCCGCCCTGGAGCAGTACGCCGCGGTCGGCGCAGGCGACGAGTACTTGCCGGCGCAGGTACGCCGCACCGCCCTGCTGGTCAAGCTCGGCCGCGATGCCGAAGCCCGTCGCCAGCTGGCCAGCGCCCGCGAGAGCCAGCCGGACGTCGCCCTGCAGCTCTATCTGATCGAGGTCGAGAGCCTGACCGAGCAGGAGCGTCTGGGCGATGCCTGGAAGGTGGTCGGCGAGGCCCTCGAGCGCTACCCCGACGACCTCAACCTGCTGTACACCCGTGCCATGCTGGCGGAGAAACGCGGCGACCTCAGCGGCCTGGAACGCGACCTGCGCTTCATCCTCGAGCGCGAGCCGGACAACGCCATGGCCCTCAACGCCCTCGGCTACACCCTGGCCGATCGCACCACCCGCTACCAGGAGGCCCTGGAGCTGATCGAGAAGGCCTATGCGCTGAACCCGGATGATCCGGCGATTCTCGACAGCCTCGGCTGGGTCAGCTATCGCCTCGGCGATCTGGCCAAGGCCGAACAGTTCCTGCGTCTGGCCCTCGCGCGCATGCCCGACCACGAGGTCGCCGCCCACCTGGGCGAAGTGCTGTGGGCCGCCGGCAAGCAGACCGAGGCCCGCGAAGTCTGGCGCAAGGCGCTGACCGACACCCCGGACAGCGCCATCCTGCGCGACACCCTCAAGCGCCTGACCGGCAAGGTGAAGCCGTGAGAATCCAGCACCTGCTGCTCGCCGGTCTGCTGCTGCTCGCCGGCTGCGCCGGCATTGGCCCGCGCGAGGATCTGGAGGGGCAGGGCAACCCCGGCGCCTGGCGCAGCCACAAGGCCGAAGTCGCCGCCATCGACGGCTGGCAGATCAGCGGCAAGGTAGGCATCCGCGCCCCGCAGGACTCCGGCAGCGGCGTGCTGTTCTGGCTGCAGCGCCGCGACTACTACGACATCCGCCTGTCCGGCCCGCTGGGCCGCGGCGCCACCCGGCTGACCGGGCGCGAGGGCGACATCCTCCTCGAGGTGGCCAACCAGGGCCGCTACCAGGCCGCCTCCCCCGAGGCGCTGCTGGAAGAACAGCTCGGCTGGCGCCTGCCGGTCTCCCACCTGCTGTGGTGGGTGCGCGGCCTGCCGGCGCCGGACAGCAAGAGCCAGCTGACCCTCGACGCCGACAGCCGCCTGGCGCGCCTCGAACAGGACGGCTGGCGGGTCGAATACGCCGACTATCGGCAGCAGGGCGGCTTCTGGCTGCCGCAGCGGCTCAAGCTGTCCGGCGAGGACCTCGACATCACCCTGGTGATCAAGGAGTGGCTGCCGCGCCGCCTCGGCCTGTGATCGCCACCTGCCCATGACCGACATGCACGACGCCACCCTGATCCTGCCGGCCCCGGCCAAGCTCAACCTGTTCCTGCACATCCTCGGCCGCCGCCCCGACGGCTACCACGAGCTGCAGACGGTGTTCCAGTTCCTCGACCACGGCGACCAGCTGGGCTTCCGACTTCGTGCGGACGGCGAAATTCGCCTGCACACCGAGGTCGCGGGGGTGCCCCACGACAGCAACCTGATCGTGCGCGCCGCCCGCCGCCTGCAACAGGCCGCCGGCACGCCGCTGGGCGCCGACATCTGGCTGGACAAGCGCCTGCCCATGGGCGGCGGCATCGGCGGCGGCAGCTCGGACGCCGCCACCACCCTGCTCGGCCTCGACCGCCTGTGGCAGCTCGGCTTCGATCTCGACCGCCTGGCCGCGCTCGGCCTCGAACTTGGCGCCGACGTCCCGGTGTTCGTGCGCGGCCGCGCCGCCTTCGCCGGCGGCGTCGGCGAGCAACTGGTGCCGGTCGCCCTGGAGGAACCCTGGTTTCTCGTCGCAGTGCCGCAAGTGTCTGTCAGCACAGCAGAAATTTTCTCTGCGCCGGAGTTGACACGCGATACCCCGGCCATTAGAGTTTGCGGCCTTCCCGCAGGGGGCGGTCGTAACGACTGCCAGCCGGTGGTCGAGCAGCGTTACCCTGCAGTTCGTAACGCCTTGAACTTGCTGAACAAATTTGTTCCCGCAAGAATGACCGGCACCGGAGCTTGTGTGTTTGGGAGCTTCCCAAACCGCGACGAGGCTGATAAAGTTTCGCGCCAGCTTCCGGCCACACTGCCAAGCTTCGTAGCCCAGGGGCGCAACGTTTCGATGTTGCACCGCAAGCTCGAAGAGCTGGCAAGGGAAGTGAGTGCATAGCACTGGGTTGTACGATACAGGGGCGTCGCCAAGCGGTAAGGCAGCAGGTTTTGATCCTGCCATGCGTTGGTTCGAATCCAGCCGCCCCTGCCATAACCTCCTTGAGGTTATACGCAGCCAGTCAGCAGTTGTTTATACGCCACAGGGGCGTCGCCAAGCGGTAAGGCAGCAGGTTTTGATCCTGCCATGCGTTGGTTCGAATCCAGCCGCCCCTGCCATATTCCAGAAAAACCTTTGTGGTTTTGCGGTGGAGACCGCGAGGTCACAAAGGTTTTTTGTTCGTCAGGTCTACCCTCAGTCGGCAGGTACTGCGCGTGTCCAAGATGATGGTCTTCACGGGGAACGCCAACCCCGATCTCGCCCGCCGTGTCGTGCGTCAGCTGCACATTCCCCTCGGTGACGTTTCCGTAGGCAAGTTCTCCGACGGCGAAATCAGCGTCGAAATCAACGAGAACGTGCGCGGCAAGGACGTGTTCCTGATCCAGCCGACCTGCGCGCCGACCAACGACAACCTGATGGAGCTGGTGGTGATGGCCGACGCCTTCCGCCGCTCCTCGGCCAGCCGCATCACCGCGGTCATCCCCTACTTCGGCTATGCCCGCCAGGACCGCCGCCCGCGTTCCGCCCGCGTGGCGATCAGCGCCAAGGTGGTGGCCGACATGCTGACCGTGGTCGGCGTCGACCGCGTGCTCACCGTCGACCTGCACGCCGACCAGATCCAGGGCTTCTTCGACATTCCGGTGGACAACATCTACGGTTCGCCGGTACTGGTCGACGACATCCAGGACCAGCGCTTCGAGAACCTGATGATCGTCTCCCCGGACATCGGCGGCGTGGTGCGCGCCCGTGCTGTGGCCAAGAGCCTCGGCGTCGACCTGGCGATCATCGACAAGCGTCGCCCGAAGGCCAACCAGTCCGAAGTGATGCACATCATCGGTGACGTCGAAGGCCGTACCTGCATCCTGGTCGACGACATGGTCGACACCGCCGGTACCCTGTGCCACGCCGCCACCGCGCTGAAGAAGCACGGCGCCGCCAAGGTGTACGCCTACTGCACCCACCCGGTGCTGTCCGGCCGCGCCATCGAGAACATCGAGAACTCCGTGCTGGACGCCCTGGTGGTGACCAACACCATTCCGCTGTCCGCCGCCGCCCAGGCCTGCGACCGCATCCGCCAGCTGGACATCGGTCCGGTGGTCGCCGAAGCCGTGCGCCGCATCAGCAACGAGGAATCCATCAGCGCCATGTTCCGCTGAGGGACGGGCGCCGATACAACCGCCCCGCACTGTGCGGGGTCTTTCGCAACCGCCCGAACGCTGGTCGCAAGCGTGTCGGGCGTGTTGTCATTCTGGAGAAATGCAATGACCAATTTTGCCCTGAATGCCGAAGTGCGTTCCGACCTGGGGAAAGGTGCGAGCCGCCGCCTGCGTCGTAACGCTAACCTGGTTCCTGCCGTGGTCTACGGTGGCGAGCAGGCTCCGCTGTCCGTCAGCCTGCTGGCCAAGGACTTCGCCAAGCTGCTGGAGAACGAGGCTGCCTTCAGCCACGTGATCGCTCTGAACATCGGTGGCACCACCGAGACCGTGCTGATCAAGGCCCTGCAGCGTCATCCGTCCAAGGGCTTCGTGGTCCACGCCGACTTCCTGCGCGCCGTGGCCGACCACAAGCTGACCACCAGCGTTCCGCTGCACTTCATCAACGCCGAAACCGCTGATGCCGTGAAGCTGCAGGGCGGCGAAGTCTCCCACACCATCTCTGAAGTGGAAGTCTCCTGCCTGCCGCAGAACCTGCCGGAATTCATCGAAGTCGACCTGGCCAAGGTCGCCCTCGGTCAGACCGTGCACCTGTCCGACCTGACCGTTCCGGCTGGCGTCGAGCTGGTGGCCCTGGCCCACGGCAACGATCTGGCTGTCGCCAACATCCACGCTTCCCGCGTGCAAGGCGAATAAGTCACTCGCTGACTGAACCAAGAGAGCCCCTGTCGTGACTGCCATCCAACTGATCGTCGGCCTCGGTAACCCCGGTCCGGAATACGAGCAGACCCGGCACAACGCAGGGGCTCTTTTCGTCGAGGCGCTGGCCCGCAAGCTGGGCGTCAATCTCGCCGCCGACAAGAAGTACTTCGGCCTGGTCGGCAAGTTCAGCCACCAGGGCCGCGACGTTCGTCTGCTCATCCCCACCACCTACATGAACCGCAGCGGTCAGTCCGTGGCGGCGCTGGCGAACTTCTTCCGCATTCCGCCGGCGGCCATCCTGGTGGCCCACGACGAACTCGACATGCTCCCCGGCATCGCCAAGCTCAAGCTCGGCGGCGGCCACGGCGGGCACAACGGACTGCGCGACATCATCGCCCAGCTCGGCAACCAGAATTCCTTCTATCGCCTGCGGCTCGGCATCGGCCACCCCGGCGACAAGAACCTCGTCTCCGGCTTCGTCCTCGGCCGGGCCCCGCGCAGCGAACAGGAAAAGCTCGAGGCGAGCATCGACTTCGCCCTCGACGTGCTGCCGGAAATGCTCGCCGGCGACTGGACCAAGGCCATGCAGCAGCTGCACAGCCAGAAAGCCTGACGCCCCCTTTTCGACCGAATTCATCTCCGCGAGGGATACACCATGGGATTCAACTGCGGCATCGTCGGCCTGCCCAACGTCGGCAAGTCCACCCTGTTCAACGCCCTGACCAAGTCCGGCATCGCCGCGGAGAACTTCCCGTTCTGCACCATCGAGCCGAACAGCGGCATCGTGCCGATGCCCGACCCGCGCCTCGACGCGCTGGCCGAGATCGTCAAGCCCGAGCGCGTGCTGCCGACCACCATGGAGTTCGTCGACATCGCCGGTCTGGTCGCCGGCGCCTCCAAGGGTGAGGGCCTGGGCAACAAGTTCCTCGCCAACATCCGCGAGACCGACGCCATCGCCCACGTGGTGCGCTGCTTCGAGGACGACAACGTGATCCACGTGTCCAACTCGGTCGATCCCAAGCGCGACATCGAGATCATCGACCTCGAGCTGATCTTCGCCGACCTCGACAGCTGCGAGAAGCAGCTGCAGAAGGTACAGCGCAACGCCAAGGGCGGCGACAAGGAAGCCCTGGCGCAGAAGGCCATCCTCGAGCAGCTGATCCCGCACTTCAGCGAAGGCAAGCCGGCCCGCTCGCTGATGAAGAACATGGATGCCGAGCAGAAGCTGATCATCCGCGGCTTCCACCTGCTGACCAGCAAGCCGGTGATGTACATCGCCAACGTCGCCGAGGACGGCTTCGACAACAACCCGCACCTCGACGTGGTCCGCGCCATCGCCGAGGAGGAAGGCGCCATCGTGGTGCCGGTGTGCAACAAGATCGAGGCCGAGATCGCCGAGCTGGACGAGGACGAGGAAAAGCAGATGTTCCTCGAATCCATGGGCATGGACGAGCCGGGCCTCAACCGGGTGATCCGCGCCGGCTACCAGCTGCTCAACCTGCAGACCTACTTCACCGCCGGGGTCAAGGAAGTGCGCGCCTGGACCGTCAAGGTCGGCGCCACCGCGCCGCAGGCCGCCGGGGTGATCCACACCGACTTCGAGAAGGGTTTCATCCGCGCCGAGGTCATCGCCTACGACGACTTCATCCAGTACCGCGGCGAAGCCGGCGCCAAGGAAGCCGGCAAATGGCGTCTGGAAGGCAAGGACTACATCGTCAAGGACGGCGACGTGATGCACTTCCGCTTCAACGTCTGAGCCTCCCCGCCTGCCGACAAGCCCCGCCCCGTGCGGGGCTTGTGCTTTCTGGCGAGAGCATCGCCCCCTCTTCACCCTCCGGGCTCGCACCGACAGCAGAATCGGCTGCAGCGCCTCGTCTTTCAGCTTTCCAGGCTGGACGGCGCCAGCAGTTCAGCCGGGATTGTCGGCCCCGCCGGCAGACAATAGCCGCATCGCCAGACGCACACCGCCGCCTGGCAGCGAGCCAGCACCAGGCGCCGCGCCGCTGGCCGCCCGAGCCGATAGCCCAGAGGAACAACAAGATGACCCGCTATATCGACGTCAACGATCTGAGCCGCCTGGTGGCCCGCCAGGGCCTGACCACCTGCCTGGCCGAGATGACCGAGTACCTGCGCCAGGACTACCTGCGCTGGCCGGAATTCGAGAAGTGCGCGCGGGTGGCCAACCACTCGGCCGACGGCGTGATCGAGCTGATGCCGGTGTCCGACACCGCGCTGTACGCGTTCAAGTACGTCAACGGCCATCCGAAGAATACCCGCGACGGCATGCTCACCGTGATGGCCTTCGGCGCCCTGGGCGACGTCGCCACCGGCAAGCCGGTGCTGCTCAGCGAGCTGACCCTGACCACCGCCCTGCGCACCGCCGCCACCTCGGTGCTGGCCGCCAGTGTGCTGGCGCGCAAGAACGCGCGCAGCATGGCGCTGATCGGCAACGGCTCGCAGAGCGAGTTCCAGGCCATCGCCTTCCACAGCATCCTCGGCATCGACGAGATCCGCCTGTACGACGTCGACCCGCAGGCTAGCCGCAAGCTGGCCCGCAACCTGGCCGGCTTCCCGGGCATCAAGGTTATCATCGCCGACTCCACCGCCGAGGCGGTGCGCGGCGCCGACATCGTCACCACGGTGACCGCCGACAAGACCAACGCCATCATCCTCACTCCGGAGATGATCGAGCCGGGCATGCACCTCAACGGCGTGGGCGGCGACTGCCCGGGCAAGACCGAGCTGCACCGCAGCATCGTCGAGGCGGCCAGCGTGTTCGTCGAGTACGAGCCGCAGAGCCGCATCGAGGGCGAGATCCAGCAGCTGCCGGCCGGCTCGCCGACCACCGAGCTGTGGCAGGTGCTGAGCGGCGGCGCCGCCGGTCGCCGCAGCGCAGAGGAAGTCACCCTGTTCGACTCGGTGGGCTTCGCCCTCGAGGACTACTCGGCCCTGCGCTACGTGCGCGACGTCGCCGAGCGCCTGGACATCGGCAGCCGGATCGAGCTGGTGCCCAGCCCGCGCGACCCGAAGAACCTGTTCGCCCTGCTCGCCGAAGACGCCGAACAGCCGCTGCTCAAGCGCGCCTGATCGCTTCCGACACAAGACGCCCCGCGCCCCACGGCCCGGGGCGTCTTGTCGTTTCTCGCCCATGCTCGCCCCGGGCCTGCCGGTCCCGGTCGCCGCGCGCCCTGCCTGCTCGCGCTGCCCCGGCGAACCTCTCCCGGCGCCTGCGCAGCAGTCCCCGACCTGCGACCGAATCGGCTGCAGCCCGGCCTCCTTCAGCTTGCCAGGCTGAGCCGAAGCGGCAGATCAGCCGGGATCACCACGGCCACGGACCGACAATGGGGCATCGCCAACCACCGGATGATGCCCCATGCAAACCACCGATACCGTGCTGATGATTCGGCCTGCCGGGTTCGCCTTCAACCCCGACACCGCCGGCAACAACCGCTTCCAGCAGGCGCTGCTGGAGCCGGCAGAGGCCCAGGCCAGAGCCCTGGAAGAATTCGACGGCTATGTCGCGAGCCTGCGCGGCGCCGGCGTGGACGTGCTGGTGGTGCAGGACAGCCCGGCGCCGCACACCCCCGACTCCATCTTCCCCAACAACTGCTGGAGCAGCCATGCCGACGGCCGCCTGGTGGTCTACCCGATGGAGGGCGCTAACCGCCGCCTGGAGCGGCGCAAGGGCGTGCTCGAGGTGCTCGACCGTCACTTCCGGATCAGCGAGACCATCGATCTCAGCCCGCTGGAGGAACAGGGCCTGTTCCTCGAAGGCACCGGCAGCATGGTGCTCGATCGCCAGCACCGCATCAGCTACGCCTGCTACTCCGGACGCACCCACGCCCGTGCGCTGCGCCAGTTCGCCGAGCGCCTGGAGTACCGCCTGTGCGCCTTCCATGCCATGGACCGCGGCGGCGCGCCCATCTACCACAGCAACGTGATGATGAGCGTCGGCCGCAGCCTGGCCATCGTCTGCCTGCAGGCCGTGCGCGACGAGGTCGAGCGCCGGCAGCTCGAGCGGCAACTGCGCGACACCGGTAAGGACATCCTGCCGCTCAACTGGGCCCAGCTGGAAGGCTTCGCCGGCAACATGCTGGAACTGCACAACAAGGACGGCCAGCCGCTGCTGGTGATGTCGCGCAGCGCCTGGCAGTCGCTCGCACCGCTGCAGCGCCAGCTGATCGAGCGGCACGCCCGCCCCGTGGTGGTGAACATCGACACCATCGAACGCATCGGCGGCGGCAGCGCGCGCTGCATGCTGGCGGAAGTCCATCTGCCCACGCGTCATTGACGCATTGCCGACAGCCACGCCGACACCGAACCGCGGTGTCTTGCCATCCGGAGCAGGGAGGCTCCGGCATCAGCGACGCCCCGCCGGCATGCAAACGACCGAGACCGCCCTGTGGCGGTCTCGGTCGTTGTGGCATGGCCGCAGAATAGGGAGTCAGCGCGCGGCGCGCATCAGCGTCGACTTGCCGAACAGGCTCTCGGTCAGCTCCACCGCCACCCGTGCGGTGCGGTTGCAGTGATCGAGCGCCGGGTTGAGCTCGACGATGTCCAGCGACCCCAGCAGCCCGGTGTCGGCGATCATTTCCATGCACAGCTGCGCCTCGCGGTAGCTCACCCCGCCCGGCACCGTGGTGCCGACGCCGGGGGCGATCTCCGGGTCGAGGAAGTCGACGTCGAAGCTGACGTGCAGGTGGGTGTCGGCGTCGAGGTCGGCCAGCGCCTGCTGCATGGCCACGCGCATGCCCACCTCGTCCAGATAGCGCATGTCCATCACCTCGAGCCCCGCCTCGTGCACGCGCACCCGCTCGCCTTCGTCGACGCTACGGATGCCGATCTGGCGGATCCACTGCGGCTGGATCGCCGGCACCGCGCCAGCCATCTCGACCAGCTCGCGCGGGCCGTCGCCACACAGACAGGCCACCGGCATGCCGTGCAGGTTGCCCGAGGGGGTGAGATCCGAGGTGTTGAAGTCGGCGTGGGCATCCAGCCAGATGATGCGCAACTTCTTGCCGGTATCCCGGCAGTGGCGGGCCACCGCGCTGATCGAGCCGACGCCCAGGCAGTGGTCGCCGCCCAAGAGGATCGGCAGGCGCTCCTCGCGCAGCTCGGCATAGATGGCGTCGTGCACCGCCTGGTTCCAGGCGATCACCTCCGACAGATGGCGGTAGCCCTGCTGCGGCGCCAGCCAGGGATTGGCCGGGCCACGCAGGTTGCCACGATCGAGCACCTGGAAACCGCGCTCGCGCAGCGCCGGCACCAGACCGGCGACGCGCAGGGCCTCCGGCCCCATGGAAGCGCCACGGGCGCCAGCACCGACATCGGTGGGCGCACCGACCAGACTGACGGTCTTGGGCAGAAGGGACGGGACAGGCAAGGCAGACACGATGGCGACTCCGGTTGAGTGAAAACGTCGGAAAATTGTAGGAAAGAGGGCGCCTAGCAGATAGATAGATAAATTACATTTTGCACATCAAGAAAGAGCAAAATGATAGAATCCGTTGACGATATGCCAAAAACACTCGCTGCCCGGTGATGACCATGCCTGACCAACCCGATGACCTCGACCGCCGCCTGCTGGCCCTGCTGCGCGAGGACGGCCGCGCCTCCACCGCCGCGCTGGCCGAACGCCTCAAGGTGTCGCGCGGCACCGTGCAGAATCGCATCGACCGTCTGCAGCGCTCCGGCCTGCTGGTCGGCTTCACCATCAAACTGCGCAACGAGCTGGAGAACAGCGGCGTGCGCGCCATCACCATGATCGAGCTGCGTGGCGGCGCCAGCGACGCGGTGATCGCCGCCCTGCGGCAGATCCCCGAGGTGGTGCAGGTGCACACCACCAACGGCCGCTGGGATCTGGTGGCGGAGATCCACACCGCGACCCTCAGCGAGTTCGACCGGGTGCTGCGCGAGCTGCGCGCCCTGAAGGGCGTGGCCAACTCGGAAAGCAACCTGCTGCTGGCCGCCTATAAGTGAGGCGCCAGCCACCCCACGGCCGTACAGATATGCGACAAGCCGGCGGCGCGAGAACATAAAAGACGCCACCAACAGCCGATTCTGCTGTTTGCCTGCGTTTAACAGCTATTCCTGCCTCCTCCCCAACGCTTAACGACACCAAAAGAGTCGTTCCCCCGGGCATTCTCAGTCCCCAGTTGAGCCGGCCTCCAGCCGGTCATCAGCACCCGCCACGCGCAGCCAGACCGGCCCTCGGCGTCCTGGCCGCACAACAAAAACAAGATTCACAGTGGAACAGTTCCCATGAAAAAGCTCTGCACGCTGGTAGCCGCAGTCGTCCTCCCGCTGACCGCCGGACTGGCCCAGGCCAAGGAATGGAAGGAAATCCGCTTCGGGGTGTTCCCCGACTATCCGCCCTTCGAGTCCGTGGCCGCCGACGGCAGCCTGCAGGGCTTCGATATCGAGCTGGGCAACGCCATCTGCGCCAAGCTGGAGGTCAAGTGCACCTGGGTGACCAATGACTTCGACGGCCTGATCCCCGCCCTGCGGGCGCGCAAGTTCGACGGCATCATGTCGTCGATGGCCGTCACCCCGGCCCGCGAGCAGCAGATCGCCTTCTCCGACAAGCTGTTCCTCAGCCCCACCGCGCTGGTCACCCGCAAGGACGCCGGCTTCGGCGCCACCCCGGAATCGCTCGAGGGCAAGCAGGTCGGCGTGCTGCAGGGCTCGATCCAGGAAGTCTACGCCCGCGCCAAGCTGGCCCCGGCCGGCGCGCGGATCAAGGCCTACCAGTCGATGGACCAGAACTATGCCGACCTGGCCAACGGCCGCCTCGACGCCATCGTCACCGACAAGCTGGAAGCCGAGCTGAACTTCCTCTCCCAGCCCAAGGGCCAGGGTTTCCACAGCGGCGCGGCGATCAGCGACCCGGGCCTGCCCTCGGTGATCGCCATCGGCCTGCGCAAGAACGACGCCGAGCTGCAGGCGCTGATCAACAAGGGCATCGCCGCCCTGCACGCCGACGGCACCTACAAGGCCATCGAGCGCAAGTACTTCGGTTCGCAGGACATCTACAGCGAGTAACCGCTCCGCCGTCCGGCCGGCCTGCTGCGGCGGCCGGGCACCGCCCTCGCCTTTCCGAACAGGTGTTCCATCGTGAATGACCTCCTGCACTCCCTCGGCCTGCCGGTCCTCGACCTGCAAGGCTTCGGCCCCCTGCTGCTGCAAGGCATCTGGATGACGCTGAAGCTGGCCATGCTGTCCATGCTGCTCAGCGTCGCCCTCGGCCTACTCGGCGCCTGCATCAAGCTCGCCCCACTGCGCTGGCTGCGCCTGCTGGGCGCGGGCTACACCACGCTGATCCGCGGCGTGCCCGACCTGGTGCTGATCCTGCTGATCTTCTACAGCCTGCAGACCTGGCTGAACGAGCTGACCGACCTGCTCGGCTGGGACTACATCGAGATCGACCCGTTCAGCGCCGGCGTGGCCACCCTCGGCTTCATCTACGGCGCCTATTTCACCGAGACCTTCCGCGGCGCCATCCTCAGCGTGCCGCGCGGCCAGCTGGAGGCGGCCACCGCCTACGGACTCGGCGCGTTCAAGCGCTTTCGCCTGGTGCTGTTCCCACAGATGATGCGCTTCGCCCTGCCGGGCCTCGGCAACAACTGGCTGGTGCTGCTCAAGGCCACCGCGCTGGTGTCGATCATCGGCCTCTCCGACCTGGTCAAGGCCGCGCAGAATGCCGGCAAGACCACCAATGACCCGCTGTACTTCCTGATCATCGCCGGGGTGGTCTACCTGCTGATCACCAGCCTGTCCAACCTGGTGTTCCGCCGCCTGGAGCGCCACTACAACACCGGAATCAAGGGGCTGATGCCATGATCGAGCTGCTGCAACAGTACGGCCACGCCTTCCTGTGGAGCGACGGCTACAACCTGTCCGGGCTGGCCATGACCCTCTGGCTGCTGGTCGCCTCAATCGTCCTCGGCTTCCTGCTCGCCGTGCCGCTGGCCATCGCCCGCGTCTCGCGCAACCGCCTGCTGCGCTGGCCGGTGCAGTTCTACACCTACCTGTTCCGCGGCACGCCGCTGTATATCCAGCTGCTGATCTGCTACACCGGCCTGTACAGCCTGGAGGCGGTGCGCTCCCAGCCGCTGCTCGACGGCTTCTTCCGCGAGGCGATCAACTGCACCCTCCTGGCCTTCGTGCTGAACACCTGCGCCTACACGGTGGAGATCTTCGCCGGCGCCATCCGCAACATTCCGCATGGCGAGATCGAGGCGGCGCACGCCTACGGCCTGACCGGCTGGCGCCTGTACACGCACCTGATCATCCCCTCGGCCCTGCGCCGGGCGCTGCCGCAGTACGGCAACGAGGTGATCCTCATGCTGCACGCCACCTCGCTGGCGTTCACCGCCACCGTGCCGGACATCCTCAAGGTCGCCCGCGACGCCAATGCCGCAACCTTCATGACCTTCCAGGCCTTCGGCATCGCCGCCCTGCTCTACATGCTGCTGTCCTTCCTGCTGGTCGGCCTGTTCCGCTTCGCCGAAAGCCGCTGGATGACCTTTCTTGGCCCTACCCGGGGGTAACTCGTGATGAACCAGACCGCCTACGCCATGCCCGCCAACCCGGCCGGCCTCCTCTCCTCGCGCAACGAAAGCCACGCCCGCAGCGTCGCCGGCACCGCCCAGCACAAGCTGCAGGTGGAAGACCTGCACAAGCGCTACGGCGACAACGAAGTGCTCAAGGGCGTGTCGCTGCACGCCAGCAGCGGCGACGTGATCAGCCTGATCGGCACCAGCGGCTCGGGCAAGAGCACCATGCTGCGCTGCATCAACTTCCTCGAGCAACCCGACGCCGGCAGCATCACCCTCGACGGCCAGACCATCGCCATGCGCCAAACCCGCGGCGGCGCCACGGTGGCCGACAAGGCCCAGCTGCAGAGCCTGCGCACCCGCCTGGCCATGGTGTTCCAGCACTTCAACCTGTGGAGCCACATGAGCGTGCTGGACAACATCACCATGGCGCCGCGCCAGGTGCTCGGCGTGCCGGCGCGCGAGGCCGAGGAGCGTGCCCGCGCCTACCTGGACAAGGTCGGCCTGCCGGCGCGGGTCGCCGAGCAGTACCCGGCCTTCCTCTCCGGCGGCCAGCAGCAGCGCGTGGCCATCGCGCGGGCGCTGGCCATGGAGCCGGAGATCATCCTGTTCGACGAGCCGACCTCGGCCCTCGACCCGGAACTGGTTGGCGAAGTGCTCAAGGTGATCCAGACTCT
Source organism: Pseudomonas oryzae (assembly GCF_900104805.1). Taxonomy (NCBI): domain Bacteria; kingdom Pseudomonadati; phylum Pseudomonadota; class Gammaproteobacteria; order Pseudomonadales; family Pseudomonadaceae; genus Pseudomonas; species Pseudomonas oryzae. Next base: position 4,403,390 of record NZ_LT629751.1, on the reverse strand, counting down.
CGCCGAGGAGGGACGCACCATGATCATGGTCACCCACGAGATGGGCTTCGCCCGCCAGGTTTCCAGCCAGGTCCTGTTCCTCCACCAGGGCCGCGTCGAGGAGCAGGGCAGCGCGCGGATCCTCGACAATCCTGCCAGCGAACGCCTGCAACAGTTCCTGTCCAACCGACTGAAGTGACATGAGCCTCAAAGACATCTCCGATACCGGTCAGGAGCACAACCTCAGCCTCGATCGCATCGACCAGGCGATCATCGAGGTGCTGCGCCACAACGGCAGGATCACCTACCAGAAGCTCTCCGAACTGGTGCACCTGACGCCGCGCCCGTGCCTGGAGCGGGTGCGCAAGCTCGAGCGCATGGGGGTGATCCTCGGCTACGGCGCCATCGTCGACCTGCAGCAGGTTTCCCCCGGCCTGTCGCTGCTGGTCCTGGTGGCGCTGTCCAACCAGAGCGGGCGTGCCGCGCAGAAGGCTTTCGAGGCCTGCATGCGCGCCTGCCCGCAGGTGCTCGAGTGCCGGCTCATCAGCGGCACCTTCGACTACAGCCTGCGCATGCGCTGCCGCGACATGGAGCACTACCGGGTGCTGACCGAGGCCTGGCTGGACAATCCCGAGCTGCACATCGACAAGCTGGTCGCCCACCCGGAGCTGGCCACGGTGAAGAATCCGGCTCCGATGCCGGGCTGAACGCCCGCTCGGCGGCCGTCAGGGACGACGGCTGTCGAGCCCGATCGCAGGATGCGGCAAGCGTTTGATCGGATTGGAGTTTTTTCTGCACTCGGGGGTTGACAGCAACCCCGCCGCCCATAATAATGCGCGCCACGTTGGCTACGTAGCTCAGCTGGTTAGAGCACGGCATTCATAATGCTGGGGTCCGGGGTTCAAGTCCCTGCGTAGCCACCAAAAATTCCGAAAGGGCCTGCAGAAATGCAGGCCCTTTTTCGTTGTGCGCGAAAAAACCTCCGGCTACGCTGGCAGCTCCCCAGGGATCGGGGAGTCATCACGGCCAGGAGGCCTCCATGCACGCAGATCAGGAAGATGCGCCCTTACGCCATCGCACCCGGCGCCGCCACGGCTGGCTGCTGGCGCTGACCATACTGGGCAGCACGGCAGCTGCCGCCATTGTCGCTCCGCAGTGGCTGAAGAGTCGGGCCACGCCGGTGGCGCCACTCGCAGCCCCCTCTCCAGCACCGATCACGGCCGCCGCCGCCCCGCCGCCCCTGTCTGCGCCTGTGCCGCTGAGCAGGCCCGCGGCGCCTCCGCCAGCGCAGATCCACGCCTACCGCCCGGCGCCGCCGGCGGACACCGCGGCGCCCCGGCAAACCACGTTCAACGAGCACAACTACCAGCCCCGGCCGATCATCAATCGCCTGCCGGCCGTGCGCCCGGCAACTGGCGAACGACCCAGGCCGCGGCAAAAGAGCGTGACCCGCTCGGCCAAGTGGTCGTGGCAAACCCGCGATGGCAGCGTCCGCGGCACCTTCAAGTGGCGCGAAAGCGGCGGCCGGATCGACTACGCCAGCGTGTGCATGAACGAACGGCGCGGCTCGCTGCGCTACCGCGACTGCCGCAAGGGCGCCAAGGCGACTTTCGCCAGGCTGTGCCGCGAGCACCGCGACCCGGCCGCCTGCCACGCGGAGAACAACTACTCGGCGCTGCGTTGAAGGTCCGCGACACTCCTGACCGGGCGGGTGGCCAGCAGCAGGCCGGCGAAGATCAGCGCCCCGCCCAGCCAGTGGTAGAAGGCCAGGCGCTCGTCCAGCAGCAGCCAGGCGAGCAGTGCCGCGAACACCGGCATCAGGTAGCTGAACAGCGAGGCGCGCGCCGCGCCCAGCACCTTGAGTCCGTGGTTCCAGGCCAGATAGGCGAGCAGCGAGGCGAACAGCGCGGTATAGCCGATCGCGGCGAGGTTGCCCGCAGTCGGCGCGAAACCGCCGACGCGCAGCAGTTCGAACAGGTAGAACGGCAGCATCATGCCCAGGCCGAACAGGATCATCACGCCCAGCAACGGCAGCGGCGGCAGCCCGAAGCGCGGCCCCCACAGGCGCATCAGCAGCGAATACAGGGCCCAGGCCGCCACCGCCAGCAGCATGAGCAGATCGCCGGGGTAGAAGTCGAGGGCGCGGAAGGTCGCCAGCTCGCCACGCCCGATCAGCAGCAGCAGGCCAGCGGCGGCCACCGCCATGCCGAACCAGGCACGCCGCGCCGGCCACTCGCCGAGCAGCAGTCCCGCGCCGAGGAAGGTGGCGAGCGGCAGGCAGGTGTTGAGCAGGGTGATGTTGATCGCCGAGGTGCTGTGCGCGGCGTGGTAAAGCAGCGAGTTGTAGCTGGCGATGCCCAGCACGGCGACCAGCCACAGGCGCCAACCGGCGGCGCGGATCTGCACGCGCAGCGTCCAGAGCGGGCGTGCGACGAAGGGCAGCAGCAGTCCCAGCGCCAGCGACCAGCGCCAGAACGCCAGCGACATCGGCGGGATGCTGTCGGCCACCGCCCGCGCCACCAGGGCGTTGCCGGCCCAGCACAGGCAGGACAGCAACAGTCCGGCAGCGGCCCACAGATGGCGCAGGTTCATCGCCGCACCTCGCTCGACTGCCGGTGGCTCGCGCACGGCAGAGCACCAGGGGACTGAGGCGCCTCGCGGGTCGAGCACCCCGGGCTTGCGGCAAATGACATGGCCAACTCCTTCGACACAGGCGGGCACCTTACGAAGCCGTCCGCCCGCTTGGCAAGCCCGCGCGCGGTGCGGCGGTCGTCAGCCCAGGGCCAGGACTTCCTCGGCGGCGCGCTCGCCGGCCTCCACCGCGCCCTCGAGGGTGCCTGGCCAGCGCAGGGCCAGGTCGGCGCCGGCGAAGTGCACGCGCCCCAGCGGGCGGCTCAGCAGCGGCGCCTGCACGCTCCAGCCGCCGGCCGGCCAGTAGGGCTCCGCACAGCGCAGGAACGGCTCGTCGGCCCAGCACTGCAGCAGGCACTCCAGCGGCGTGCGCGCCGGCTCGCCGAGCAGGACGCCGAGGGTATCCAGCAGCAGGGCCTGGCGCGCCGACGCCGCCAGCGCCAGGCAACGCCTGGCCAGCTCGCCAGTCAGCCGCACGCGCAGCGCCCCCTCCCCCGCAAGCACGGGCGGCTGCTCGATCAGCAGGCAGTCACCGGCGCAGTGCGGCAAGGCGACATGGGGCAGACGCGCGCGCCAGAACGGCCGCTCGTAGCGCAACTGGACATCCAGGGAGGCCTGCGGCAGCAGCTGGCGCAGGCCAAGCTCGTACCAGCCGGGCAGCGCCGGGGCAAAGCCGAGCCGCGCCAGCAGCAAGGCCGGCAACGCCAGCACCACCTGCTCGGCGCGATAACGTGCGCCCGCCGTGACCAGCTCGACGCCACGAGCATCCTGCTCGACTGCCAGCAGTGGCGTATCGAGCACGAGGGAGTCGCCCAGACGCTGGGCCAGGGCGACGCAGATCGCCCGCATGCCGGCCGCCGGCCGCTCCTGCGCGCCCAGGCGCAGCTCCAGCAATCCGGCACGCCCGCCCTGGCGGCGCAGCTGCAACTGCGCCTGCAGCAGGGACACGGATGGCGGGGCGGCGAACAGCCGCTCGGCCATCTGCCCGGCCAGCCGGCGCGCCTCGCCGCCCAGCCAGCGCTGCTCCAGCCAAGCGGCCAGGCTGCGAGTGTCCAGCTCGCGAGCCAGACCGTGCTCGGCGGAGGGCTCCGGCGGCAGTTGGGCGGCCTGCTGCTCGAGCTTCCGCCACAGGTGTCCGAGCTGCTGGCGGGCGAGCCAGCCGCGCGCGGCCAGCGCCTGGCGATACAGCTGATCGAAGCCGCAGGGCTGGACGGTCGGCGCCTGCAGCGCGAGCCCCAGCTCCTGGGTCAGCTGGCGAACGCGCACCTGGCGAGCGCCGATACCACCGGAGCCCAGCTCCACCGGCATGCCGTCGGCAAACTGGCGGGTGCGGATACGCCCACCGAGATCGCCCGTGGCCTCCAGCACGCGCACGTCCTTGCCGGCCCAGGCCAGACGCCAGGCAGCCGTCAGCCCGGACAGGCCGGCGCCGACCACGATCACCTCGGCGGTTTGCAGCGTCATCCCGGCGCTCCCGGCAAAGTTCAGGACAAGGTATGCAAGCGCTCGCCGGGCCACGCCCGGCAGCGGCTCAGTCGAACAGCGGGCAGGCCATCACCAGGGCGTCCTCGCGTCCGCCCGTGGCGGGATAGTAATCACGCCGCCGGCCGATCTCGTTGAAGCCGAAACGCTCGTACAGACGGTAGGCCGACTGGTTGGAGGCGCGCACCTCGAGGAAACACTCGTTGCCACCGCGCTCACGGGCGCGCTGCATCAGGTGGGTGAGCAGGCGCAGACCGAGGCCGCGGCCCTGGCTCTCCGGCTTGACGGTGATGTTGAGCAGGTGCGCCTCGTCGGCGATCAGGTTGATCACCCCGTGGCCGACCTGCTGGCTGCCTTCGAACATCAGCCAGCATTCGTAGGAGTTGAGCGCATCGGTGAAGATGCCGCGCGTCCAGGGATGGCTGAAGGCGGCGTATTCGATCTTGAGTACCGCATCCAGGTCGTCGGCGCTCATGCGCCGGAAACTTACCGCATCAGTCATGCTTCGTTCGTCCAGCGGCGTCTGGCGCGCCGCATGCTTTGCCACAGCTCGGCCTTCAGCGGCGGAGCTTCCATCAGTTGTTCGAGGCCCGGCAGGGTCCAGGCTGCGCCAAGTCCGGCGAGGTCGATCTCCCGGCAGCTCGGCGGTTGCTCCTCTTCGCCGGCGAAACGCGCGGCGGCACTGCCGATCAGCCAGGTGCAGAGCGTCGGCTCCTGTTCGAGCTGCCCCTGCAGCACGGCCCGCACGTAGTCGCGGGCGGCTGCCGGGCCCTGGTCGAACTCGGGATTGTTGCGGATCAGCGGCCAGCGGATCGGCTCGCCGATCGGTCGCGGACTGTCCGGCAGCCCGGCAGCGCGCAGCAGGTCCTTGAGCAGGCGATAACCGGGATCGCGTGCACCGAAGGGCTCCCCCGTCGGCAGTTCGACCAGCAACAGGCAACTGCCGGCGCGCAACGACTGCAGGGCGAAGCGGGGGGGCGGTTCGCGGCGTGGCGCAGGTGGCGGCGCGACCTCGGCCAGCGGCGCGGGCGCCTTGTCGGCAGCCGGCCGGAGCGGGATCACCGGCGCCTTGCGCGGCACGACCGCCTCCGGTACCGGAACCGCAGGCCGGGCAGTCTCGGGTCGCCGGGACTCCGCCGCCGGAGCGGCGACAGCCGGACGCGGCCGCCGCGGCGCTTCCACCTCCGGCTCCGGCAGTACCAGCAGCTCGGGACGCGAGGGCGCGGCAAACGGCAGCGCCATGCGCGGCAACCAGGTGGTCACCTGCATGGCGCCGAGGTAGGCGCGGCGCTGCTGTTCGTCGATCAAACGTCGGCTGCCTGCGGGTGGGTCTTGTGGCCGCCGGCCTGCATCAGGTTCAGCGCGTTCAGGTAGGCCTTGGCGGAGGCGGCGAGGATGTCGGTGTCGGCGCCATTGCCGTTGACGATGCGTCCGCCCTTCTCCAGCCGCACGGTCACCTCGCCCTGGGAGTCAGTGCCCTGGGTGATGGCGTTGACCGAGTACAGCTGCAGGTTGGCCTGCGACTGGACGATTGCCTCGATGGCCTTGAAGGTGGCGTCCACCGGACCGGCGCCACTGGCGCTGGCCTTGTGTTCGACACCGTCGACGCTGAGCACCAGCTGCGCTTGCGGCACCTCGCCGGTCTTGCTCGCCACCTCGAGGAAGGCCAGCTTGAAGTGCTCCGGCGCTTCCTCGCCGAGGCTGTCGGAGACCAGCGCCTGCAGGTCCTCGTCGAAGATCTCGTGCTTCTTGTCGGCCAGCTCCTTGAAGCGGGCGAACGCGGCGTTCAGCTCGGCCTCGCCGGGCAGAACGATGCCCAGCTCCTCGAGACGGGCGCGGAAGGCGTTGCGCCCGGAGTGCTTGCCCATGACCATCTTGTTGGCGTTCCAGCCGACGTCCTGGGCGCGCATGATCTCGTAGGTCTCGCGGTGCTTGAGCACGCCGTCCTGGTGGATGCCCGACTCGTGGGCGAAGGCGTTGGCGCCGACGATGGCCTTGTTCGGCTGCACCGGGAAGCCGGTGATGCCGGACACCATGCGCGAGGTGCTGAGGATGTGTTCGGTCTCGATGTTGGTGTAGACGCCGAGCAGGTCCTTGCGCGTCTTGATCGCCATGACGATCTCTTCCAGCGCGGCGTTGCCGGCGCGCTCGCCCAGGCCGTTGATGGTGCACTCGACCTGGCGCGCACCGGCGACCACGGCGGCCAGCGAGTTGGCCACGGCCAGGCCGAGGTCGTTGTGGCAGTGCACCGAGAACACCGCCTTGTCGGCGTTGGGGATGCGCTCGAGCAGCTGGCGGATGGTATCGGCATACTGGTGCGGGATGGCGTAGCCGACGGTATCCGGGATGTTGATGGTGCGCGCGCCGGCGTCGATGGCCGCCTCGATGATCCGGCAGAGGAAGTCGATTTCCGAGCGGCCGGCGTCCTCGCAGGAGAACTCCACGTCGCCGCACAGGCTGCGCGCCTTCTTCACCGCCCGCACGGCCTGCTCGATCACCTGGTCCGGCTGCATGCGCAGCTTGTACTGCATGTGGATCGGGCTGGTGGCGATGAAGGTGTGGATGCGTCCGGAATTGGCGTTCTTGAGGGCCTCGGCGGCGCGCTCGATGTCGCCGTCCAGCGCACGCGACAGGCTGCACACGGTGCTGTCCTTGATCGTCTCGGCAATCGCCTTGACCGCCTCGAAGTCGCCCGGGCTGGCGATGGCGAAGCCGGCCTCGATCACGTCGACGCGCATGCGCTCCAGCGCCTTGGCGATGCGCAGCTTCTCTTCCTTGGTCATGGACGCGCCGGGACTCTGCTCGCCGTCGCGCAGCGTGGTGTCGAAAATGATGACGCGGTCGTTGCTCATGTCGGTCTCCTGGTGATCCCGTCGCCGGCAGGTCGGCGCATGCCGTTCTGGTTATCCGCAGATTGTGGCGCGAATCCCGCTGGCGGGAAAGCGCCAGGCCCCGCAGGGGCGCGGCCGCTGGTTGCCCGGGCCCGGGATGTCTTCACGGCGGCAGTGGAATTTTCGGCGCCCAGCGCAACCACTCGTCCTGTGGCTCATCGAACAGGGCGAAGGTCTGGCCGGGATGGACCGGACCGGGCTGCTCCGGCGTGGCGAAGGCGATGCCGCCCTCGAGCAGCGCCTCCAGCGACTCGGTACGGATCTGCGCGCCCTTGAGCAGGCCGAGATCGACCCCGATGCCGCTGGCGTTCCAGAAGCGGCTGCCGCCGCGCACCAGCGACGCGTAGCGCGGCTCGATCAGGACGTGCACCAACACGCGGTCGGCGGTGGGCCCCAGGTCGAGGCGGGTGACCTTGCCCACCGCCATCTCGCGATAGGTGACGGCGACGCCGGGCTTGAGCGAGCCGCGCCGGCTGGCACTGAGCACCAGTGGCAACCCCGGCTCCTCGGCAACCGCCTGGGGTGCCCGGGGCAGGACGGTGAAGCGCGTCTGCCGCTCGCCGGCCCGGGGCGCCGGTTCGACCTCGAGGTAGGGTCCGCTCACCAGGGTGTCGAGGTTGGCCGTGCGCACCAGGCCGAGCTCCGGGCGCACCACCCAGAACCGGCTGCCGGCACTGGCGACGCGGGCCTCGGCGGCGGTGACCCGGACCCGGAGCAGCACCGCGCCCAGATCTTCGCTGAGACGCACCTCCTCGACCAGGCCGATATCCAGACCGCGATAACGCAGCGGCGTGCCCTCGCGCAGGCCATCGCCGCGCTCGACGCGCAGCTCGAGCAACTGGCCGCGCGCGAGGGCCAAGGCCTCGGACTCGTACAGCGGGAAGCGCTCGATCCGCTTCACTGCGGGAGCGGCCGGATCGGGGGTTTCGAAGGCGATGCCACCGAGCACCAGTGTCTGCAGCGACTCGCTCTTCACCTCGACGCCCCCCAGCCCTCCCTTGAGGGTGATGCCACTGGCATTCCAGAAGCGGGTGGATCTGTTGATCAATCCCGCGTAGTCCGGCTCGATGTGCACGCCCAGCACCACGCGGTCGCGCTCACGGGACAGCTGGTAGCTTTGCACGCTGCCGACGCGCATCTGCCGGTAGAGCACCGGACTGCCGATGTCCAGGGAGCCCAGTCGATCGGCGGACAGCACCAGATGCAGCCCGGGAGCATCCACATTCAGCGGCGGCGCCTTCGCCCGCACGGCGAACTCGCGGGATGGCGAACCCTCCTTGCCAAAGCGCACTGCCAGGTAGTTGCCCTGTACCAGCGCCTCCAGGCCGGTGATGCCGGCCAGGGAAATCGATGGCTTGACCACCCAGAACTCGGTGCCGGACAGCAACAGCTCCTCGGTACGCGGATCCATGGTCAGCTCGGCCATCGGTTGAGCAAAATCCTTGCCCATGTCGATCCTCTTCAAGGTGCCTACCTGCACACCGTTGTACATCACCGGGGTGCGCCCAGGCTGCAGGCCGCTGACATCCTCGAGCTTCAAGGCAACCTTGAGGCCGGCCTCGGCGGCATCGAAATCCTCGTAGAGACGGAACGGAATGGTCGGGTCGGTGGGCGGACTATCCGCCCGATGGTCCGGGGTGGCAAAGGCAATGCCGCCGGTGGCTATGCTCACCAGCGACTCGGTGCGCAGCTTGAAGCCGGATAGTCCGCCACTGAAAGTGACGCCGCTGGCGTTCCAGAAGCGTGTGTGCTTGCGCACCAGGTGTGCATAGGGCTGCTCGATGTAGATCTGCACTTCGACGGTGCGCTGGTCCTCGCCCAGCCGGTAGCTCTTCACCTGGCCGACGCGGATCTGTCGATGGAATACCGGGCTGCCCTCGTCGAGCGAGCCCAACCGATCGGCCTTGAGGGTGATGTGCAGACCCGGCAGGCGGTCGGAAAGCGGCGGCGGCTCCCGAAGCGCGGTGAACTCATGGGCCGGCTCGCCCCTGACCGGATCGACGGCGATGTAGATACCGGACACCAGGGTTTCCAGACCGGTGACCCCGGCCAGCGAGACCCGCGGCTTGACCAGCCAGAAGCGGGTTTCCGCGCTGAGGTAGTCCTTCGCCTCGCGGTTGATCTCGATGATGGCATCGACGCCCTGGATGTCCTTGCTGACATGCAGGTCGATGACCTTGCCCACGGCGATGCCCTTGTACATGACCTGGGTCTTGTTGACCTGGATGCCTTCGCCATCGGGGAAGTGCACCATGATCTCCACCCCAGCTTCGCTCAGGGCTCGCCAGAGCAGCCAGAGGCCGATGAGCAAGGCCAGCAGGGGGAGCACCCAGATGGCCGACCAACTGCTGGTCTTGTGGATCTCGGGGTGGGCAAGTTCACTCATGGGGATCATCTGCGTCGGTGTTGTCCCAGATCAGCCGGGGATCGAAGGTAATGGCCGCCAGCATGGTCAGCACGACCACCGCCGCGAACGCCAGGGCGCCGGCCCCTGCCTCGATGCTGGCCAGATTGCCGAAGCTGACCAGCGCGACGAGGATGGCGATGACGAAGATATCCAGCATCGACCAGCGCCCTATCCACTCGATGAAGCGGAACATGATGATCCGCTGGCGTGGCGAAAGCGGCTGATGGCGCTGCACCGAGTACAGCAGCAGGGCGATGCCGACCAGCTTGAAGGTCGGCACAAGAATACTGGCAACGAATACCACCAGGGCGATCGGCAGCATCTGCGCGTGGATAAGCTCCATCACCCCCCCCATGATCGTCGCCGGGCTGCCCAGGCCGAACAGGCTGACGGTCATGATCGGCAGCAGGTTGGCGGGTACATAAAGCAGGGCCGCAGCCAGCAGCAGCGCCCAGGTACGGGCAATGCTGTTTGGCCGGCGGGGATGCAGTCTGGCCTCGCAGCGGCTGCAGTGCTGAGCCTCGCCTGGCTGCCAGCGATTGAGCTGGTGGCATTCGTCGCACACCAGAATGCCGGCATCAAGCGCGCGCATGCTCTTCATCCTCCAGCGCGGCCCAGATCTGGTGCGGCGACATGGTGACCTCCAGCCATACCTGAGCCAGCAGAAGTCCGATGAAGCAGAACAGCCCCATGCCCAGCGTCAGGTCGGCCATGTCGATCAGCTTGACGATGGAGACCAAGATCCCCATCAGGTAGACCTCCAGCATTCCCCACTCGCGCAAATGGTAATACGAGCGGAACAGCCAGCGCCCGCTCTTGAGCGCCACCCGCCAGCGAATGCACAACAGCACCAACAACTGGCAGAGGAGCTTGAGCAGCGGCACCACCATGCTGCAAAGAAAGACGATCCCGGCGACCAGCTCCATGCCACTGCGGTAAAGCCCAACCACTCCGCTCCATACAGTGTCCTGAGTGGTCTGCCCCAGCAGATTGAGCTGCATGATCGGCAGGAAATTCGCCGGCAGGAACAGCAGCAAGGCCGTCAGCACCAGCGCAAGACTGCGCAATTCGACATGGGCACGGTGAGACGACAACTCATAGCCGCAGCGTGGACAACAGGCTCTCTGCTCCAGATCCAGCTCAGGCTTTCGCATCAGCAAGTCGCACTCGTGGCAGGCCATCAGTTGCGACAATGGCAGCTCGGCGAGTGACGTGGGGGATGAGACAGCGGGGTCGGACATCGGAACACCGCGCGATGGGCAGGTACGCGCTATCTTAGCTAAGAAGAGCCTAGCCATGCGCTTTTCAGCGCTCAAAGGACGAAACCCCGACCAGCATGAGCTGATCGGGGTTTCTGTATAGGTGCTTGACGATGACCTACTCTCACATGGGGAAGCCCCACACTACCATCGGCGATGCGTCGTTTCACTGCTGAGTTCGGGATGGGATCAGGTGGTTCCAACGCTCTATGGTCGTCAAGCAATTCGGTTGGGGCATCGCCGTGGCGCTACCCCGAATCGGGTACGTGATAGTCGTATTCGGTAATTTGCGGTTCTGCAAGCTTTCGGCCTGTCTCACGCAAACAATCAGATTGTTTGGGTGTTATATGGTCAAGCCTCACGGGCAATTAGTACTGGTTAGCTCAACGCCTCACAACGCTTACACACCCAGCCTATCAACGTCGTAGTCTTCGACGGCCCTTCAGGGAGCTCGAGGCTCCAGTGAGATCTCATCTTGAGGCAAGTTTCCCGCTTAGATGCTTTCAGCGGTTATCTTTTCCGAACATAGCTACCCGGCAATGCCACTGGCGTGACAACCGGAACACCAGAGGTTCGTCCAACCCGGTCCTCTCGTACTAAGGTCAGCCCCTCTCAAATCTCAAACGTCCACGGCAGATAGGGACCGAACTGTCTCACGACGTTCTAAACCCAGCTCGCGTACCACTTTAAATGGCGAACAGCCATACCCTTGGGACCGGCTTCAGCCCCAGGATGTGATGAGCCGACATCGAGGTGCCAAACACCGCCGTCGATATGAACTCTTGGGCGGTATCAGCCTGTTATCCCCGGAGTACCTTTTATCCGTTGAGCGATGGCCCTTCCATACAGAACCACCGGATCACTAAGACCTACTTTCGTACCTGCTCGACGTGTCTGTCTCGCAGTCAAGCGCGCTTTTGCCTTTATACTCTGCGACCGATTTCCGACCGGTCTGAGCGCACCTTCGTACTCCTCCGTTACTCTTTGGGAGGAGACCGCCCCAGTCAAACTACCCACCATACACTGTCCTCGATCCGGATAACGGACCAGAGTTAGAACCTCAAGATTGCCAGGGTGGTATTTCAAGGATGGCTCCACGCGAACTGGCGTCCACGCTTCAAAGCCTCCCACCTATCCTACACAAGCAAGCTCAAAGTCCAGTGCAAAGCTATAGTAAAGGTTCACGGGGTCTTTCCGTCTAGCCGCGGATACACTGCATCTTCACAGCGATTTCAATTTCACTGAGTCTCGGGTGGAGACAGCGCCGCCATCGTTACGCCATTCGTGCAGGTCGGAACTTACCCGACAAGGAATTTCGCTACCTTAGGACCGTTATAGTTACGGCCGCCGTTTACCGGGGCTTCGATCAAGAGCTTCGCTTGCGCTAACCCCATCAATTAACCTTCCGGCACCGGGCAGGCGTCACACCCTATACGTCCACTTTCGTGTTTGCAGAGTGCTGTGTTTTTAATAAACAGTCGCAGCGGCCTGGTATCTTCGACCGGCATGGGCTTACGTAGTAAATACTTCACCCTCACCGGCGCACCTTCTCCCGAAGTTACGGTGCCATTTTGCCTAGTTCCTTCACCCGAGTTCTCTCAAGCGCCTTGGTATTCTCTACCCGACCACCTGTGTCGGTTTGGGGTACGGTTCCTAGTTACCTGAAGCTTAGAGGCTTTTCCTGGAAGCATGGCATCAACCACTTCGCATTCTAAAAGAACGCTCGTCATCAGCTCTCGGCCTAGATTTCCCGGATTTGCCTAAGAAATCAGCCTACCACCTTAAACTTGGACAACCAACGCCAAGCTGGCCTAGCCTTCTCCGTCCCCCCATCGCAGTAACTAGAAGTACAGGAATATTAACCTGTTTCCCATCGACTACGCTCTTCAGCCTCGCCTTAGGGACCGACTAACCCTGCGTCGATTAACGTTGCGCAGGAACCCTTGGTCTTTCGGCGTGGGAGTTTTTCACTCCCATTGTCGTTACTCATGTCAGCATTCGCACTTCTGATACCTCCAGCGAGCTTCTCAACTCACCTTCACAGGCTTACAGAACGCTCCTCTACCGCTCATCCAAAGGATGAACCCGTAGCTTCGGTGTGTGGTTTGAGCCCCGTTACATCTTCCGCGCAGGCCGACTCGACTAGTGAGCTATTACGCTTTCTTTAAAGGGTGGCTGCTTCTAAGCCAACCTCCTAGCTGTCTAAGCCTTCCCACATCGTTTACCACTTAACCACAACTTTGGGACCTTAGCTGACGGTCTGGGTTGTTTCCCTTTTCACGACGGACGTTAGCACCCGCCGTGTGTCTCCCACGCTGACACTTCCAGGTATTCGGAGTTTGCATCGGTTTGGTAAGTCGGGATGACCCCCTAGCCGAAACAGTGCTCTACCCCCTGGAGTGATACGTGAGGCGCTACCTAAATAGCTTTCGAGGAGAACCAGCTATCTCCGAGCTTGATTAGCCTTTCACTCCTATCCACAAGTCATCCCCTACCTTTTCAACGGGAGTGGGTTCGGTCCTCCAGTCAGTGTTACCTAACCTTCAACCTGCTCATGGATAGATCGCCCGGTTTCGGGTCTATACCCAGCGACTAAACGCCCTATTAAGACTCGCTTTCGCTACGCCTCCCCTATACGGTTAAGCTCGCCACTGAATATAAGTCGCTGACCCATTATACAAAAGGTACGCAGTCACCTAACAAAGTAGGCTCCCACTGCTTGTACGCATACGGTTTCAGGT
>NZ_LT629751.1:900000-1030000 GCF_900104805.1 Pseudomonas oryzae | reverse complement strand
TACCGGTGGCGGCGCCGGCGTAGTCCTCCCACGGCTGGCTCAGACGCAGCCTGCCGAGCTCCGGAGTCAGGGTGGCGGTGACCGGCGAGAGGATCACGTCGAAGCGCTCGAACAGGTTTTCCATCGCCAGGCTGACCGCCTCGAACGACTGGCGCGCACGGAACAGCGCTTCGCCGCTGACGCCCTGGGCGCGCTCGAGCACCGTGCGGGTGACCTGTTCGAGGTCGTCCGCACCGGCGCTGCGGCCGAGCAGCTGTTCGCGGTCGCGGATGGCGGTCAGCAGGGCGGTGCCGATCACCGTGCCGTGGGCGCCGAACACCTGCTGCGGCTGCACCGGCTGCGGGATCCGTTCGATCTCGTGGCCGAGGCTCAGCAGCAGCCTGACCGTATCGTCTAGCACCCGGCGGATGTCGGCATCGAGGGCCAGACCGGTCAGCGACTGGTCGATCAGCGCCACGCGCAGCTTGCCCGGATCGCGGCCGACCTCGTCGACGAAGGGCCGCTCCAGTGGCGGCAGCCAGTAGGGGCTGCCCGTTTCGTGGCCCTGGCCGACGTCGAGCAGCAGCGCCGAGTCGCGCACAGTGCGCGATACGGCGTGGGCGGCGCTGGCACCGAACCAGCCCTCGAACCTCCCCGGCCCGCTGGGCGTGCGGTAGCGGCTGGGCTTCATGCCGAACAGGCCACAGTAGGAGGCCGGAATGCGGATCGAGCCACCGCCGTCGGTGGCATGGGCGGCGGGGACTATGCCGGCGGCCACCGCCGCCGCCGCGCCGCCCGAGGAGCCGCCGGCGCTGTGCGCCAGGTTCCAGGGGTTGCGGGTCTGCCCCCAGGCCAGCGACTCGGTGGTGGAGGTCAGGCCGAACTCGGGCACCGCGGTCTTGCCGAAGGTCAGCGCGCCGGCGGCCTCGTAGCGGGCGGCCAGGGTGCTGCTGTACTTGGCTGGCGGAGCGTCCTTGAAGAAGCGCGAACCGTTGCTGGTCGAGGTGCCGGCCAGGTAGGTGTTGAGGTCCTTGAGCAGCATCGGCACGCCGGCCAGCGCACCCTCGCGGGCCAGCCCCTGGCTCTTGCGGCTGGCGAGCTGCTGCCGGGCATGTTCGTCGTGGCGCATCACCACGGCGTTGACCTTCGGATTGACGGCATCGCAGCGCGCCAGTGCGGCGGCCAGCAGCTCCTCTGGGCTGATCGCGCCGCGGCGCACCTGCTCGGCCATCGCCGTGGCGTCCAGCTCGAGATATTCGCGTTGCGAAAGCCCCGTGGCGGCGAAGCCGAAGCGCGGCAACAGGCTGACCCCGGCGATAACCGCAGCGGCCTTGAGCAGCTGCCGGCGCTGCAACTGCAGCTCTTCGCCAGCCTCGACCTGTTGTTGCCCCTGCGGGCCACACGCCTTTTCCATGATTCTCGCCTCTTATCGTTATGGTTCGCTCGGTTGCCACATGCGGCCTGTAAGGGATCAAGTTAATTCGCCTGACCGGGCCACGTTGGCGAATGAATTCGCCCCTACAGGGCGGTGCGGTCAGTCCTTCAGTTGCGGCGCCCAGGCCACGCCGTTGATATGTGCACCGCCGTCGACGAACAGGGTATTGCCGGTCAGATAGCGGGCATCGTCGCTGGCCAGGAAGGCGGCGACCGGGCCGATATCGTCGAGCGGGTCGCCGACCCGCCCCATGGGGTTGGCGGCGGCGATGGCCGCGGCATTGCCCGGGTTGGCGCTGGCGAACTTGCGATAGGCCTCGCTGACCGCGCCCGGGCAGATCACGTTGCAGCAGACCTGCTCGGCAGCCCACTCGCGCGCCGCGCTGCGGGTCAGGGTGCGCAGCGCCTCCTTGGCGGCGTTGTAGTCGGCGGTGTACAGATGGGCGTTGACGCCGTTGAGCGAGCACAGGTTGATGATGCGCCCGCCGCCGCGCTTGCGGAACTCCGGCAGGGCCGCTTGCATGGCCCAGAAGGCGGCCATCACAGCCATGTCGAAGGCGCCGCGCAGACGCTCGTCGCCGAGGCTCTCCAGACGGGCGAAGCCTGAGCCGCGCCAGGCGTTGTTGACCAGGATGTCCAGCCGGCCGAAACGCTCGACGGCAACACCGACCATGGCCTGCACCTGCGCCTTGTCGGTCACGTCGACGCGCTGGAAGGCGGCGTCCACTCCCCAGGTCTCGCGCAACCAGGCAGCCGTCTCCTCGCCGGCCTGCGCGTCGATTTCCGCCACCAGCACCCGGGCCCCTTCGCGGGCCAGCGCGCCGGCGATGCCCCGACCGATGCCCATGCCGGCACCGGTGACTATGGCGACCCGGTCCTTGAGCTTGTCCATTTCCTTCTCCCCTCGAGGCGATGCGCGAAAAAAGGGCCGCTCCCCCGAGGGGAGCGGCCGAACGGAGCGACCGGGATCAGCGCCCCTGGGCGCGGATGGCATCAGCCGTGTACATGGTCGGAACGAACTTGCCCTCGTTGAGGATCGGCCCGCGCTTGGACTCGTTGGTCAGGGTGTAGCCGACGTACTGTCCGGAGCTGAGGTCGTGGTAGAAGGACGAGCCCGCCTGCCAGGCGCTCATGTCGGGGTGGTAGTAGTAGTTGATGAAGGCAAACTTCCACAGCTCGCCGCGCGAATCGTAGTTGTCCGCCATCACCGCGTTCCAGGTGTCCTCGTCGATGAACAGCACGCGCTTGCTGTACAGGTGGCGGTAGCCTTCCTTGAGGCTCGCCTCCAGCACCCAGACGCGGCGCAGCTCGTGGCGCATGACGTCGGGATTGGGGTGGTTGGGCGTCAGGATGTCGGCGTACTTGACCTCGCCGCTGTTGGCCTTGAAGGCGTTGGCCGGCACGTACATCTCGCGCTTGCCCAGCAGCTTCCACTGGTAGCGTTCGGGCGAACCGTTGAACAGGCGGTCCTCGTCGATGATCATGGTGCCGTTGGTGCCGATCATCGGCTGGTCGAAGCCATAGCCCGGCAACTGGCGCACGCGACGGGTGCCCGGGTTGTAGGTCCACGCCTGGCGGTCGCTGGTGACGAAGTTGTACGGCTCGTGGGCGATGTTCATGGTGCCCTTCTCACGCTGGGGCGAGAGGGTGGTGTTCCAGCTCATCGCCTGCATGCCGGTGGCGGTGTCCGGCTCGACCTTCGGGTCGTTGGCCTGCGACATGTTGCGCTGCCAGGTACGGCCCCAGGCGATCTTGCCGTTGGGCAACACGCTGGCGATGTCGCGGATGTTGTCCTCGGTGTAGGCGCGCACCGGCAGCTGGTGGTTCCACAGCACCTCCATGGCGCTCTTCGGAATCGGGAACGGCACCTGGCCAAGCCCCTTGACGCCCATGCCGTCGTTCTCCAGCTCGGCGGTCAGCGCATTCTTCTTCGCCCGTTCGCAGACGTAGTCCGGATAGCGGAAGTCGCGATGGCCGGGGTAGACGTTGATCTTGTAGGTCTCCGGATAACGCTTGAGCAGCGCCTTCTGCCCTTCGCTCAGGCGCTCGGCGTACTGATCCATGTTCTGCGCGGTGATCACCGCTACCGGCTTCTCGTCGGCGTAGGGATCGACCGGCTTCTGGCCGGAGAAGCGCACGTGGTTCCAGCCGGGAACCTCGCCCAGGTACTTGCCGGTGAATGCGGGAATGCTGCCGTCCGCGTTGCCGGCGCGCTCGGCGCCAGTGCAGGTGAGTTCCTTGCCGAGCTTGGCGGCTTCCTCGGGGCTTACCTTGGCGTGGGCGCTGGCGATCAGGCCTGCATTGACCGCCAGTGCTATGGCTAGCGCAACACCTTTTCTGTTCATTGTTGTTGGTCTCCGATGGGGTGGTCCGGCTTGGGTGCCGGAGTCCATGGTTCCCAATGGGGGTTCTCCGCATCATCGTCCGTCAGGACTACAACCAACCGCTTCCGGTCGAGGGCAGTCGCATGAGCACGGTCATCCGCTGTAGGGGCGAATTCATTCGCCTTGGCGGGATAACTGGCGAATGAATTCGCCCCTACAGACCGGGAAAACGCCAGCGCCCGCACCCGAGACTTCCGCAGGAAGCTCGGGTGCGGGCGCGTCCAGCAACGCCTCTGAAATGACCGTGCTAGCGCAGGAAGCGGCGCACGAAGTCCTCGCGCAGCTCGCGCTTGAGCAGCTTGCCGGAGGCGTTGCGCGGCAGCTCGGCGTGCACGACCTGCAGGTGCGCGGGCACCTTGAACGCCGCCAGGTGCGCGGCGATGTGCGCGTGCAGCGCCACCTCGTCCACCCCGCTGCCCTCGCGCACCCGCGCCACCAGCGCCACCGCCTCGCCCATGCGCGCGTCCGGCACGGCGAAGGCGGCGGCTTCGATCACCCCATCCAGGCCGCTGGCGCAGGCCTCGACCTCGGCGGCGGCGACCTTCTCGCCGCCGCGGTTGATCAGGTCCTTGAGCCGGTCGGTGATGCGCAGGAAACCCTCCTCGTCCACGCAGCCGACGTCGCCGGTGGCCAGCCAGCCGTTCTGCAGCGCCTCGGCGGTGGCCGCGGGCTGCTGCCAGTAGCCGCACATCAGGGTCGGCGAGCGCAGCCAGATCTGTCCTTCCACGCCCGGTGCCTGCGGCGCGTCGGGGGTGTCGCCGATGCGCACCTCGACGACGGGCAGCGGCCAGCCGACCGTGGCCGGCTTGTAGACGAACTGGTCGCCACCGATGGCCGCGCCCACGCCGTTGCTCTCGGTCATGCCGTAGCCGGCGCCGCCGATGGCGTTCGGCTTGACGCCGGTGAGCTGCGCCAGCAGCCCCGGGTTGGCCGCCGCGCCGCCGAGCCCCAGACCGAACAGGCTGGTGGTCGCTTCGCTGGCGAAGCGCGGCGAGGCCAGAAGCTGCTGCATCATCGCCGGCGAACCGCTGAACTGGGTGCAGCGCTCGCGCTCGATCAGGTCGAGGGCGCGCTCGGCGTCCCACCTGTACATCAGTACCAGGCGCCGGCCGCTGCGCAGCGCCAGCAGGAACTGCGCGTGCAGGCCGCTGACGTGGAACAGCGGCACGGCCATCAGGCTGGTCGGCGCGAAGCCGCTGGCCATGAGCGCCTTGATCCGCGCGGGCGAACTCATCGCGGCGAAGGCGCCCTGGAACTCGAAGGCGGCCAGCGCCTGGCACACCGCACGGTGGCTGGACAGCACGCCCTTGGGCTTGCTGGTGGTGCCGGAGGTATAGAGGATCAGCAGCGGGTCGTCGGGCTGTAACGCCGGCGGCGGCAGCAGCGCCACGTCCTCGGCGAGCAGCGCCTCGTAGTCGCACACCCATCGGCCCTGCTCCGCCGCGCCGACGGCGATGGCCTGCAGATCGAGCGCCTCCAGATCGCCCGCGACCAGCGCCAGGCGCGCCGCGTCGCACAGCAGCACCCGCGCGCCGGAATCCTCCAGGCCGTGCAGCAGCTCCTCGCGCTGGCCCCAGCTGTTCAGCGGCACCACGATGGCGCCGCTGGCCACCGCGGCGACGAAGGACACCAGCCAGGCCGGCTGGTTGCGCATGGCGATGGCCACGCGGTCGCCCTTGCGCACACCGAAGCGCGTGCGCAACTGGGTGGCCAGACGGTCGACCCGGGCGAAGAACTCGGCGAAGGTCAGCCGCTCATCCTCCCAGACCACGAATTCGCGCTCGCCGTGGGCGCGCCCGGCGTTCAGCGCGGTCAGCAGGTCCGGCTGCGCGTTGCGGAAGCAGCGCGGGCCGTCGCCGTCAGGCGCCACCACCTCGAAGGGCGAGCCCGGCGCGATCAGTTGCCGCCAGGCGGCTTGCCAGTTTTCCACGCTCATCGGTCACTCCCGCGATCAGACCAGCGCGCCGTAGCGCTGGCAGTGGTAGTCGGTGTCGCCGAAGCAGGCCTGGGCGACGCGGATGCGCTTGAGGTACAGGCCGACGTCCAGCTCGTCGGTGACGCCGATGCCGCCGTGCATCTGCACCGCCTCGTTGCTCACCCTGTCGGCGGCGATCCCGGCCTTCCACTTGGCCAGGCTGGCCAGGCGGGCGCGTTCGCCGGCATCCATGGAGGCGTCGTCGAGGGCGGCCAGGCCGGCCATCACCGCGCTGCGCGCCAGCGCCAGCTCGACGTACAGACGCGCGGCGCGGTGCTGCAGGGCCTGGAACGAGCCGATCGGCGCGTCGAACTGCACGCGGGTCTTCAGGTAGTCGAGGGTGGTGGCGAACAGCGTCTCGGCGGCACCGAGCAGCTCGGCGGCCAGGCACACGCGGCCACGGTCCAGCGCGGTTTCCAGCGCCGGCAGGGCGCCGTGCGCTTCGCCGACCAGCGCGTCCGCGCCGACCAGCACACCGTCGAACTGCAGACGCGCGCAGTTGCGCGAGTCGATCAGCGCCGCCGGGGCCACGCTCAGGCCCGGCGCGCCTGCCTCGACCAGCAGCAGCGACAGGCCGTGGGCCTCGCCGCGCTGGCCGGCCGTGCGCGCCAGCACCAGGTAGCCATCGGCTGCGAGGCCGTCGACCACGAACAGCTTGGCGCCGGACAGCCGCCAGCCGTCCGCGTCGCGCTCGGCGCGCAGCTCGATGGCCAGCGGATCGTGGCGGCCGGCCTCGTCGATGGCCAGCGCCAGGCGCTTGTCGCCTGCGATCAGCGCCGGCAGCCAGCGTTGCTGCTGCGCGGCCGATCCGGCCAGTTGCAGCAGCGAGCCGGCCAGCACCACGCTGGACAGCAGCGGGCTGGCGGATAGGTTGCGGCCGATCTGCTCGAACAGCGGACCGAGGCTCTGGCAGCCGAAGTCCAGGCCGCCGAAATCTTCGGGGAACGGGATGGCGCTCCAGCCCAGCTCGACCATCTCGCCCCACAGCGCAGGATCGAAGCCGAGCGGTGCGCGCTCGTCACGCAGGCGGCGCTGCGCGGCCACCGGGCTGCGCGCGGCGAGGAACTCGCGCGCGGTGTCGGCCAGCAGCCGTTGTTCTTGGTTGAAAATCAGGCTCATGGCGTGTTCCTCACTTGGCGTCCGGCAGGCCGAGGACCCGCTTGGCGATGACGTTGAGCTGCACCTCGGAGGCGCCGCCGGCGATGGTCAGGGCGAAACCGTTCAGCCAGGCCTTGGTGATCGCCAGCTCCTCATTGGTGAAGGCGTCGCCTTCCCAGCCAAGGGCGTGGTAGCCGAGGGCGTCGAGGAGGATCTCGAACTTCTCCCGGTCCTGCTCGCTGTGCACCAGCTTCATGATCGCCATCAGCCCGGAGATGTCCTGGCCGCTGCGCGCCTCCTCGCCCATGCGCTGCACGGTGAGGGCGTAGGCATGCTCGTCCATCGCACAGGCCAACGCGCGGGCGCGCAGGGCCTGGTCGGCGACGCTGCGCGGCTCGGGCAGGTAGCGCTCGAGCAGCGGCAGCAGGTGGAAGTGGTTCGGCAGGCTGGTCTCGCCGAACTTGGACATGGCCTTGCGCTCGTGCTGCAGCAGGCTCTTGCCCAGCGTCCAGCCGCCGTTGAGCGGGCCGATCAGCTGGCTCTTCGGCACCTTGACGTTGTCGAAGAACACCTGGCAGAACGCCGACTTGCCGCTGATCAGGTCGATCGGGCTGACGCTGATGCCGGGCGAACGCATGTCCAGCACGATCAGGCTGATGCCCAGGTGCTTGGGCGCGCTCGGGTCGGTGCGCACCAGCGCGTACATCCAGTCGGACTTGTCGCCGTAGGAGGTCCAGATCTTGGTGCCGTTGACCACGAAGTGGTCGCCCTCGTCGCGGGCGCTGGTCTTCAAGCTGGCCAGGTCGGAGCCGGCGTTCGGCTCGGAGAAGCCCTGGCACCAGCGGATCTCGCCGCGCGCCATGGGGGTGAGCAGGTCGCGTTTCTGCTGCTCGCTGCCGTATTCGAGCAGCACCGGGCCGAGCATCCATATCCCCAGGTTGATCTGCGGCGGCCGGCACTTGAGGCGGCGCAGCTCGCTTTCCAGCACCGCCAGCTCGGCCGGCGACAGCCCGCCGCCGCCGTATTCGGTCGGCCAGTCCGGGCAGAACCAGCCCTTGTCGCGCATGCGTTCGAACCACAGGCGCTGGTCTTCGTCATGGAACTCGACCTGGCTGCCGCCCCACACCAGTTGGCCCTCGGGCAGCGGGGTGCGCTGCGAGGGCGGGCAGTTGGCTTCGAGCCAGGCCCGCGTTTCCTGGCGGAAATCGTCGATTGCGCTCATCGGTTGTTGTCCTTGTTGTGGTGCGCCGGGGGCCGTGCCCCAGCGGCAATGTAGCGGATTTCGTCTCCCACCCTGTAGGGGCGAATTCATTCGCCTTGCGGGGCATTTTGGCGAATAAATTCGCCCCAGCAGGGGATCGGCGCGGCCCGGAAGCCCGCCATGCGAACGCGCGGGCGCTTGCCCTCAGCGCCCGCGCGGCATGCCGAGACCGAACTGGGCGATCAGCTCGCGCTGGATCTCGTTGGTGCCGCCGCCGAAGGTCAGGGTGACCGAGGCGCGCACCTCGTACTCCAGCTCGCCCTGCAGCAGCGACGCCGCCGAATCCTCGCGGATCAGGCCGTTGGCACCGACGATCTCCGACAGGCGGCGGAGGATCTCGATGGCCGACTCGGCGCCGTAGACCTTGGTGGTCGAGGCCAGCGCCACGTCCATCTGCCCGCGCTCCAGACCTGCAGCGATGCGGAAGTTGATCAGCCGCATAGCCTCCAGACGGGCGTAGCACTCGGCCAGCGCCGAGCGCACCCAGCCGTGCTCGACGGCGCGGCGGCCCTGCTCGTCCGGGTTCTTCGCCCACAGGTAGACGCGGCGGAACAGCCCGGCCACCTTGTCCGCCCAGGAACCCAGGCCCAGGCGCTCGTGGTTGAGCTGGGCGGTGATCAGCTTCCAGCCGCCGTTGAGCTCGCCCACCAGCATGTCGGCCGGCACCCTGACGTTGTCGTAGTAGGTGGCCGCGGTGGGGTTACTGCAGGTCGGGATCACCGTGGTCGAGAAGCCGGGCAACTGGGTATCGAGGATCAGGATCGACACACCCTTGTGGCGCGGGCGCTCCGGGTCGGTGCGCGCGGCCAGCCAGATGTAGTCGGCCGCCTCGGCGCCGGAGGTCCACAGCTTGTTGCCGTTGACCACGAAATGGTCGCCTTCCGGGCGCGCGGTGGTCTTCAGCACGGCCAGGTCGGAGCCGGCATCCGGCTCGGAGTAACCGATGGCGAAGATGATCTCGCCGGCGGCGATGCCCGGCAGGAACTTCTCCTTCTGCAGCGCGGTGCCGTACTCCATCAGCGCCGGCCCCACCGTGCTGATGGTGACGAAGGGCAGCGGCGCGCCGGCGATGTTGGCCTCCTCGAAGAAGATCAGCTGCTCGGTGGCCGCGTAGCCCTGGCCGCCGTGCGCCTTCGGCCAGCCGACCGCCAGCCAGCCGTCGCGGCCCATCTGGCGGATGGTCTGGCGGTACAGGTCGCCGCCTTCCTTGCCGCGCAGCTCGCTGCGCAGCTCGGGAGTCATCAGGTTCTGGAAGTAGTCCCGCACCTTGAGGCGCAGGGCGTGTTGCTCGGGTGTCAGGTCGACGAACATGTTGCGCTCCTCAGGCCGCGCCCAGGATCAGGCCGCTGGTGGGTACGCCGGTACCGGCGGTGACCAGCACGTTTTCCACGTCGGCGACCTGGTTGACCGAGCTGCCGCGCACCTGGCGCACGCCCTCGGCCACGCCGTTCATGCCGTGGATGTAGGCCTCGCCGAGCTGGCCGCCGTGGGTGTTGATCGGCAGGCTACCGCCGCGGGCGTGCAGACCGTCACGAATGAAGTCCTTGGCCTCGCCGCGCTTGCAGAAGCCGAACTCCTCCAGTTGCGGCAGCACGAACGGGGTGAAGTGGTCGTAGATCACCGCGGTCTGCAGGTCCTGCGGGCCGAGGCCGGACTGCGCGTACAGCTCGCGCGCCACCACGCCCATCTCCGGCAGGCCGGTGATGTCCTCGCGGTAGAATGAGGTCATGCTCTGCTGGCCCTCGGCGATGCCCTGCGAGGCGCCCTTGATGATCACCGGCTTCTGGCGCAGGTCGCGGGCGCGCTCGGCCGAGGTGATGACCATGGCCACCGCGCCGTCGGACTCCTGGCAGCAGTCGAGCAGGTGCAGCGGCTCGCAGATCCAGCGCGAGGCCTGGTGTTCTTCCAGGGTGATCGGCTTGCCGTAGAAGAACGCCGCCGGGTTGGTGGCGGCGAAGTCGCGCACCGCCACGGCGACGCGGCCGAAGTCCTCGCTGGTAGCGCCGTAGGTGTGCATGTAGCGCTGGGCGAACATGCCGACCCAGGCCGCCGGGGTGTGGAAGCCGTGCGGCATGTACCAGCCGTAGTTGACCGCGTCGAAGATCGGCGCGCCGCCGAAGTCGTGCGGCTTGCCGAAGCGGTACCAGGAGCGCTCGTTCATCGCCCGGTACACCACCACCACCTTGGCCACGCCGGTGGCCACCGCCATCGCCGCGTGCATCAGCGGCGCGCAGGCGCCGCCGCCGCCGTGGGGGATCTGCGAGAAGAACTTGACGTTCTTGCAGCCGAGCAGGCGCGCCACCTCGTATTCCGGCACGTTGTCCATGGTGTAGGAGCTGAAGCCCTCCACCTCGGACGGGTCGATGCCGGCGTCGGCCAGCGCCGCCAGGGTGGCTTCCATGGCCAGGCGCAGTTCGGTGCGCCCGGAGTTCTTGGAGAATTCGGTCGCACCGAGGCCGACGATGGCCGCGCGTCCGGAAATCGAATTGCTGGTCATATCCTGTTTCTCCTGCGCCTTACGGCAGCACCAGCGTGGCCGTACCGGTCACGTGGTTGCCCATGGAGTTCTTGCCCTTCAGCGTCACCTGCACGGTGCGGCTGGCCTCGTCGCGACCAGTCACCTCGCCGGTGAAGGTCATGGTGTCGCCCGGATAGTTGGGCGCGCCCAGCTTGATCTTGAGATCCTTGAAGCACGCGGCGGGGCCGGCCCAGTCCTCGACGTAGCGCTGCGCCAGGCCGCTGGTGGTGAGGATGTTCATGAACACGTGCGGCGAACCCAGTTCGCGCGCGGCATCCTTGTCGTGGTGGCCGGGAAAGTAGTCGCGGGTGGCGATGGCGCCGGCGGTGATCAGCTGCACGGTGATCGGAATCGCCAGCTCCGGCAGCGCCTGGCCGGGGAGCACTTTGTCAAATGCCTTGGTTTTCTTCGAGGTCATATTTCCATCCCAGCTTGTCGTTGTTGGCCAGCCAGTCGCCGAGGCGCTCGAGGGTCGCGGCGCTGCCACCGAGGGTGATGCCCAGGGCGCGGCTCCAGTAGAGGTAGCGGTGGATCGGATAGGTCAGGTCGACGCCGATGCCGCCGTGCACGTGTTGCGCCTTGTGGCCGACCAGGTGGCCGGCCTCGCAGGCGAGGTACTTGGTCGCCAACGCCTCGGAGGTGGCCGGCAGGCCGGCGTCGAGGCGCCAGACCAGTTGCCACAGCGCCGAGCGCAGCGCTTCGACGGCGATGTGCGCGTCGGCCATGCTCATCTGCACCGCCTGGAAGCTGCCGATGGCGCGGTCGAACTGGCGGCGCTCGTTGACGTACTCCACGGTGCGGCGGATCTGCTCGGCGGACACGCCCAGCTGCAGGGCGGCCAGCGCGGCGATGGCGCGGCTTTCCAGCCAGTCCAGCGCGGCGACCGGCAGCAGCGCCGCGGCCGGCACCACCACGGAGCTGAAGCGCAGGTCGGCGACCGCCTCGCCCTGGGTGAACACCCCGGCGATCTTGTCGATGCCGGTGGCGGCGAGGTCGACCAGCACCAGGCGCGGCGCGCCGGCGGCGTTGGCCAGCAACAGGGCCTGGCAGACGTTGGCGCCCAGCGGCACGGCGGACGCCGTGCCGTCCAGCTGCCAGCCGCCGGCGACTTCGCTGGCCTGCAGGGTGATGCCACGGGCGTTGGCCAGGCCGTCCAGCGCCAGGGTCAGCAGGCGCTGGCTCTCGGCGGCGGCCTGCACAGTCTCGGCGGCGGCGTCAGGGGCGAATTTCGCCAGGGTGGCGGCGGCCAGTTGGTGGCGCCACAGCGGCACCTGGCCGAGCGCGCGGCCCTGGGCTTCCAGCACCAGCATCAGCTCGGTCATGCCCAGGCCGCTGCCGCCGAAGTCCTCGGGGATGGCCAGGGCGTGCAGGCCAGTCTCCACGCAGCTCTGCCACAAGCCGCCCATGAACGGCTCGCCAGAGCCGTCGAAGGCGCGCAGGCGGTCGTCGGTGCAGTAGTCGGCGAACAGGCTGCCGGCCATCTCGGCGATGGCGCGCTGTTCCTCGTTCAGTTCGAAGTCCATGGTCCGTTCCTCACTGCGCCACCGGCCGGAACAGCGGCAGGATCAGTTCGTCGTCGAAGGTGTGGAACTCGACCTGCACGGCCTGGCCGATGGCCAGCTCGTCGCGCTTGACGCCGACCAGGCCGGCGGTCAGGCGCACGCCCTCCTCCAGCTCGATCAGGCCGATCGGGTTCGGGTAGTCGAACGGCGGCACTTCCGGGTAGTGCATGACCACGAACGAATAGATCGTGCCCTTGCCGGAGGACTGCACGCTGTCCCAGTCGAAGGAGTGGCACTTGGCGCACACCGGCGCCGGCGGATGGCGCAGGGTGTTGCAGGCGGTGCAGCGCTGGATCAGCAGCTTGCCCTCGGCGCAGCCTTCCCAGAAGAAGCGGGTGTCGTCGCTGATGCCGGGCTTGGGCCGCTTGAACTTCGGCACCGCCGCGGCACCGTCGCCCTCCGCGGCCGCCTTGACCGGATTGGCCGGGCGGAACTTGAACACGCGGAACAGCAGCTGGCCGACCTGCTCGTCGCCTTCGGGCTTCTCCGAGAAGAAGCTCATCACCAGGGTGACGAAGTAGCCGGTGCCCAGCGCGGTGGTCTTCTCGTCACCCACCGCATCTAGGCGGGTGGTGTAGTAGAGCTTCTCGCCGAGCTTCACGTAACGGTCGAAGCTCAGGTCCGAGTTGACCGCCACCACCGAGGCGAAGCCGTTAGCTTCGAGCAGCTTGAGCACCTCGTAGGGGTTCTCGTCGGTGGAGCCCGGCGCATAGTTGTTCATGTGCAGGCCTTCCAGGCACCACGCCTGCAGCATGGCCGGCGGCGCGACGATGCCGCCGTGCTCGCTGGTGGCGGCGTAGTCGGCGTCGACGTACAGCGGGTTGTCGATACCCATGACCTCGCACCACTGGCGGATCATCGGCGCGTTGACCTCGTCCCAGGCGTAGACGCGACCGTACTCGCGCCCCACCATGGCCCGCACGGCGGGCATGAATTCTTGTTCAGCCAAGATGTTCTCCTCGGAGTTGAGGGCGCCCCGCCGCACGGCGGGCGCGCCGGCTTCGGTCATTGATGGGCGGAATTGGCTGCGGCGAGGAAGGCGGGACTTTCCCCGCCCCCGTGCAGCAGGAGGTTGCAGCCGCTGGCGTAGCCGGCCAGCGGCGAGGCGATGTACAGGCAGGCGTTGCCGATGTCCTCGGGACTGGCCATGCGCCCGGCGGGGATGGTGCCGGCGACCGCGGCGATGCCTGCCTCGTCGCCGTAGTGCAGGTGCGCCTGCTCGGTGCGCACCAGGCCCGGGCTGACGGTGACCACGCGCACCTTCGGCGCCCACTCCACCGCCAGCGAGGTCACCAGCGCCAGCACGCCGGCCTTGGCCGCGCCGTAGGCGGCGGTGCCCGGCGAGGGACGCAGAGCGCTGATGCTGCCGATGAACACGATCACCCCGCCCTGCTCCTGGCGCTGCATCAGCCGGTTGGCGTGCTGGGCGACGTTGAGCGGGGCGATCAGGTTGAGGCGGATGATGCCCTCGTGGAAGCGCGGCGAGGCCTCGCCGGCCAGCACGTGCGGGCTGCCGCCGGCGTTGTTGATCACTACGTCGAGGCGTCCGCAACGCTCCTCGATCACCGCGAACAGGGTGGCCAGCGAGTCGGCGTCGCGCACGTCGGCGGGGAGGAACTCGGCCTGGCGGCCGTCGGCGTGCGGCAGCGCCTCCGGGGCGTTGCGACCGCAGACCAGCACGCGGGCGCCGGCGGCGAGGAAGCTCTGCGCGATGCCAGCGCCGACGCCCTTGGTGCCGCCGGTGACCAGCACCACCTTGCCGGTGAAATCGAGGTTCTGAGTGGCCATTGCATGCTCCTTGATAGCTGCATGGCTTCACTCTAGGGGCGGCCCTTCGCCGGACTCGTCGTTCAAACGGACGATGAGTGACGGCCCCGCACCTGCGAACAATCGCCCATCGCTCCCGTCTTGCAGAGAGGTCGCGCATGTCCGCCGACAACCTAGTTCCCGTGCTTCTCGACTTCCCCGCCGAAGGCGTCGCGCGCCTCAGTCTCAACCGCCCGCAGGCCACCAACGCCCTGAGTCTGGAGCTGCAGGCGCTGCTCTCCCGGCACTTCGCCGAGCTGGGCAGCGACCCGGCGGTACGCTGCATCGTCCTCACCGGCGGCGACAAGGTGTTCGCCGCCGGCGGCGACATCACCAGCATGGCCGGGGTCGGCGCCATCGACATCTACCAGCGGCATACCGAGCGGGTCTGGGCGCCGATCCAGCACTGCCCCAAGCCGGTGATCGCCGCGGTGTGCGGCTACGCCTACGGCGGCGGCTGCGAGCTGGCGATGCTCGCCGACATCATCATCGCCGGGCGCAGCGCGCGCTTCTGCCAGCCGGAAATCCGCATCGGCATCATGCCCGGCATCGGCGGCACCCAGCGCCTGGTGCGCGCGGTGGGCAAGGCCAAGGCGATGCGCATGGCGCTCACCGGCGCGCCGATCAGCGCCGAGGAGGCCTGGGTCGCCGGGCTGGTCAGCGAACTGGTCGACGACGCCGAGGTGCAGGAACGCGCCCTGGAGATGGCCCGCGACATCGCCGCCATGCCGCCGCTGGCCGCCGAGCAGATCAAGGAGGTGATCCTCGCCGGCATGGACGCCTCGCTGGAAGCGGGCCTGGCCCTGGAGCGCAAAGCCAACGCCCTGCTGTTCGCCTCGCGCGACCAGAAGGAAGGCATGCAGGCGTTCATCGACAAGCGCAAGCCGCGTTTCGAGGGGCGTTGAGGCCACTCATCAGCAGGCGAGCAGCTTGTCCTGCACCGACAGGCGCATCACGTAGCCGAGCTTGACCAGCGACGGGCCAACGATGGTCAGCATGTGCGAGCCGACCACCAGGCCGAGGCCGATGGCCTCGTCGAAGCAGTAGGCGCCGAGCACGCCGACGAGCAGGATGACCACGCCGGACACGACCAGGTTGTTGGCCAGATGGAAGACTTTGCTGGGGGATTCGAGCACGCCGGACATCGCAGGTACCTCCACAACGGGTTGCAGCAGTTGCGGATGACCAGTCAGGAAACGTGCCAGGCGTGCGGGGACTTGCAGATCAATAACCTAGCGCCACACTCGGAAAAATGCAGTCAAAAAGACTCGAAAAATCGCTGTCATAGCGACTGCGCAGGTGAGTCGGAATGACCCGCACGCCTTGCCGTAGGGTGCGCCATGCGCACCACCCAGTGGACCGTTTGTCCGTATGCGGACAAGGTGCGCACGGCGCACCCTACCCCTGCCGACCAGCAACGAGCCGACAGAGCCAGCTATTCGGCTCACGCCCCCAATCCAGCGCCATGACGCTGCACAGCAGCGACCGCACCAGCACCGATCCTGGCGGTTGGCAGCCTCCACCAGCCAGGCCTCACTCCCCCTGATGCACCCCCGCCCGCTTGAGCAGCTGCTTGCAGCGCTCGGACAGGTGCAGCACGCGCAGGTGCTTGCCGGCCTTGGCGTAGCGCTCGCGCAGGGTCTTCAGCGCGGCGATGGCCGAGTAGTCGACGAAGCTCAGATGGCGGCAGTCGAGGACCACCTGATCGGGATCGCCGGCCGGGTCGAACTGGTTGAGGAAGGTCGTGGTGGAGGCGAAGAACAGCGTGCCGTGCAGGCGGTAGAGCTTGCTGCCGTCGGCCTCCAGATGGCTGTCGGCGTACAGCTCGCGGGCCTGCTGCCAGGCGAAGTTGAGCGCGGCGATGACGATGCCGCACAGCACGGCGGTGGCCAGGTCGGTGAACACGGTGACGATGGTCACCGCGACTATCACCAGCGCGTCGTTCAGCGGCACCTTGCCGAGCACCCGCAGCGAGGCCCAGGCGAAGGTCTGCTGCGCCACCACGAACATCACCCCGACCAGTGCGGCGAGCGGGATGCGTTCGATCAGCGGCGAGAGGAACAGCACGAACAGCAGGATCATCACCCCGGCGACCACGCCGGAGAGACGGCCACGCCCGCCGGAGCTGAGGTTGATCATGGTCTGGCCGATCATCGCGCAGCCGCCCATGCCGCCGAACAGCCCGGAGACCACGTTGGCCGCGCCGAGGGCCGTGCACTCGCGGTCGGGGTAGCCGCGGCTGCCGGTGATCTCGTCGGTGAGGTTGAGGGTCAGCAGGGTTTCCAGCAGGCCGACCAGGGCCATCAGGATCGCGTAGGGCGCGATGATGCCCAGGGTTTCCAGGTTCCAGGGGATGTCCGGCAGGGCGAACATTGGCAGGCCGCCGGCGATGTCGGCCATGTCGCCGAGGGTGTGGGTCGGCAGGTCGAGCAGCCAGACCGCCAGGCCGACACTCAGGATCGCCACCAGCGCCGGCGGCACCGCGCGGGTCAGGCGCGGCAGCAGATAGACGATGGCCATGGTCAGCGCCACCAGCCCCAGCATCAGGTACAGCGCATTGCCGCTCAGCCACGCCTCGCCGTGCCTGAAGTGCTCCAGCTGGGACAGCGCGATGACGATCGCCAGGCCGTTGACGAAGCCGAGCATCACCGGATGCGGCACCATGCGGATCAGCTTGCCGAGGCGCAGCAGGCCGAAGGCGACCATCAGCAGGCCGCCGAGCAACACGGTGGCCAGCAGGTACTGCGCGCCGTGCTGCACCACCAGCGCGACTATCACCACCGCCATCGAGCCGGCGGCGCCGGAGACCATGCCCGGCCGACCGCCGAACAGCGCGGTGAGGGTGCAGATGATGAAGGCGCCGTAGAGGCCCATCAGCGGGTTGAGCTGGGCGACCAGGGCGAAGGCGATGCACTCGGGCACCAGGGCGAAGGAGGTGGTGAGTCCGGCCAGGACATCGGCGCGCAGACGGGCTGGTTTCATGGGGTTCCTGCGATCTGGGCCGGCGCGAACGGCCGGCGGGATGGGAAAAACGGCTGCGGATGTTACGGAATCGCCCCCGCCCGGGCCAGCCGTCGCTTTCCCCACGCGCTCGGTGACGCCCCCCTCAATCCAGCGCCACCACACTGCACAGCAACAACTGCACCAGCGCGGTCTGCCGTTTCACCCCGGTCTTGGCGAACACTGCGCGCAGGTGGCTGCGGGCGGTGTTGCGGCTGATGCCGAGGCGGCTGGCGCTTTCCTCGAGGGTCAGGCCTTCGCCGAGCAGCACGGCCAGTGCGGCTTCGGCCGGGGTGAGCTGGTAGAGCTGGCGCAGCAGGGGTTCGGAAGGCTGCGCCGGGCGGCTGCTGTCGCGCAGGATAAGTTCGACGGCCGCGGCGCGGCCGGCTTCGGCGCTGGCGGTGAGCGGGATGCTGCGCACCAGTACGCTGAGCCCGCCGGGCTGGCCGCCGCGATCCAGGGCGATGGCTTCCACCAGGCCGCTGCCGTTGCGGCCGGCGGCGGCCTGCTTGATCAGCCGCCACAGGCGGCGGTCGTCGCGCGGGGCGACGGCTTCGAGCATGCCGTTGTGCAGTTGCAGGCACTCGCCCTCGGCGAGGATCTCCTCGGCGACCTTGTTGAGCCGGCAGATGCTGCCGTCCTCGTCGAGCAGGATCGAGCCGATGCCGATGCGCTCCAAGGTGCCGACGTACAGGCGGCAGGCGCTCTCCACCCGGTCGAGATGGGCGTACAGGCGCAGCGCGCGCTTGAGGTGCGGCAGTAGCAGGCCGCACAGCGCCCGCTCCGTCTCGCTGAATGGCCCGCTCTGCGGCGGGCGGCTCAGGCGCAGGCGGAATTCGCGCTCGCGGCCGTCGTCGCTGCGGATGTCGGCGCCCATCATGTAGCGCACCTGCAGCGGTTCGAGGAAGTCGCGGTAGATCACGCTGGCCAGCCACTCGCGCTCGTCGATCAGCTCCTCGAGCATCACCACGGTGTCGCGCGGCAGGTTGACGAACGGATCGACCGCGTACAGCGAGCTGCTGTACAGGGCGTGGATGTGCGGTCGCGCCTCGCCGGCGAACACCACCAGGCCGCGATCCTCGGCGCTCGGCAGCCGGATGGTCAGCGACGCGTAGTTGGCGCGGAACTGCCGGCGCAGGGCGTCGAGCAGGGCGTTCCACGGCTTGTCCTCGAGCAGGCCGTCGTAGACCAGGCCGATCAGCCCCTGCAGTTCGGCGTAGCTGGTGCCCGCAGCGAGGCAAGGGGCGCACGCGCCCCCTGCCCCGTCCATCACAGGCCGCCCCGGCGGGCCGCCTCCGGCCCGAACATCGCCGGGCGGAAGCCCGCCACGTTCAGCTTGAAGCCCTTGGGCTGCTCGTTGATCAGGTTGAACGCCAGGTAGGTGTTCTCCAGCAGGTCGTGGTACAGGCCGACACCGGCCTGCATCGTCTGGGTCTCGTAGGCGTAGAAGAAGTTGAGCATCGAGGTACGCCACAGCTCGCCGCGGCTGTCGTAGTTGTCGGCGACGATGGGGAACCAGGTGTCCTCGTCGATGTACAGGCGACGCTTGCCGTACAGGTGGCGGTAGTCGGCCTTGAGGGTGCCTTCCAGCACCCACACGCGGTGCTTCTCGTAGCGCATGTGGGTCGGGTCGATATGGCCCGGCTTGAGCAGGTCGGCGTACTTCAGCTCCGGCGAGTGGATGCGATAGGCGTTGTAGGGGATGTACAGCTCCTTCTTCTCGACGATCTTCCAGTCGTAGCGCTGGCCGGAACCGTTGAACAGCCGTACCTCGTCCACGGTGATCGACCCGCCGGTGCCGGGGAACGCCATGTCGAAGCCATAGCCGGGGGCCTGGCGCACGCGACGGGTACCCGGGTCGTAGCGCCAGCTCTGGCGCGGCTCGGTCTTGTCGTTCCAGAACTCCATGCCGGTGTTCACCTCACCCTTGTCGCGCAGCGGCAGCAGGGTCTCGTTGAGGTAGAAGGACGACTGGCCGCTGGTGTCGCCGATGCGGCCCGGCTCCAGGTGCGGCGCCAGGTTCTTCGAGTGCACGCGGCCCCAGTTGACCTTGCCGTCGCGCAGCACATAGGCGTTGTCCGAGACGTATTCCTCGGTCCACGCGCGCACGGTGAACAGCGAGGCGTTCTTCAGCAGTTCCAGACCACTCTTCGGCAGCGGGAACGGCGTGCCGCCGGTCTTGGCCACCACGCCCTCGCCGTCATCGGTCAGATGCGCGTAGCCGACGTTGGCCTTGGTCGCCTGGCACACGCTGTCGTTGAAGCGGAAGTCGCGGTGCGAGGGATAGACCGGCATGCGGAAGGTCTGCGGATACTGCCGGAACAGCGCCTTCATGCCGTCGGTGAGGTGCTGCTCGTGCTCGGCCATGTTGGCCGCGGTGATGACGAACAGCGGCTTCTCGTCCGGGTAGGGATCGAGCGGATGGTTGCCGGTGCCCTGGAAATTCACGTGCGGCGGCGCGCCCAACCACTTGCCGGAATACTCCGGAATGCTGCCGTCGGCGTTGCCGGCGCGCTCGGCGCCCATGCAGGTGAGGGTGCTGCTGTCCAGCCGGGCCGCTTCATCGGTATTGGCCAGCGCCGGCGTGGCGAGCGCGAGCAGCGCGCCGCAGGCGAGCAGGCTGGCGAGTTGCGTTTGCTTGTTCATGGGTCCCTCCCCTTCTTAATAGGTGTACTTGGCGTTCAGCGACACATAGTCGCGATCCGCCAGGGTGCGGCCGTTGGCGATGTCCGCCGAGCCGAGGTAGCCGACGTAGGTCAGGCCGACCTGGAAGTTGCCCAGGTACTTGAAGTCGCCGCCGACGGTGATGCGCTTTTCGTCGCGGCCCAGGCCGGACAGGGCGCTGCCGGCGACGTTCTGGTTCCAGAACAGCTTGGTGGTCAGGTCCCAGCCGCTGAACAGGCTCGGGTAGTCGAACATCGCGCCGACGCCGAGCAGCGTGCTGCCGCGTGTCTGGCCGTCGTGCTCGAAGTCGTCGAAGGTGCCGTTCTGCCCCGGCAGGCCGCCGGTCACGACCAGGTCCTCGACGCTGTCGATGCGCTGGTGCACCACCTCGCCCATCAGCGTGGTCTGGTGGGCCAGCGCGCTCGGGCCGAGGATGTACACGGCGTTGAGGTTGCCCTGGATCAGGTTGCCGCGGGTCGGCGCGCCGTTGGACAGGTACACCGCAGCGTCCTCGCGGTAGCTGAGGTCGCTGCCGATCTGCACCGCATCGCCGAGCTTGGTGCTCAGGCTCACCCCGGTCAGGGCGATGTCGTCGAAGTAGCCGAGCTGGTAGGCCGGCGCGTTGCCTGCCCCGGTGCCGCGGCCCGCGCGCTTGAGCGAGGAGTACTGGGTGTCGCCGGTGAAGTCGAAGAACAGCGCCGCCACCCGGTCGTGGTAGCGGTAGTGGTAGAGACCGACCTCGGTGTTCTGCGCCAGCTGGTAGCGCAGGCCCAGGCCCCACTGGCCGTCGTCGTCCGGCTCCACCTCGCCGGCATAGTTGACCGCCAGGCCGGTCTGGTTCGGCAGGCTGCCGATCACCCCGTCATCCAGACGAAAGAACTGCGCGCCCGGGCCGAAGAAGTCGCTGCCGAAGAAGTCGCCCACCGGGTTGAGCAGGGTCTCCTCCCACTTGTACTGCCAGAAGCCGACCAGGGTCAGGTCGTCGGTCAGCGAGAAGGACGCCGACACCTGGCCGACCGGCAGGTAGGCATCCTTGGCCTCGGTGCCCGGCACGTTGAATTTGGTGGCGTCGACCGGCGCCTGGCCCTGGCTGATGTTCGGCCAGAACAGGCTCTCGCCCCAGGCCACCAGGTGGCGGCCGGCCTTCACCGACAGGTAGCGGTCATCGAAATCCCAGCTGCCGAACACGAAGGCGTCCAGCAGGCGGAACTCGCCGCCGCTGCGCTCGCGGGTCTTCTCGATGAAGTGGTCGTGGGCGCCGACCTTGTTGACGGTGGCCGGCGAGTCGTTGTCGTTGCTGTCGTGGTAGGCCGCGTCGTAGAAGTGGCTGGCACGGACCATGGCGCCGAGGTTGTCGTGGCGCAACAGCGCCTCGCCGAACAGGCTGACGCGGTTGGTGATCAGCGAGCCGCGGTCGAAGTTGCGCGTGCCGTCGTCATAGTTGCGGTTGTCGAGATACTCGTCGTCAGCCTTCTCGGTCCGCACCGAGGCGGTGTAATTCACCGTCAGCGACGATTCGAGGGTGGTCGACTCGCCGAGTTCGAGGGTCGGCAGGGCGTGCGCCGCCCCGCTGCTCAACGCCACGGCCAGGGCCAGCAGCTCGCGCTGCCCGCCTCGCCGGAAGTCCTTTCTTGCTGCCTTGGGCATTCTGCCTCCTGGTTTTTCTTGTTCAGGCATCGCACACCCGCGCTCGGGCGAAGCCACCACGCGGGCAGGTCCATGCCCCCGCCGCGCGTGAAGCCGGCGCGGCGGGGACGAGTCCAGTGTGGGAAAGGGCGGGTGGGCGACACATCACCCATTTGAGGGATATCCGGGCGTGATGCCGTCGGCAGCACGCCCGGTGGTGTCGCGGCTCAGTTGGCCGGCGCGTTGAAGCCCACGCCGAAGTCATGCCCCCACACGCTCACCTCGCTGGCCTCGTAGACGCTGTGCCGCGTCCAGTCGAGGACCAGACCGCCGAAGCCGTACTCGATGGCGAAGCCCGAGGGGGTGTCCATGTAGAAGGAGGTCATGCGGTCGTTGACGTGCTGGCCGAGGGTGGCCATCAGCTTCACGCCCGCGCGCTGCATGCGGTCGTGGGCGCGGCCGACCTCCACCAGGTTCTCCACCTCCACCATCAGGTGCACGCAGCCACTGGGCACCGGCGCGCCGAACAGCGCCAGGCTGTGGTGGCGGCCGTTGTTGCAGTGCAGGAAGTAGATGGGGATGGCCGGGGCGTCCGGCGCCGGCTGGAAGCGGTGGATGTCGGACAGGCCGAAGCCCATGACATCGCGCAGGAACGCCCAGGTTTCCTCGAAGTTCGCCGCCGGCAGCACGGTGTGGCCCATGCCCAGTTCGCCGGTGACGAAGCCCGGCACGCCGGCCGGCGAGACGAAGCGGCGAAAGTCCGAGCGCACGCCCCACACCAGCTCGTGCAGGTTGCCGGACGGATCGCGCAGGCTGGCCAGGCCGTTTACCCGGCGCACCGCGCACAGCTCGACGCAGCCGCGCTCGTAGGGCACCCCGGCGCGCTCCAGCTCGGCGCAGGCCTGCTCGAAGGCTTCCTCGCCCGCCAGCTCCCAGCCGCTGGCCACGTAGCGGTCGGCCGGCCCGCCGGAGACGAACAGGCGGAACGGCCGCTCGTCCATCTTGATATAGAGGTCGCCCAGCGGCCCCTCCTCCACCATCATGCCCAGCACGTCCTCGGCCTGCCGGCGCCAGGCGCCCAGGTCGCGGCTGCTCGCCACCACGTAGGCCAGTCCACGAATGTCCATCATTGGATTCTCCTCGTCGCGGCGCCGGGCGGGGCCACCATGGCGGCGCATGAACACCCCCTGTAGGGGCGAATTCATTCGCCAAACCGCTCCGCGAAGGCGAATGAATTCGCCCCTACAGGAGAGCGCCCGGCGCACTGTTCGCAATCAGCCGCGCAGGTGGCGCAGTTCCGGCTTCACGCCGACGTAGTCCATGTCGATCTCATGCTCGTAGCGGCGGGTCGACTCCTCGGACGCCTCGTTGATCGGCTGGAAGAACTGGTCGTACCACTTGCGCGCGTGGTAGATCGGCCCGTCGCTCTCGCACAGCATCGGGTTGCCGATGCGCACCTTGTTGTCCCAGATGGCCACGTCGGTGCCCAGGGCGACCTGCTGCAGCTCGGTCCACTCGGCGATCAGCTGCTGGTTCTCCGCCTTGCTCAGCCCCGGGATGAACTTGGTGGCCACGCCGAAGTGCAGGGTGAAGCTGTTGTGGTCGATCGCCGTGTTGCCGACGATGTAGATGGTCTCCATGTAGTGGCCCTTGTACGGCCCCTTCAGCGACACCAGCAGCACGCCCGGTCCGTAGTAGGTGGCGTAGGTGATCACCGCCTCGCCCGCGCTCATGATCCGCGAGCCGGAGATCTGCACCTGGGTGGCCTTGTGGTCCTCGAACAGGTTGGCGAAGAACAGCGACGGCGACTGGTGCGTCTCGTCGAAGTGCCCCATGTCGACGATGTTGTCCACCAGCTCGCGGCTGTTGGCGTTGATCACCCACTCGGCCCAGCGCATCTCGCTGTACTCCGGCGAATACAGCTCCTCCAGACGCGGGATCTCCTGGCCCTCGATCGGCGGGTTGCCGTCCGGGTCGTGCCAGATGAACAGCGCCTCGTTCAGCTCGGCGGTGGCCCAGCGGCCCACCCGCGCCTTCGGCGGCACGCGCTTGCAGTAGGGAATGCTCACCGCCTTGCCTTCGCGGTCGAACTGCCAGCCGTGGAACGGGCAGACCACGTTGTCGCCCTCCAGGCGGCCGTGACTGAGATCGCCGCCCATGTGCGGGCACCAGGCGTCGAGCACCTGCAGCGCGCCATCGGAGGTCTGGAACACCACCAGGCGGTAGCCGAAGGCGTTCACCGTGTGCGGCTTGCCGTCCTTATACTTCTGCGCCGAGCCCAGGCAGTGCCAGCCGCGGGCGTAACGCTCGGGGATCGGGTCGGCGATGATCTTTGCGCGGTTCATGGACATGGTCGGGTCTCCTGGGCTCAGAGGAAGCTGTCGGTGGTGGTCTGGTCGGTGAGGGCGATGAAGCCGAAGGCGCGGCCGAACAGGTCGACGTTGTTGGCGATGTGCGCGCGGCCGGTGAACACGTCGAGGAAGATCCGCGTCAGCGGATAGCTGCGGTAGGTGCCGGCAGCGCCGCAGCAGCGCAGCAGCTCGTTGATTTGGTGGGCGCACTCGTTGGCCACCTGGGCGAGCTGGTAGCGCTGGCGCAGCCGTTCGTTGACCGGCGCCGCCTCGCCGCGCTCGGCGTAGCTCATCTGCACGTCGTAGTGGCGCTTGCGGTTCTCCACCATCTGCTCATGGGCCACCACCGCGCGGGCATAGGCCAGCTGCGCGTTGGGATCGTCCACCGTGCGCATGCCGACGTTCTTGCTGATGCCCTGCTTGGCGTAGTCCTTGAAGTGCTGGATGGCCGCCGCCAGGCCGCCGAGGCAGGCGTTGGACACCGCCGGGATGAACATCTGGGCGAACGGCACCCGGTACAGCGGCGCGCTGTTCAGCTCGCGGCCGGGGTTGGCCGCGTCGTCGTGCTGCTGGGTGGCGTGGGTACGGTGCAGCGGCACGAAGGCGTCCTCGACCACGATGTCGTGGCTGCCGGTGCCGCGCAGGCCGATCACCTCCCAGTTGCGCTCGATGCGGTAGTCGCTCTTGGGTAGCAGGAAGGTGCGGTAGCTGTTGCCCTTGCCGACGCCCGGCGTCAGGTTGCCGCCGAGGAACACCCAGTCGCAGTGCTCGCAGCCGGTGGAGAAGCCCCAGCGCCCGCTGATGCGGTAGCCGCCCTCCACTTCCGTGACCCTGGCCACCGGCATGTAGGTCGAGGCCACCAGCGTCGAGGCATCCTCGCCCCATACCTCCTGCTGCGCCTGCTCGGGGAACAGCGCCAGCTGCCACGGATGCACCGCCACCACGCCATACATCCAGGCGGTGGACATGCAACCCTCGGCCAGCGTCTGCTGGATCTCGGCGAACACCTTGGGCCCGAACTCGAAGCCGCCGTGACGTTTCGGCTGCATGACGCGGAAAAGCTGCGCCTCCTGCAGCGCGGCGATCACATCGTCGGCCACCTTCAGCTCGGCCTCGGCCTGCGCGGCACGCTCGGCCAGCAGCGGCACCAGCGCCCGGGCACGGGCCACCAGCTCCTCGGGGGAAATTCTTGTTGTTTGCTCCATCGACTCACCCATGGTCGTGCGGGAAGAAGTCGCGAACCGCCCAGTTTTCAGCGGCGGCTCGCCCTGTGTGACACGGGTCGGATTCTTTGGCGGGGGCCGAGGGGCAACATCATCCGAATGGATTAGCCGCGCGGGTAGTGGGGGCTTTGTTGATCTGGAGCAAGGAATGGGGGGGGGATGGAGTGAGTCCATGGTTGGGTTAGGGTTGGCGCTAGAGAGGGGGCCATCTGCCCAAGAACTCTGAGGCTGGCAGAGTTCGCCCCAGAGTAGACCCTGGAAGTCTCGATGCATTCCGACAGGCTTTTCCAGTTGTCTTTCTTCTTTGGCTCGCGCTAATCTCGATACCTATTCGAATGCCTCACGCATAGGGAGTTGCTGTAATGATGTATAAGTTCTCAACCCCCCTCACCCAACTCGCAATCCAGATGCCATCTATTACGTTCAGCTCGAAACGCTATTAATCAGGACCTTACAGGAGCCCATACATCAACAAGGTTTCTTTTAGATTACTGAGTGCACATGAACAAATCTAACAAACAACCTCCACCCCCAAGATATAGCTCTCAGAAACCTGAAAGACCCGGCAAGCAAATAAATCCAACCATGCGAGACTTTTGCGCTTACTCGGAACACTCTCAACACAAGCTTGCGCCTATTAATTTGTTCGTTATGAGTCAGAATGAATCGAAAAGGAGAAGGAAATGCACTGCATAGATCAGCCATTTACAATTTCAAAGCTCTGGGTCAATCGCAATTCCATTCAGGAGAATCCTGAGTATCAGCGCGAATCAGCCATCTGGTCCACCGAGAGACAACAACTTTTCATTGACTCCATCCTTAATAGATTCGATGTTCCGAAACTCTACTTTCACGACCTTCGCAACAACAAGGGCATATACGAATATGCAATTGTTGATGGAAAGCAGCGACTTCACACCATCTATGCGTTTATGCAAGACAACCTCCAACTAGCAACAGATTTTTCACTAATGGA
This sequence comes from Pseudomonas oryzae, assembly GCF_900104805.1. NCBI lineage: Bacteria > Pseudomonadati > Pseudomonadota > Gammaproteobacteria > Pseudomonadales > Pseudomonadaceae > Pseudomonas > Pseudomonas oryzae. The sequence continues at coordinate 1,004,143 of NZ_LT629751.1, read as the reverse complement.
GGAACGACCTGGCCAACCTAGCCCTCAACCAGGAGCAAAATTTTCAGAACTCTCTGAGTTCTGGAGAGAAGAATTTAAGGCGACGTCGCTCTCGGTTGTTCTTATTCAAAACGCTGCGGATGAAGACATTGAGGAACTATTCTCTCGACTAAACAATGGTGAACCTCTCAATGCTGCAGAAAAGCGAAACGCAATGGGTGGAGAAATGTGCCGCCTCATTCGTGATATCGCATCGGACGAATTCTTCAAGAAAAAGCTAAAAATCTCAAACAAGAGATATCAGCACTACGAGATCGCCGCAAAGTTTCTGCTCTTGGAGCGGACTGCGCAGGGCGGTGGTGGACCATACTCAGACCTTAAGAAAAGATTTTTAGACGACCTAGTAAAAAAGAACAAACAGATGAGCGCTGCCGATGCAAGCGGCCTAGAAAGGAGAGTGACCGACCAACTTAAAAATCTCTCAAAGATATTCGCCGATCATGACGCTCTTTTATCAAAACAAGCATACCCACCACTTTACTACATCTTTATCAAGAGGGTGATGCATGAGTACGGACACGCAAAGCTTGCAAGCAAGATCAGGGGTTTCCTGACGGACTTCCATGTCCGCCGCACTGCAAACCTCGACCTTCCCGAGGATGACAGAGACCCTGTGTTAATTGAGTTTGGCAGATTGATGCAACAGGGAACAAACGACCTAAATAGCCTCCGCGATCGCGTATCAGTCCTTACGCGCTACTTTCTACTAGATAATCCGGATGTATCCGTAAAAGATCCTAAGCGTTTATTCACCGACGAAGAAAGGCTTGCAATTTGGATTATTGGTGGTAAAAAGTGCGCGAATTGCGGGATTGAAATCAACCTGGATGATATGCATGCTGACCATCAAGAACAGTGGGCCCATGGCGGCCAGACGTCGCTTTCGAATGGGAGGTGTTTGTGTAAGTCGTGCAATCCGTCCCTGGCAAAGCCGGTTGGCTAGCGTTAGCGCACAACCAAACGTTAACGTAACAATTGTCTTTCGGTAAGTTTTCTCTATTCGGGACAAAAAACGAGAATTCTAAATCCTGCCCCATCAAAACCAAGCAACGACCGAGGCAGCCCAGCTGCCCCGGTCGGTAGCGCCTGAATCACTCCCTAGGAGCTGCGCCTTCCATCACCACCATTTGCTCGAGCATTCACCGGCAGTGCGCCGAAGCAACACATCAATCCCGGCATCCTGTAGATCGCCATGGGCTGTAGGACCAAGCGATCAGGCTCGGCAGCTCACACCACCTCCCGCTCCCTCACCGGATAACGCCACACCCCACAAGCCACCTCCGCCAGCACCTCCCCCCTGGCCAGAATCTCCCGCTCCGCCCAGTCCTCCAGCTCATGCAGCTCGCGGCTCAGCCCCGGCTGGCCGTACCTGAGCAGCTCCGCCTTCTTCACTTCCCACGGCGAGCGCGACAGCGCCGGGTTCAGGCTGCCGGCGAGCAGGGTCAGGTTGCCGAGGGTGTGCTTGAGACGGTCGCGCTGTTCGGTGAAGGCCTGTTTGCCTTGCGGGCTCTTCTGCACGGCTTTCGGCAGCGGCCAGTGTTCGTCCCACTTCTGCGGCAGGATGTGCTCGATGGCCAGCGCGGACGGCTGGGCGTCTGCCGCGCTTTCTTGGTTGCCGAGCGCGGCGTCGAGGGCCTCCAGCACGGCGCGCACGCGGTACTGCGGCCACCACTGGTACAGCGGGTGGTCGAGGATCGCGCGCTTGAGTTCGGCGTCGGTCGGGAAGCGCGCGCCCTCGCCTTCGCTGGCCAGCAGGAACTGCTCGACGGCGCAGGCGCTGATGCTGCCCCGGTCCTCCAGATGGCGGATCAGGTCGAGGAACGGGCGGTTGTAGTTCTTGCTGGTCAGGCCGCAGATCATGCGGCGGAACAGGAATGACTCAAGCACGTCGAGGATCGCCTCGAACTCGTCCTCCTGCTGCGGGCGCAGTTGCTGGCTGCATAGCAGCAGCAGCGGATAAATCGCCGAGGTGTCGAGCGCTTCCAGGCGCTTGAGGAAGCGTGCCAGGTGCGAGCCCGGCGCGGGGCTGGCGAATTCGCGGAAGTGTTCGGCGTAGCTGGCGAGCAGCGCCAGGTGCTCGCGGGCGCTGCTGGCCTCGCCGATCAGGCACGAGCGCCAGTCGTCCGTGTACTGCACGTAGTGCTTGTACTCGTCGAACAGGTGCACGAAGCGGACGTCCCGGCGCATGGCCAGGGTGAGGAAGTGGCGCATGAAGATGTCGATGCGCGGCCGGCTGTCGCGGCCCTGGCGGACTTCCTCGCGCCAGAACTCGCCGTCGAATTCAGCCCAGTAGGTCTGGTACAGCCGGTCGATGTCGTCGCCCTCGGCCTGGGCGCGGCGGAACAGGAAGTTCTTGATCAGGTCGGCCGGCAGCAGCTGGGTGCCACGGGCGTTGAGGGTCTCGAAGATCACCTGGGCCTCGTCGTGCTCGCCGAGCTCGATCACCACGAACTGCAGGCCCTTCTGCACCACCGCCCAGAGCGCTTCGAGGCGGTCCTCCAGCTCCAGGTAGGGGCGCTCCTCGACCGGCTGCGCCAGCCAGTCGCTGGCCTGCGCGTGAAAGTACAGGTAGGCGCCGGCGATGCCCTGCTCGCGGTCGAGCGTTTCGCCCTCCGCCTGCAACTGCGCCAGCAGCGCCTCGGGGCTGCCGGCCCGGTGTACCTGGGCGTAGGCGCGGCGGTCGAAGTTGGTCGGCAGCAACTTGCAGATTTCTTCCGGCCGGTCGACCAGCGCGGCACGGTTGGAGACCAGCGAGTCGAAGCGCTCGAAGTAGCGCGCGCTGCCCAGGCTGGCGCACAGGTCGCGCAGGGCGATCAGCAGCAGTTGCAGGGTGGTGAAGCGCTGCTGGCCGTCGATGACCTGGCGCAACTGCACCCAGCCGCTGGCGTCGAACAGCTGCTCGATCACCACCGCGCCGAGGAAGTGCGGGCGCAGTCGCTGGCCAGCCAGCGCCTGACCGAGCTGCCGCTCGAAGTCGTCCCACAAGGGTTGCCAGTTACCCTCGCGCCGCCACACGTAGGGGCGCTGGAACAGCGGGATCTGGTAGCAGACGGTGGGTTCGAAGATGCGCATCAGGGGACGGCTGTTGGCTTCCATGACCGGGTTCCTGCAGAGGGTTTCGAGAGGCGACTGGGCCGGATCATACACCGCCTTCGGCGACGCGCATGGGCCATGCGGGCGCCGTCCCGGGTGCTCCAGGCGATGAACGGTAGGCCGCGCCAGCCGGCCCCGCTCGCCGTCACGCCGCCGCTGGCCGGCACGCCGGGGCCAGCCAGGAGGGCGGTCTAGACGCGCGCGCCCTGGGCGCGCCGATCAGGCCACGGCGTCGGCCCTAGCACGCAGCGGGCCGGCCCCGCGAGAAGCGGACGAACGGACACGCCCACGGCAGCAGCGCCGATCCAGTCTGCTAGCGTTACCGCTGACGGAACCCGTGCAGGGTTGCCGGCCAGCCGATGCCCAACCCGGTGCCCTGCATCGAACGATCTTGATGGAGCCCGATTCCTGTTTCCGGGAGGCATCCCATGAAGCTGTTGAAAAGTCGATCAGTGCAGTTGTGCTGTGCCGTCGCCGTGCTCTCGGCCGTGTCCACCACGTCCGTGGTCATCGCGCAAACCGAAACCGATACCCCGCCCCCGCTGATGGTGATGAAGGGCGTGAAGGACGTGCAGACCCCCGAGTTCAAGCAGTACCAGTACGGCATGCCCCTGGACATCTCCAAGGTGGTCAAGGTCGAGTACTTCATTCCCGATCAGGCCAAGACCTTCTGCGGAGTCATTCCCGCGGCCATGACCTACGAGGACTCCAAGGGTGAGAAGCGCGGCCTGGTCTACCTGTATCCGGAGACCTCCGGCTGCACCAACTAGGGCATGAAAGGCGCAGTCACGACCGGCGCAGTTGCGGCTGCGTCGGCCGGCTGCAGGTGAACGATCCCCCCAAGCCAGTCAAGGAAGCCGCAGGGTCACCGCGCCGAGCGCGATGACGCAGGCGGCGGCGATGCGCACCGCACTCAGCCGTTCCTTGAGGATCAACCCCGAGATGGCCGTGGCGAACAGGATCGAGGTTTCCCGCAGGGCGGCGATCACCGCCACCGGCGCCAGGGTCATGGCCCACAGCGCCAGGCTGTACGAGGCGATGGTGCCGAAGCCGCCGATCAGGCCGTAGTGCCAGTTGCCGCCGAGGTAGCGGACCAGCGCCCCGCGCCGCTGCAACTGCGCCAGCGCCCAGGCCACCAGGGCCAGGCCGCTGAGCAGGAAGATCCACAGGCCATAGGCGACCGGTGCCCCGGACAGGCGCACGCCGACGCCGTCGATCAGGGTATAGCCGGCGATCACCCCGGCATTGGCCAGCGCGATCCCCAGCCCGGCACTGCCGGCGAGCCCGCGTCCGGCCATCCCCAGGATGCCGCCACAGATGATCGCGATGCCCAGCCAGGCGCTGCCGCTCAGCGGCTCGCCCAACCAGTAGACGCCGAGCACCGCGACCAGCAGGGGCGCGCAGCCGCGCATCAGCGGGTAGGCATGGCTCATGTCGGCGACCTGATAGGCCCTGGCCAGCAGGGCGTAATAGACCACCTGGAGCAGCACCGACGCGGCGATGTACGGCCAGCTCGACGCGGCCGGCTGGTCGAGGAACGGCAGCGCCACACCGGCGAGCAGCGCGGCCGAGCCGGCGACCAGTACGGTGGTGAGCAGCTTGTCACTGCCGCCCTTGACGATGGCGTTCCAGGAGGCGTGCAGCAGGGCCGCGAACAGTACGATGCCATAGACGGTCACGAGGAGTGTCCTTGCGGGATGGCTCTCCAGTGTATAGCCGTGCCGGTGAACTTTCGGCGGCGATCTGCAGGGCAATCGCGCAAGCGATGTCCCGGCCCGTAGGGGCGAATTCATTCGCCTGCGCGGGGCATTTTGGCGAATGAATTCGCCCCTACAGTGGGTTATGCAACTGCCAGCCGGCCCGCCCTCAGCCCACCGCGGCGCGCAGCTCGGCCTTCACCACCTTGTTCGACGCATTCACCGGCAGCACCTCGAAGAAGCGCACCAGGCGCGGCACCTTGTAGTTGGCCATGCGCTGGCGCGACCAAGCGATCAGGTCGGGTTCGTCGAGCTGCTGGCCGGGGCGCAGTACCACGCAGGCGCAGCCGACCTCGCCCATGCGCTCGTCGGGCACGCCGATCACCGCGACCTGGGCGATGGCCGGGTGTTCGAGCAGGCCGGCCTCGATCTCCGCCGGGTAGCAGTTGAAGCCGCCGACGATGAACATGTCCTTGAGCCGGTCGGTGATGCGCAGGTAGCCGCGCGCATCCAGGGTGCCGACGTCGCCGGTGTGCAGCCAGCCCTCCGCGTCGATGGTCTCGGCGGTGGCCTGCGGGTTCTCGAAGTAGCCCTGCATGACGTGGAAGCCGCGCAGGCACACCTCGCCCGCCTCGCCCGGCGGCAGCGCACGGTTTTCGCCGTCGACCACGCGCACCTCGGTGCCGGGGATGGCGCGGCCGCAGGTGGTGGCCACCGTCTCGGCGTCGTCGGCCGGATCGCAGATGGTCGCCAGGCCGCCGCACTCGGTCAGCCCGTAGGCGGTGGTGACCACCGCGAAGCCCAGTTCGCGGCGCATGCGCTCGACCAGCACCGGCGGGATGGTCGCAGCTCCCGTGACGGCGATGCGCAGGCTGGACAGGTCGCTTTCTGCCAGCTTGGGGTGGGCGAGCATCGACAGGTACAGGGTCGGCGGGCCGGGCAGCACGGTGATCTGGTCGCGCTCGATGCGCTGGAACACCGCCTCGGCGTCGAACACCGGGTGCGGCAGGATGGTCGCGCCGCCGAGCAGGCAGGTCAGCCAGCCGGCCTTGTAGCCGAAGGCGTGGAAGAACGGGTTGACGATCAGGTAGCGGTCGCCGGGGCGCAGGCCGATGACCTGCACGTATTCGGCGAAGGCGCGCAGGTTCTGGCCGTGGGCGCTCATCACGCCCTTGGGCTTGCCGGTGGTGCCGGAGGTGAACAGCAGGTCGGACAGATCGTCCGGGCGCACGGTCAGGGCGCGCGCCTGGGCCTCGTCCATGTCGACCGCTGCGCCGGCGGCAAGAAAGCCCTGCCAGCTCAGGTCGCCATGGTCGGAGGGCGCCTCGCAGGGCAGCACCACCACGCGCTCGAGACTAGCCGGGCGGTGGGGTTCGAGCATGGCCGGGTAGTCGATGCCGAGGAACTGGCCGACGCAGAACAGCAGGCGGGTGCCGCTGCGTTCGAGGATGTCGGCGGCTTCAACGCCCTTCATGCGCGTGTTGATCGGCACCAGCACGCCGCCGGCGCAGTGGATGCCCAGCGCGGCCAGCACCCAGTCGTGGCGGTTCGGCCCCCACACGGCGACGCGGTCGCCGGGCTGAATGCCCTCGGCGATCAGCGCACGGCTCACCGCCAGCACCCGCTCGGGCAGCTCGGCGTAGTCGATGCGCACCTCGCCGTCGGCCAGGGCGCAGATCCCGGCGTGGCGACGCGCGCAAGCGAACACCAGGGCGGGAATGGTCGGCGGCACGCCCTCGGCGGCCGGGGTGGTCAGCGGAATATCGGTCATCTCGGCCATCCGTATCTCAGTCGGGGAAGCGCACGCGCACGTGCGCGCTGGTGGCCACGGCCTGGCAGGCCAGGGTCCAGCCTTCGTTCAGTTCCTGCTGGTCGAGGGCCTCGTTGCGCAGCAGCTCGACCTCGCCCTGCTCCACCGTGCACATGCACGAGGCGCAGGCGCCGACCAGGCAGGAGTGCGGCGCGCGCACCCCATTGCGGCGCATGGCGTCGAGCAGGGTCTCGCCCGGTTCGCAGTCGAGGGCGTGTTCGGCGCCATCGAGGCTGACCTCCAGACGCGCGGCCACCGCCGCCTCGCTGACCGGCGCCTCGCCCTGCTCGCCCTCGCCGGGCAGCGAGACGAAGCGCTCGACGTGCACCTTGGCGCTGGGCACCTCGAGGCTATGCAGCGCGGACACCGCGGCGTCCATGAACGGGCCGGGGCCGCAGATGAAGGTCTCGGCGTGCCGGAACGGCCGCGCCAGTTCGGCGAGCTGCTCGACGGCGGGGATGCCCTGCACCGAGTCCAGCCAGTGGATCACCTGCAGGCGGCGCGGATGGGCGGCGGCCAGTGCCTTCAGCTCGTCGCGGAAGATCACCGAGGCCTCGTCGCGGTTGGCGTAGATCAGCAGCACGCGGCCTTGGCCGGCGTGCAGCACCGAGCGCAGGATCGACAGCACCGGGGTGACGCCGCTGCCGCCGCCGAACAGCAGGAAGTCGCCGTCCAGGCTGCGCGGCACGAACACCCCGGCCGGCGCCATCACCTCGATGGCATCGCCGGCCTTGGGCACGTCGCACAGCCAGTTGGAGGCGCGGCCGTCCTTGACGCGCTTGACGGTGACGCGCAGCGGCTCGTCCAGCAGCGGCGTGCTGGACAGCGAGTAGCAGCGCGGCAGCCAGCTGCCCTCAAAGGGGATGCGCAGGGTGAGGAACTGCCCCGGCTTGTAGCGGAAGCGCTCGGCCAGCTCGGCCGGTACCTCGAACACCAGCGAGCGGGCGTCGGCGGTTTCCTCGATGACCTGCGCGACGCGCAGGGAGATGTATTCGGGACTGTTCATGTTCAGATACTCATGACGAACTGGCCGCTGTCGATGCGCAGTTCCATGCCGTTGATGGCGCGCGACTCGTCGCTGGCCAGGTACAGGGCGGCGGAAGCGACGTCCTCGGGCAGGCACATGCGGTTCATCGGGTCGCTGTCGATGGTGAACTTCGCCGGGTCGATGCCCGGCGGGTAGCTGGCGACGGTCATCGGCGTCAGCACGCCGTCGGGATGCAGCGAGTTGCAGCGGATGCGGTACTTCTGCCGGCGGCAGTGGGCCGCAACGGCGCGGTTGAGGGCGGCCACCGCGCCCTTGGAGGCGCCGTAGGCGGCGTAGTCGTCGCGCCCGGCCAGGGCGGCGATGGACGAGACGTTGATGATCGAGCCGCCGCCGCTGTCCTTCATCAGCGCGACGGCCATGCGGCAGCCGAGGAAGGCGCTGTCGGCGTTGACCCGCAGCAGCTTGTGCCAATCCTCAAGGCTGGTTTCCTCGATAGAGCCCTTGAGCAGGATGCCGGCGTTGTTGACCAGCACGTCGAGACGGCCGTAGCGCTCGCGCACCAGCTCGGCGACCGCGTTCCAGTCGGCCTCGCTGGCGGCGTCGTGGCGGACGAAGCTGGCCGCGCCGCCCCGCTGTTCATTAAGTTGGTCGGCCAGCGCCTGGCCGGCGTCGGCGTTGAGGTCGCTGATCAGCACCCGGGCGCCCTCGCCCACCAGCGCCTGCACGATGGCGCGGCCGATGCCGCTGGCGCCGCCGGTGACCAGGGCGATCTTGTCCTGTACCCGTCCTGTCATGTTCGTCTCCTGGTTCAGGCGTGCGCGCCGAGCGGCGCGGCCTGGGTGGTGGTGTGGCCGGCATGGGCCGCCGCTTCGCCGGCGCGACGGCCGGAGAACACGCAGTCGGCCAGCGACAGGCCGCTGATGTAGAGGTGCGAGGGAATGCCGATGGCGGTGCGCCCGGCGGCATACAGGCCGGGGATCGCCTGGCCCTGGCCGTCGAGCACCGCGCCGTTGTCCTCGTCGACCTTGAGGCCGCCGAGGGTCAGCGCGCCGAGCGGGAACACCGGGTTGCCCACCGAGATGTCGCAGGCGTAGAACGGCCCCTGGTCGAGCACCTGGCGGCTGCTCTGCGACTTGCCGACCGGGTCCGGCGCGGTGCCGCGCGCGGCGGCGTTGTAGGCGCGCAAGGACTCCTCGAGCAGCGCCGGCTGCATGCCGGTGGCGCCGGCCAGCTCGCGGGCCGTGCGGCCCTTGCGCACCTTCAGCAGCATCAACGCCAGCGCCGGCACGCTCTGGAACCACCAGTAGCCGCCGAACAGCGCCTGTTTGATGGCCTGGCGGCGCAGGCGCGCGTCCAGCACCAGCCAGGCCTTGCCGCCCTGCTCCTCGCACAGCGGATAGCCGAGGGTGCCGCCGTAGACTTCCTCGTTGACGAAGCGCTGCCCGGCGATGTTGACCACGATGCCTTTGGGCCAGCACAGCGGCGGGTTGATGAAGCGCCACGGCGAGACCTGCTGCAGGCGGTCGCTGGCCGCCCCGGCGGACAGGCCCAGGCGCAGGCCGCTGCCGTCGCAGCCGGTGGCGCCGACCTTGAAGTTGCGCCGGTACTTGGGTGCGTGTTCACCGATCATCGCCCGGTTGAAGATGAAGCCGCCGGTGCTGAGGATCACCCCGCGGCGCGCCTGCACCAGCCGTGGCCTGGCGTGCTGCTGCTCGATCCGCGCCAGCTTGCGGCGCAGGCCGTCGCAGTAGCTCGGGGCGAAGTTCTGCAGGCGCTCGGCGCGCGCCGCGAGGCGGGCATGCTCTTTCGCCGCCTTGCTGCCGGCGGGCAGGCACCACAGCTCGGCGCCGATCACCCGGCCCCGGGCGTCCAGCACCAGGCGGCGCGCGGCGGATTGCGTCTGCGCCCGCACGCCGGCCTTCAGGCAGGCGCGCTGCAGATGGCCGTAGAGCACCGCGCCGCACTGGCCCTTGCCCACGGTACGGTGCCCGCGCGGTGCCGGCGTGTGCTGGCCGCGGTGCGAGGGCACCATCTCGTTGCCCGAGTAGTAGAGGAAGTAGCCGTCCGGCGGATAGGAGGTCTTGCCGCCGCCCGGCGGCATGCTGTGCTCGTAGCGCGCGCCGTGGCCTTCCAGCCATTCCAGGTTGGCCGCGCTGGACTCGCAGAAGCGGCGCAGGGTGGCGTCGCCGATCACGCCCTGGGTCTCGTGCCTGAGGTAGTCGAACATCGCCTCGGGGCTGTCGGCGTAGCCGGCGTCGCGCTGCTGGCGGGTGCCGCCGCCGGCGTACACCACCCCGCCGCTCTTGGCGCTGGCGCCGCCGCCGGTGAAGCGGTCGGCGACCAGCACGTCGGCGCCCTGGGCGCGGGCCTCCAGCGCCGCGCAGGCGCCGGCCGCGCCCCAGCCGATCACCAGCACGTCGCACTGATCGTCCCACTGCAGGCTGCCGGCATCGGCCACCTGCAGCGGCAGCTGGATGTCAGTGCAGGTGGAAATCGCATCGTGCTTCATGACCGCTCTCCTCAGGCGCTGGCGGCAATGTGCCGGGCGGCGATGTAGCCGAAGGTCATCGCCGGGCCGAGGGTGCCGCCGGCGCCGGGATAGCTGGTGCCCATCACCGAGGCCGAGGTGTTGCCGATGGCGTACAGGCCGGGGATCGGCTGGCCGTTCTCGTGCAGCACCCGGGCGTTGGCGTCGGTCAGCAGGCCGCCCTTGGTGCCGATGTCGCCGGCGTCCAGGCGCATGGCGTAGAACGGCCCCTTGGCGATCGGCGCCAGACACGGGTTGGGCTTGACGTTGCTGTCGCCGTAGTAGCGGTCGAACACGTTGCCGCCGCGGGCGAAATCGGCGTCGACGCCGCTGCGGGCGAACTCGTTGACGCGCTTCACCGTGGCATCCAGGCCGGCGGGATCGACGCCGATCTGCTTGGCCAGGTCGGCCAGGCTGTCGGCCTTCCAGTACACGCTGTTCAGCCATTCCTTGCGCAGGCGGCTGTCGGGCATCACCTGCGCCGGCATCAGCGGGCCCATGGCGTAGTTGAAGCGGTAGTGGGCGTCGAAGATCACCCAGGCCGGGATGCTCTTGCCGTCCTTCTGGTGCTCGCGGTACATGGCGTCGACGAACTCCAGGTACGGCGCCGCCTCGTTGACGAAGCGCTTGCCGTGGCCGTTGACCACGATGGCGCCGGGGAAGGCGCGCTCGGCGAAGATGCCGCGCGGCTTCTCCTCGCCGGGGACGTGGATGGTCGGCGCCCACCAGCCCCAGTCCATCAGGTCGGTGGCGGCGCCGATGGCCTGCGCGGCCTCCAGCGCGGCGCCGGTGTTGTTGCCCGGCGGGGTGGCGCTCCAGCCGACCTTGGTCGGCTGCGGCAGGTACTTGTCGCGCAGCGCCTGGTTCTGCTCGAAGCCGCCGCTGCCGAAGATCACCCCGCGGCGCGCCTGCAGGGTCATCTTCTGGCCGCCCTGCACCACCGTGATGCCGGTCACCCGGCCGTTCTCCACCACCAGCTCGCGGAAGTCGGTGTTCAGCCACAGCGGCACGTCGCGGTCCATCAGCGAACGGCGCAGCGCGGCGATCAGCGAGGCGCCGAGGGCGGCGCGGCGGTCCATCTTGGTCTTGCGCCGCCACTTGAAGTCGAGCTTGTAGCGGGCGATCAGGCCGAGAATCATCAGCCGCCAGCCGAACTCGCGGGACATCGCCTTGTGCGCGTGGCGCGCGGTCCAGGCGATGCAGCCCATCAGCAGGGTGGTCGGCGACGGCTTGCGCATGTTGTCGTATTCGTCGCCGAGCAGGCTGGTGTCGAACAGCTCGGGGTCGAGGCTGCGCCCGCCGGGCAGCGAGCCGGGCAGGTGCTGGTAGTAGTCGGGATACTTCTCCGCCACCGCGTAGCGCACACGGCTGCGCGTCTCGAGGTAGTGGATCATCCGCGGCGCGTATTCGAGGTAGGCGCGCAGGCGCTCCTCGTCGACCAGGCCGTTGGTCGAGGCCTTCAGGTAGGTGAAGGCCTTGTCGTAGCTGTCCTTGCCACCCTTCTCGGCGAAGTAGTGGTTGTTGGGGATCCAGATGCCGCCGCCGGAGATCGCCGAGGTGCCGCCGTACTTGTCGCTCTTCTCGACGACCAGCACCGAGAGGCCCTGGTCGGCGGCGACCACCGCCGCCGACATGGCGCCCGCGCCGGAGCCGACGACGATCACGTCGTAGGCGGTTTGAGGCCGAACCTGTGTTGTCATTGTTGTGCTGTCCTGTGCCGTGGTCGCTGGATGTTCAGACGTAGGGATCGGGGTTGGGCAGGCCGAGCTGCACCGCGCCGTAGCTGCGCCCGTAGGCGGCCACGTTGTTGGAGATGTGTCCGCGCGCCTGGTGCAGGTCGCGGAAGGTGCGCGCCACCGGGTTGGTGTTGTACAGGCCGGAGGCGGCCATCGAGCGCAGCAGGTCGCTGACCCGCTCGGCGCACACGTTGGTGACCTGGGCGGACTGGTAGCGGTACAGCAGGCGGGTCTCGGTGTCGGGGATCTCGCCCTGCTCGGCCAGCGCCAGCATGTGCGCGAAGTTGCGTTCGAGCACCAGCTTGAAGGCATCGACGGTGGTGATCGCCTCGGCCACCGCGGTCTGCGCCACCGGGTCCTCGGCGGTCCTGGCGCCGTGCTTGCCGATGTGCTTCTTGGCGTTGTCGCTGAACTCGTTGATCGCCCCCTGCAGGGCGCCGAGGCATGAGCTGGACACCGCGCGGGTGAACACCTGGGCGAAAGGCAGCGCGTAGATCGGGTTGGTGTTGACCTCGCGCCCCGGGGTGGCCGCCAGGCTGGAGTTGTTGGTGCGCTGCACGCGGTGGGCGGGGACGAAGGCGTCCTCGATCACGATGTCGTGGCTGCCGGTGCCGCGCAGGCCGAGCACATCCCAGTTCTTCTCGATGCGGTAGTCGCTGCGCGGCACCAGGAAGGTGCCGTGCTCGGCCGGCTGCTCCTCAGTACCCGGCAGGATGCCGCCGAGCAGGCACCACTGGCAGTGCTCGCTGCCGCTGGAGAAGCCCCAGCGCCCGCTGATGCGGTAGCCGCCTTCCACCGGAGTGACCTTGGCCACCGGCATGTAGGTGGAGGAGATCAGCGTGCTGGTGTCCTCGCCCCACACGTCCTGCTGGGCCTCGACCGGGTAGCGGGCCAGCTGCCAGGGGTGCACGCCCATCACGCCGTAGATCCAGGCGGTGGACATGCAGCCTTCGGCCAGCGTCATCTGGATCTCGAAGAAGGTGCGCGGGTCGACCTCGTAGCCGTCCCACTGCTTCGGCTGCAGGGCGCGGAACAGGCCGGCCTCCTGCATCTCGCGGATGGTCTCGTCGGGCACCTTGCCCTCGCGGTCGGCCCGCTCGGCCCGCTCGCGCAGGGCGGGAACCAGGCGGCGGGCGCGAGCGATCAGCTCGATCTCTACCGCGGTTTTCTCTCGCATCACATGCATCGCCTACTCCTCCGTCGATCTCATCGAGCGAATCTGCTCATGACTCGATGATCCGGCGCGGCCCGGCTGCGCTCATCGTCAAACCGGACTAGGCAGAAGCGTGTGGACGGCGGACAGCAAAAGGCCCGGCGCTGGGGCCGGGCCTTGGGCAGAGGAAGATGGGGAGTCGGTAGCGGCGTGGCGTGACGGCTCGCAGGCCTTGCGCGAACAGTGCCGTGGCTGGCTTAGCCTTTGAAGCCCTTGGCCACGAAATACACCTCGCGCGAGCGCGAGCGCGAGGCGTCGGGCTTGCGCACCACGACCTTTTCGAACGAGCTGCGGACATCCCTCAGGTAGTCGTCCGAGCCTTCGCCCTGGAAGATCTTGATCGCGAAGTTGCCGTTGGGCTTGAGCACCTGGCGGACCATGTCGAGGACCAGTTCGGCCAGGTACATCGAGGAGGCCTGATCGGCGGCGGCAACCCCGCTGATGTTGGGGGCCATGTCGGAGATGATCAGGTCGGGCTGCCGGCCATCGAGCTTGTCGAGAATCTGCTGGAACACCTTGTCGTCGGAAAAGTCGCCCTGGATGAAGTCGACGTTTTCCAGCGAGTCCATCGGCAGGATGTCGCTGGCCAGCACGCGGCCCTGGTCGCCAACGAGACGGCCCGCCACCTGCGACCAGCCACCGGGCGCGGAACCCAGGTCCATGAGCAGCATGCCGGGGCGGATCAGCTTGTCCTTCTCGTTCAGCTCGAGCAGCTTGTAGGCGGCGCGCGAGCGATAGCCGTCCTTCTGCGCCTGTTTGACGTAGGGATCGTTGACGTGTTCGTTCAGCCAGCGGCTGCTGCTTTTGGAGCGTTTCATGATGGAGCCAACCACGGAAATCAGGTGAGTAGCGGGCCAGCGCAGGGGGCATGGGGCCGCAAAATGGCGGCAAGTATACGCCGATAGGGCTTCGCGCGGCACCGCCCCGGCAGGGCGGCCTGACAGCGGGCGGCGCCAGCAGCTACAATTCGCGCCTTTCCCCTCCCCCAGTTGCTTCCTTTGCCGGAGACACCGGCCAGGATTACCCCATGATTCGCATCAACGAACTGTCCCTGCCCCTCGACCACTCCCCCGAGGAGCTGCGCGCGGCCATCGTCAAGCGCCTGAACATCCGCGACGCCGACCTGCTGAACTTCAGCGTGTTCAAGCGCAGCTACGATGCGCGCAAGAAGAACAGCGTCATCCTGTTCATCTACATCATCGACCTGGAAGCCCGCGACGAAGCCTCGATCCTGGCGCGCCTGGCCGACGACAAGAACATCCGCCCGGCCCCGGACACCAACTACTACCCGGTAGGCCAGGCGCCGGCCGAGCTGAGCGAGCGACCGCTGGTGGTGGGTTTCGGTCCCTGCGGCCTGTTCGCCGCCCTGCTGCTGGCGCAGATGGGCTTCAAGCCCATCGTGCTGGAGCGCGGCAAGGACGTGCGCCGGCGCACCAAGGACACCTGGGCGCTGTGGCGCAAGAAGACCCTGACCCCGGAATCCAACGTGCAGTTCGGCGAGGGCGGTGCCGGCCTGTTTTCCGACGGCAAGCTCTACAGCCAGATCAAGGACCCCAAGTTCTACGGCCGCAAGGTGATGCACGAGTTCGTCCGCGCCGGCGCGCCGGAAGAGATCATGTACGTCAGCAAGCCGCACATCGGCACCTTCCGCCTGACCGGCGTGGTCTCGACCATGCGCGAGGAGATCATCGCCCTGGGTGGCGAGGTGCGCTTCGAAAGCAAGGTGACCGACCTGCTGATCGACGACGGCCAGCTCGAGGGCGTGGTGCTGGAGAGCGGCGAAACCCTGCGCAGCCGCCATGTGGTGCTGGCGCTGGGCCACAGCTCGCGCGACACCTTCCGCATGCTGCACCGCCAGGGCGTGTTCATCGAAGCCAAGCCGTTCGCCGTGGGCTTCCGTATCGAACACCCGCAATCGATGATCGACCAGGCGCGCCTGGGCAAATACGCCGGCCATCCGGAGCTGGGCGCCGCCGACTACAAGCTGGTGCACCAGGCCAAGAACGGCCGCGCGGTGTACAGCTTCTGCATGTGCCCGGGCGGCACCGTGGTGGCCGCCACCTCCGAACCGGAGCGCGTGGTGACCAACGGCATGAGCCAGTACTCGCGCAACGAGCGCAACGCCAACGCCGGCATCGTCGTCGGCATCAACCCGGAGCAGGACTTCCCCGGCGGCCCGCTGGCCGGCGTGGAGCTGCAGGAGCGCCTGGAGTCGCGCGCCTACGAGCTGGGCGGCCGCGACTACTGCGCACCCGCGCAACTGGTCGGCGACTTCATCCGCGGCGTGCCGTCGAGCGAGTTCGGCGAGGTCGAGCCTTCCTACAAGCCCGGCGTGCGCCTCGGCGATCTGGCGCCCTCGCTGCCGGACTATGCGATCGAGGCCATCCGCGAGGCGCTGCCGGTGTTCGGCAAGCAGATCCGCGGCTTCGACCGCAACGATGCGGTACTCACCGGCATCGAAACCCGCACCTCGTCGCCGGTGCGCATCACCCGCGACCCGGAGACCCTGCAAAGCCTCAACCTGCGCGGCCTGTTCCCGGCCGGTGAGGGCGCCGGTTATGCGGGCGGCATCCTGTCGGCGGGCGTGGATGGCATCAAGGTCGCCGAAGCGGTGGCCAAGTCGATGCTGGCCGCCGCGCAGAGCCACTGAGCGAGCCTCGATGAAACTCGACGACATCAAGAAACTGCACCAGAAAAAGTACCGGGCCGAGTTCGGGCATTTTCTGGTGGAGGGCGAGCACCTGCTGCTGGAGCTGCAGAAAGCCGCGGTCCACGACCCGCGGCTGCTGCGCAGTCAGCTGTACGTGACCGGCGCCTACGAGCACTGGCAAAGCCCGTTCAAGACGCAAGTGATCAGCGAGCGCCAGATGGCGCAGATCGCCGACACCAAGACCCCGCAAGGCATCCTTGCCGTGGTGCCGATGCCGGAAACCGCCGCGCCGCTTGCCGCTCCCGCAGGGCACGAGCGCGCCATCTACCTGCACGAAATCCAGGACCCGGGCAACCTCGGCACCATCCTGCGCACCCTGGCCTGGTTCGGCGGTTTTCGCTGCCTGCTCAGCCCCAACAGCGTCGATCCGTACAACCCCAAGGTGGTGCGCGCCAGCATGGGCGCCATCTTCCATACGCCGCTGGAGCTGGATGTCGAGCTGGATTCGCTGCGCACGCGCTTTGCCCGCATCGCCTGCCTGGACATGCAGGGCGAGCGCGTGCAGGCGGCCAGCTTCAGGGACTTCGATTGCTACCTGTTCGGCAACGAAGCCCGCGGCGTGCCCCGCGAGCAGCTGACCGCCTTGCATGCCCAGCCCTTCACGATTGCCGGCTGCGGCAGCATCGAATCGCTGAACCTGGCGACGACGGTCAATATGTGTGCGTATGAGTTGAGCCGATAGCGGGTCCGCGAATCATGGTGCGGGGGATGGGCCTCACCGCCCTGCCGCGCCATGCCCGCCTGGCGCTCCCACGCTGCCATCTGGGTTATCGAAGGGCCTCCCTTGGTCGTGTGAGCACCCTATGCCTGCTGCATTGCGCCAAGGGCCGCTATCGGCACGGGCCGAACTGGTCGATCAGCGGTTGAGGATGCAGATTGAGAGGGTGTGATGGGAGGGGCCAACGATGCATGTTTTGATCGCGGCAGGAGGAGGTCGCTCGCGTCGACGGCAGTACCGCTTCTTCTACGCTCTTCAAACGACATCCTCCGATGATTCCGAAATTTAAGTGCATCAGTTACAAAAAATGGACTGCGTTGAGTGAGGCATTCGAACTTAACTAGCCGGATTTGGAGAGCACGAATATGAAAAGCTTGTGGAAATTATTCTTCCAAATGCATCAAGCAAATCACTAACGGTTGACTCCCCACTAGAGCGGTCGTGCTGACCAAGCAATACATGTCGCGAAATGCCCAAAGCTTGAGCCATATCGATAAAATTCAAAAATGCATTTCTAACATCGAGATTGGCATTCTCATATAGAACTTTATTGTTCTCGGCTATGGGGAACTCCAGCCAGTCATCAGGATTCATAGAGCTAGACAGGAACCCTATATCGCGATGAACAAATGGAAGCCCCATTTTCTCCAGGTGCTCCTTGTATCTGGGGAGATCTGAATAAACGACAACCTTTCTTATCGAGGATGCCTTTATGTTTATAGCAAACTTATCTTCGTCGCCTCTATTTAGGTGAAGCTTCGATACCATGTAAAAAATCGCCGACATTATGAAGATGGAGAGTGTCAGGTCTACGATAAAAATCCTTTTCCCTTCAAATTCTTTTCTGGTGGCGAGATAATCTTCAAGAGCTGCAATCCTCTCGTTCCCAGACCGTTCATTATTAAGCCCAGACCCGTCCCATTCATGGCAGGCTAGAGGGATATGAATATGGTGAATATATCTGTGCCAATCGAAATCCCACATTATTCCATAATTGTCGAGGGTGCCCTCTGTGCGCCTAGCAACAAACGAACTATCTATTGGGTAGAAATTATCTAAGAGAGGAGGATTCCCTGGAAAAACAGGTTGACTAGCTACATCAATAAAGTCCTTGAAATTAATGGCGCCGGCGGCCCTTCTAGGACTCACAGTTCTTGCTATAAATATATCAAGCCTTGGTAAATCGCTTGCAGACTGCTCGCGCAGAAAATTAATTCTACTCTCTATTTCCCCCACTTTCTTGGTGCGATCAGACCATAATCTCTCTAATAGGCCTTGATCTGTGAGTGCAACAGGTGAAGATGAATCTCCTTTTCTTGTGTATACAGCACCACTACTGTGCAAGTAAGGCGCTTTTTCACCTTTCGGAATCTTTACAAAAACAATCCATTTATCGTGAGGGTCGGCGACGCCAAATTCCGGGATTGCAATTAGTTTGCTTTCAAAAAAAGGGCACGGACTAAGGTGTGCCTCAACTGCGTGCCTAAGTCGTAAAATCGTCTCCTCCGCTTCATTCTTGCTTAACGGGGTGAAATGATCAAACTTTCTGCCTTTCGCGGCCTCCTGGACTCCAACAATTAGCACGCCACCGTAAGCATTTGCAAAAGAGCTAATGCTTTTTGCAATTTTTGCCGTATCGGTAAAAATTGACTTGAACTCTACAAACCAGCCCTCCTCAAGCATCTTGATCTCATCAATATGCTCAACAGATAGATCCTCCAATTGGATCTGATAAATAGGAGTTCGCTTCTCTGACCGTTCGCTCTCAGGCTCATGCGAAATTTGTTCTTCACTTTCAGGTTGCGACATAAAATTCCACGCCTTTTTCGTTAGCCCTTTGTTTTTCCCTGTAGTGCATGCCCTAATCTGTTTCTCAGTCAAAAATTGCCATCTTGGAGGCCGGTGGACGGAAGCAAGGTCAAAAAATCTCCGATATTCGCAGAAACCGAAATTCCCTGAAAACCGCGTCGTTGCTGACTGTTAGTGGCGTTTTTTCTCAGATTGCATTACCTAAAAAACGTCACCTGAGGCGTCTGCGGTCGGGACAGAGCACAACGATAACACTGTGTAGTCGGAAGGTGGCAACCGGTCACGAAGGGCAGCTAATGGCCGATTCCTGCCAGTCGCCACTTGTTGCCTTGGCGCAGTAGTCAGCTCGCGTAAGCGCCGCCACCACAGCCATTCGCGAGGGTCGCCAACCGATCCTCGCGTCGCGCATCAACCACGCCGAGCCGCGTCGATCACAGCAACTGGTCGCTTTCAGCGTGGCCGCTGGTGGCGACCTGGTAGAAGAACGCCTCTCTGCGCTTCATCTCCGGGCCGCCGTTGAGGCCGATACAAGGTTTCTAAACTGCTGCCGCTCCTGGCAGCTACCAGCAGAAAAGCGCGGGTGTTGCTTATAGCCGGCTACAGCTAACAGCCATAGCCCCCTACCCTCGCAAACGAACTCGCGTCCCAAAACGACCACGGGCGGGAGACCACCACCATAGCCTCCCGCCCGCGAGTCATGACGAGCCGATCAGGGCGTAATCTGCGCCTCCATCGCCGCGAGGAAATGCTCGCCATAGGGCGGCAACAGCCCCCACTCGCGGCGCGGGTCGTAGGCGCCGGCCTCGAACACGGTGCGCGCGTGGCTGAATTCGAGGAAGCCCTCGCGGCCGTGGTAGTGGCCCATGCCGGAGGCGCCGATGCCGCCGAACGGGGCGTCCTGCATGGCGGCGTGCATCATCGCGTCGTTGATGGTCACCCCGCCGGACAGGGTGTTTTCCAGCACCCGCTGCTTCTCGGCCTCGTCGCTGCCGAACCAGTACAGCGCCAGCGGCCGGTCGCGACCGTTGATGTCGGCGAGCACCGCGTCGATGGTGTCGTAGGGCAGCAGCACCATGGCCGGACCGAAGATCTCCTCCTGCTGGATGCGGCAGCCGGCCGGCGGATCGACCACCACGCGCAGCGGCCGGCGGCGGTCGGCGGCATCGGCTGGCAATGCTTCGGGCAGCGACTCGACGCGCACCCCGGCGGCCACGGCGTCCTCCACCAGTCCCTCGACCCGCGCCAGATGGCGTTCGTTGACCACCGCCACCACGTCCGGGTTGCCCTGCACCTGCGGGAACAGGCTGGCGTAGGCGCCCTTCAGCTCGGCGAGGAAGGCCTCGGTCTGCTCGCGCGGCACGTACACCAGATCCGGGTTGACGCACAGCTGGCCGCCGTTGCTGGCCTTGGCGGCGGCGATGCGGAAGGCGGCGGTGGCCAGATCCGCGCTGCGCGAGACGATGGTCGGCGACTTGCCGCCCAGCTCCAGGGTGAGCGGCACCAGGTTGTCGGCGGCGTTGCGCATCACCAGCTTGCCGATGGCGGTGCTGCCGGTGAACACCAGGTGGTCGAACGGCTGGCGGGTCACCGCCTCGGCCATCTCGGCACCGCCCATGGCCACGCCGACCACTAGCGGATCGAGGTGCTCGGCGCAGGCGGCGGCCAGCACCTCGGCGGTGTGCGGGGCGATTTCCGAGGGCTTGAGGATCGCTCGGTTGCCGGCGGCCAGCACGTAGGCCAGCGGGCTGAGCAGGGTGAACAGCGGCGCGTTCCAGGTGCCGACGATGGCCACCGAGCCCTTGGGCTGGTAGAGCACCCGCGCCTTGGCGCCGAGCTGGTCGTAGGGCGGGAACGGCTGGCGTTCCTGCGGCTGCATCCACTCTTCCAGGTGGTCGCAGGCGTGCTTGAGCGAGGCCAGCGAGCCGAGCACGTCGTTCATCAGCGAGAAGCCCGCCGGGCGGTGGCCGAAGTCCTCATCCATCGCCTGCGCCAGCGGCTTGTGCCAGGCCACCAGCAGGTCGATCACCTGCTGGATGCGCCGGCGCCGCTCGGCGGCAGGGACGGCGCCCTCGGCGACGAAGGCGGACTTCTGCGCGGCCAGCAGCGTGGCCAGCCCCTCGACGGATGTAATCACGGAACTCATCGAACCTCCTCGAAATCCCTGCGGCGGCGGCCGGTGCGGCGCCCTGCGGCGATAGTGGCGAGGGCCGCCTTGCCGACGCCTCGTCCATAGAGACGATGCCACGTCCCACCTGCGCTGCGAATACTCGCCTCACCATAACCCCCGATCCAGCGAGGCAGAGCATGAACGCTCCGGCTACCTTCGACCCGCAGGCCTTCCGTGCCGCCCTGGGCACCTTCACCACCGGGGTGACCATCATCACCACCCGCACCGCCGAGGGCGAGGCGGTCGGCATCACCGCCAACAGCTTCAACTCGGTGTCGCTCAACCCGCCGCTGGTGCTGTGGAGCCTGGCCAAGAGCGCGCGCAGCCTGGCGGCGTTCAGCGACAGCCGCTTCTGGAACGTGCACGTGCTGGCGGCCGAGCAGGAGCCGCTGTCCGGGCGCTTCGCCACCCAGGGCAGCGACAAGTTCGACGGCATCGAGCTGGACGAAGGAATCGGCCCCGCGCCGCTGCTGCCCGACTGCACCGCGCGCTTCCAGTGCCGCACCGCCTTCCAGTACGAGGGCGGCGACCACGTGATTTTCGTCGGCGAGGTGCTCGCCTTCGACAGCAGCGCGCGGCCGCCGCTGGCATTCCAGAGCGGCCAGTACGCGCTGGCCGCGCGCAAGCCGCGCCAGGAACTGCGCCTGGGCGCCACCCCGCCGCCGGAGTGCAGCTACACCGAGGACCTGCTCGGCTACCTGCTCGGCCGCGCCCACTACCAGATGCTCGACAGCCTGCGCCGCCTGCTGGCCGCGCAGAGCCTCGACGAGCACGTGTTCTTCATCCTCTCGGTGCTGTGCATCCGCGACAACCTGACCCTCGACGAGCTCAACGCCTTCGTCGGCTACACCGGCCACCGGGTGAGCGCGCAGACGCTGGCCGAGCTGGAGCGCAACGAGCTGATCGCCGGCGAGCAGGACGGCGATGGCACCCGCCGCTACCTGCTGACCGCCGCCGGCCGCGAGCGTTCGCTGCACGAGATCGCCCTGGCCAAGGCCGTCGAGAGCGAGGTCGCCGACCAGCTGGAACCCGGCGACGTGATGGCGCTCAAGGTGCTGCTCAAGCGCCTGGTCGCCGCCACCGATCCGGGCCTGCCCGACCTGTGGGCCGCCCGCTGAGTTTTTCGTAGGGGCGAATTCATTCGCCACGCAGGCCACCGGCCTGCCCTTGGCAACCCCTGGGGCCGCGTTGCAGCCCATGGCGAATGAATTCGCCCCTACAGGCTGACAACCATAAGGAGATACGCCATGAACATCCTGCAGCGCTTCACCCTCGACGGCAGCGTCGCGGTGATCACCGGCGCCGGCCGCGGCATCGGCCGCGCCATCGCCCTGGCCTACGCCGAAGCCGGCGCCGACGTGGTCTGCGCCGCGCGCACCCTGGCCGACGTGCAGGGCGTGGCTGACGAGGTCCGCGCCCTCGGCCGCCGCGCCCTGGCCCTCACCTGCGACGTCAACGACGGCGCGCAGCGCGAGGCGCTGGTGGCGGCCGCCCGCGAGCAGTTCGGGCGCATCACCCACCTGGTCAACAACGCCGGCGGCGCCGGTCCCAACGACCCGCTGACGCTGACCCCGGAGCGCCTGGAGGAGATCCTGCGCTTCAACGTCACCTCGGCCTACCACCTCACCCAGCTGTGCGTGCCGCACATGCGCGCGGCCGGCGGCGGCAACGTCATCAACATCACCTCCGGCGCCGCGCGCTACGCCCAGCGCCAGTTCAGCGCCTATGGCACCGCCAAGGCAGCGCTGACCCAGATGACCCGCCTGCTGGCCCAGGACTTCGCCCCCGAGGTGCGGGTCAACGGCATCGCCCCCGGACCGATCCTCACCGACGCCCTGCAGCGGGTGATGCCGGCGGAGATGCGCGCGGCGATGGAGACCGGCACCCCGCTGGGCAGCCTCGGCGAGGTCGAGGACATCGCCTGCGCCGCCCTGTACCTGGCCAGCCCGGCCGCGCGCTGGGTGACCGGCAAGATCCTCGAGGTCGACGGCGGCGCCGAGAACAGCGTCTGGCCGGGCTGAAGCCCCAAAATATCCCCTGTAGGGGCGAATTTATTCGCCTTGCCGGGGTGATGTGGCGAATGAATTCGCCCCTACAGCAAAGGCAATCGCATGAACGAATCCCTGATCGACACCCTCGGCGACGAGCTGTTCGCCGCCCTGCGCGACCGGCGCACCCTGGCGCCGCTCACCGAGCGCCACCCGGACATCACCCTGGACGACGCCTACCGCATCTCGCTGCGCTTCCTCCGCCAGCGCGAGCAGCAGGGCGAGCAGGTGATCGGCAAGAAGATCGGCGTCACCAGCAAGGCCGTGCAGGACATGCTCAACGTCCACCAGCCGGACTTCGGCTTCCTCACCGACCGCATGCAGGTGGCCGACGGCAGCGACGTCAGCCTCACCGAGCACCGCCTGATCCAGCCGCGCGCCGAGGGCGAGATCGCCTTCATCCTCGCCGAGGACCTGGTCGGCCCCGGCATCACCGCCGAGGACGTGCTGGCCGCCACCGCCTGGGTGGTGCCCTGCTTCGAGATCGTCGACTCGCGCATCCACGAGTGGAAGATCCGCATCCAGGACACCGTGGCCGACAACGCCTCCTGCGGCGTGTTCGCCCTCGGCGAGCAGCGCATCGACCCGCGCAGCCTGGATCTGGCCGCCGTGCGCCTGGAGATGAGCAAGAACGGCCAACCGGCCGGCAGCGGCCTGGGCAGCGCGGTGCAGGGCCATCCCTGCGCGGCGGTGGCCTGGCTGGCCAACACCCTGGGCGAACTGGGCATCCCGTTCCGCAAGGGCGAGGTGATCCTCTCCGGCGCCCTCGCCCCGCTGGTGCCGGTGACCGCCGGCGACAGCATCCACCTCTCCCTCAGTGGCCTGGGCGAAGCCTCGCTGCGCTTCGTGCCCTGACGCCCCAATTTTCGAGAGCGAAACCATGACCAAGAAGATCAGATGTGCCCTGATCGGGCCGGGCAATATCGGCACCGACCTGCTCTACAAGCTCAAGCGCAGCCCGGTGCTGGAGCCGGTATGGATGGTCGGCATCGACGCCACCTCCGAGGGCCTGGCCCGTGCCCGCGAGATGGGCCTGAAGACCACCAGCGACGGCGTCGACGGTCTGCTGCCCCACGTGCTGGAAGACAACATCCAGATCGCCTTCGACGCCACCAGCGCCTACGTGCACGCCGAGAACAGCCGCAAGCTCAACGAACTGGGCGTGCTGATGATCGACCTGACCCCGGCCGCCATCGGCCCCTACTGCGTGCCGCCGGTCAACCTCAAGCACAACCTCAAGGCCGGGGCGATGAACGTCAACATGGTCACCTGCGGCGGCCAGGCGACCATCCCGCTGGTCGCCGCGGTGTCCAGCGTGCAGCCGGTGGAATACGCCGAGATCGTCGCCACCGCCGCCTCCAAGTCGGTCGGCCCGGGCACCCGCAAGAACATCGACGAATTCACCCGCACCACCGCCGGCGCCATCGAGAAGGTCGGCGGCGCCAAGCAGGGCAAGGCGATCATCGTCATCAACCCGGCCGAGCCGCCGCTGATCATGCGCGACACCGTGCACTGCCTGACCGAGACCGCGCCGGACCGCGAAGCGATCACCGCCGCCATCCTGGCGATGATCGAGCAGGTCCAGCAGTACGTGCCCGGCTACAAGCTGGTCAACGGCCCGGTGTTCGACGGCAACCGCGTGTCGATCTTCATGGAGGTGGAGGGCCTGGGCGACTACCTGCCCAAGTACGCCGGCAACCTCGACATCATGACCGCCGCCGCCGCGCGCACCGCCGAGATGTTCGCCGAGGAAATCCTCAAGGGCGAACTGACCCTCGCCCCGCAACCCGCCCTCGCCTAAGGAGCCGACCATGGATCTTCGCGGCAAGAAAATCACCGTCCACGACATGTGCCTGCGCGACGGCATGCACCCCAAGCGCCACCAGATCAGCCTGCAGCAGATGAAGGACATCGCCAGCGGCCTGGACGCCGCCGGCGTGCCGCTGATCGAGGTGACCCACGGCGACGGCCTCGGCGGGCGTTCGGTGAACTATGGCTTCCCGGCGCACAGCGACGAGGAATACCTGTCGGCGGTGATCCCGCTGATGAAGCAGGCCAAGGTCTCCGCCCTGCTGCTGCCGGGCATCGGCACCGTCGACCACCTGCGCATGGCCCACGAGCTGGGCGTCTCCACCATCCGCGTGGCTACCCACTGCACCGAGGCGGACGTCTCCGAGCAGCACATCAGCATCGCCCGCAAGCTGGGTATGGACACCGTCGGCTTCCTGATGATGGCGCACATGAACAGCCCCGAAGGCCTGGCCAAACAAGGCAAGCTGATGGAGAGCTTCGGCGCCAACTGCGTGTACATCACCGACTCGGCCGGCTACCTGCTGCCCGACGACGTGGCCGCGCGGGTCGCCGCGCTGCGCGCGGTGCTCGACCCGGCCACCGAGATCGGCTTCCACGGCCACCACAACCTGTCGATGGGCGTGTCCAACTCCATCGCCGCCATCGGCGCCGGTGCCACCCGCATCGACGCCGCCTGCGCCGGCCTCGGCGCCGGGGCCGGCAACACGCCGATGGAGATCCTCGTCGCGGTGTGCGACCGCATGGGCATCGAGACCGGCGTCAGCGTGTTCGGCATCCAGGACGTGGCCGAGGACCTGGTGGTGCCGATCATGGACTTCCCGATCCGCAGCGACCGCGACGCCCTGACCATGGGCTACGCCGGGGTGTACGGCTCGTTCCTGCTGTTCGCCAAGCGCGCCGAGAAGAAGTACGGCGTGTCGGCCCGCGAGATCCTCGTCGAGATGGGCCGCCGCGGCATGGTCGGCGGCCAGGAGGACATGATCGAGGACACCGCGATGACCATGGCCCGCCAGCGCGGCCTGCCGGTCTGAGCCCGTAGGGTGCGCCATGCGCACCGGAAAGCCTCCACCGCGCCCATGGTGCGCGCGGCGCACCCTACGACATGCACCAGATACGACCCGTAGGGTGCGCCCTGCGCACCGGGAAGCCTCCACCGTGCCCATGGTGCGCGCGGCGCACCCTACGGCCATGCACAGACACGACCCGTAGGGTGCGCCATGCGCACCGGGAAGCCTCCACCGCGCCCATGGTGCGCGCGGCGCACCCTACGGCCATGCACCAGACACGACCCGTAGGGTGCGCCCTGCGCGCCGGGAAGCCTCTACCGCGCCCGTGGTGCGCGCGACGCACCCTACGGCATGCACCAGACACGCCCCGTAGGGTGCGCCATGCGCGCCGGGAAGCCTCTACCGCGCCCGTGGTGCGCGCGGCGCACCCTACGGCATGCACCAGACACGCCCCGTAGGGTGCGCCATGCGCACCGGGAAGCCTCTACCGCGCCCATGGTGCGCGCGGCGCACCCTACGGCATGCACAGACACGACCCGTAGGGTGCGCCCTGCGCACCGGGAAGCCTCCACCGCGCCCATGGTGCGCGCGGCGCACCCTACGGCCATGCACAGACACGCCCCGTAGGGTGCGCCATGCGCACCGGGAAGCCTCCGCCGCGCCCATGGTGCGCGCGGCGCACCCTACGGCATGCACCAGACACGACCCGTAGGGTGCGCCCTGCGCACCACGACTCCCCCGCCAAGGAGGCCGCCATGGCCCGCGCCACCCCCTCCCCCGGCCTGTGGCACAGCCACGGCCTGCTGTTCCTGCTGGCCTTGATGTACGCCGACAACTTCGTCGGCCGCCAGATCCTCGCGGTGATGATAGAGCCGATCAAGCAGGAGTTCGGCGCCAGCGACAGCGCCATGGGGCTGATCTCGGGCCTCGCCTTCGCCGCCGTCTACGCGGTGCTCGGCCTGCCCGCCGGGCGTCTGGCCGACCGCCTGCCGCGCACCCGCCTGCTCGCCGCCTCCTGCCTGTTGTGGGCGCTGGCGACCATGGCCTGCGGGCTGGCCGGCGGCTTCGTGGTACTGGTGCTGATCCGCATGGCGGTGGCCAGCGCCGAGGCGCCGGCGACGCCGACCGCCTTCTCGCTGATCGCCGACCTCTACCCGCCGCACCGCCGCTCGTTCGCCATCAGCTGCTTCACCGCCGCGCCGACCTTCGCCGCGCTGCTCGGCCTGTCGGTCGGCGCCTGGCTGGTGGAAACCCACGGCTGGCGCAGCACCTTCATCCTCATCGGCCTGCCGGGGCTGCTGATCGCTGCGCTGCTGGCCGTGACCGTGCGCGAGCCGCAGCGCGGCCGCTGGGAGATCAGTCATGTACCGGCAGCACCGCAGGGCCTGCTGCGCACCGCGCTGGAGCTGTGGCGCGAGCCGGCGCTGCGCTGCCTGCTCATCGCCGGCGGCTTCTGCACCCTGAGCGGCTACGCCCTGGCGATGTGGAACGCCAGCTTCCTGGTGCGCTCCCACGGCCTGTCGCTGCAGCAGGCCGGGCTGCTCGCCGGCCTGGTCGGCGGCGGCGTGGCCGGCATCGGCACCCTGACCAGCGGCTGGCTGACCGATCGCCTGGCGCAGCGCAGCCGCCTGTGGCTGCTCGGCATCCCGCTGCTCGGCAACCTGCTCGGCGCCCTGGCGATCAGCGCCTACCTGCTGTGGCCGGCCGGCACCCTCGCCCAGTTCGGCGCCCTGGCGGTGCCGACGGCGCTGCTGTGGTGCGCGCTGGCCTGCTTCTTCAGCGTGTGGTGGGTGGCGCCGTCCTACACCCTGATCACCCACCTGGTCGCCCCGGACCGGCGCGGCACGGCGATGGCCCTGCAGACCATCCTCTCCACCATCCTCGGCGTCGGCCTCGGCCCGCTGGCCACCGGCATGCTCAGCGATCTGCTGCTGCCGGCCTTCGGCCAGGAGTCGCTGCGCTATGCCCTGCTGGCCAGCAGCCTGACGGTGGTGGTGCCGCTGCTGTTGCTGCTGCGTGTCTACGCGCTGTTCCGCCAGGGCGCGCCGGCGGTGCCGCCGCTGACGGTCGGCGACGGCTGACGCCTGCGCCCAGCCGGCGGGACTCCTGCCGCCGGCTGGGCGTCATGACGGGCGGCGGCCGAATTGCGGGCAAAAAAATGCGGCACCCTTTTGCAGGAGTGCCGCCAGTCGCTCAGCGCAAGTGTGGGAAAACCACAGGGGAAACTCGTCAGTTGAAGAACGGCACGCCGCTCATCAACGGCAGTATCAGGTGCATGATCTCGTTACGGGATCGCTCGGCATAAGGATCGTGCACGGCCACGAATACCAGCATGGCGGCCGTGACGACGAACAACAGCAGCAGAATCAGAGTTTGTTTTTCTATTTTCATCGCGAGCCTTCCAGCAGTCGGAGACGCTCGGAAAACGCCGAAGCGGACACTTGCCGGCGCACTTGCGTGAAATGGGCCGGAGCCCTCTGGATCCACGCCTGCACGGCAACGCCTACCTGTTCAGGGTTTCCTTCACGGGGTCGCTGTTTCCGCTTCCGATTCTATTGCCGCCAGCGGCGGGATCATCGTCCATCCAGACTATGGCCGGGCAACGGAGTGCGGCTCTAATGGCAACTTCGCCGGACGCAAGAGTCATTGAGTGTTGCAACTTCTGGCGAACTACCGTCGAAGACAGGATTCGACATAGATGCCAATTCGCACCCACGGATAAAAAACATGAAGAACGGGCTTATTCTTGCATTGGTCTTGTCTATTCTTTGCGGCCCGGCGCGCGCGGACGTATCCGACGCCCAGCGCCTGCACGAGATCCGCACCCGGGGCTTTCTGCTCTGCGCCAACCTGCTGGTCTACTACAACAATCTGGACCCGGCCGCGGCGTTCTATCCCGCGGCGCGCGAGGCCTACCGGCAGCATCTTGCCGAGCTCGACGCACTCAGCGCGCCGCTGCGGGACAGACCCGCGCTGAGCGCAGCGCTGCGCGAGCTGCAGTCGGCCATCGCCCGGCTGGAGAAGCAGCCCGAGGACAGCCAGATCGAATACAGCGTCTGG
The DNA here is from genome assembly GCF_900104805.1 of Pseudomonas oryzae. NCBI lineage: Bacteria > Pseudomonadati > Pseudomonadota > Gammaproteobacteria > Pseudomonadales > Pseudomonadaceae > Pseudomonas > Pseudomonas oryzae. The sequence goes on along the minus strand of NZ_LT629751.1, from coordinate 975,709 downwards.
CTCAATCCGGTGCTGCGCGCGCAGGGCGACCTCGACAGACATGCCGCGGCAGCCTATCAGGCGTCCGGCGAGCAGCAGGCAAGCCTGGCCACCCTGCATAGCCTGAGTCTGGACATCGGCCGCATGCTGCTGCTCTACGAGAGCCAGGCATTCAGCCGCACCGGTATCTATTCGTTCGATGTCCACGAGAACAGCTTCAGCGAACTCGACCAGCGGATTGGCGCCAGCCACGAGAACCTGGCGCAACTGCTGCCCGAGGCCGGCAACGAGCTGCGTGAAGTCCGGCAGAACTACGGTTTCGTCCGCCAGCGCCTGAAGACCAGCGAACAGCAGGTGGTCGCGCGCAGCGCCAGCCTGTACCTGGGCAAGAGCGTGGCCACCCTCGACCGGCTGGCAGGCGCCGAGGCGCGCAAGGCGCTGCCCTGAGCGGCCGCGAGGGCACGGCGGATCGACAGCTCCCGCGGCCGAGGCCTTAGACTAGGCGCTCCATCCGCAGAGACGACGATCTTGAGCAGCGAACTGAAAGCCTTCTACCAGGTGGCGCAACTGGGCAGCATCACCCAGGCAGCGAAGAAGCTCGGTCTCAGCCAGCCGACGGTGACCACCCAGATCCGCCAGCTGGAGGCGCGCTACGGTATCGAGCTGTTCTACCGCGGCGGCCGCCGGCTGACCTTGAGCGACGTCGGCGCCGAGCTGCTGCCCAGGGTGCGCGCGCTGCTGCAGCAGGAGGCCGACATCGAGTTCTTCCTGCGCAACAGCGGCCAGCAGCAGGGCAGCCTGCGCCTCGGCGCCACCGCGCCCTACTACGTGCTCGACCTGCTCAAGCGCTTCCGCGAGCGCCTGCCGCAGGTCGAGGTGGCGGTGCAGATCGGCAATTCCCAGGAGGTGCTGGAGGCGCTCGACGAGTTCCGCGTCGACCTGGCCGCCTCCTCGCAGCGCCTCGACGACCCGCGCCTGGTGCGCCTGGAACTGGGCCGCGATCCGCTGGTGCTGGCGGTGCACCGCGAGCATCCGCTGGCGGCGCTGAGCAGCGTGCCGCTGACCGCCCTGGCCCGCCACTGCCTGCTGATGCGCGAGGCCGGCTCCACCACCCGCGAACTGACAGAGCGGATGCTCGCCGAGGCCGGCGTGCGCCCGCAGGCGCTGCTGGAGATCGGCAGCCGCGAGTCGATCCGCGAGGCGGTGCTGCGCAACATCGGGGTGAGCATCATCGCCCGTCACGAGGTGCCGCACAGCCCGGAGCTGCGCGTGCTGGCGCTGGAGGACGCGCCGCAGATCGTCGAATACCTCTACTGCCTGAAGGAGCGCCGCCTGGCGCGCCTGCCGGCGGCCTTCCTCGCCGTGGCGCGCGAACTGACCGAAAACAGCACGTCAGCGTAGCTTCGCAAAAATCCCGATACACCCATCGGCAGTCTTTGCCCAACTGCCACAGGGCTTTCGCACGGACGCCCTAGCATGACCCTCGTCGCGTCATACCGCTCCACGAGGAACGCATCATGCTCCCCACGTCCACCCCGCACCTGCGCGTGCACGAGCTGCGCAAGCGCTTCGCCGGTTTCACCGCCCTCGATGGCGTGTCGCTGGACATCGCCGCCGGCGAACTGGTCTGCCTGCTCGGCCCCTCCGGCTGCGGCAAGACCACCCTGCTGCGCTGCGTAGCCGGCCTCGAGCGCCAGGACGGCGGCACCCTGCACATCGGCTCGCGCAACATCTCCGAACTGCCGCCGCAGGCGCGCGACTACGGCATCCTGTTCCAGTCCTACGCACTGTTCCCCAACCTCACCGTCGAGCAGAACATCGCCTATGGCCTGGCCGGCAGCGAGCGCGAGGCGATCCGTTCGCGGGTCGCGCAGATGCTCGAACTGGTCGGTCTGACCGGCAGCGAGAAGAAGTATCCCGGCCAGCTCTCCGGCGGCCAGCAGCAGCGCGTCGCCCTGGCCCGCGCACTGGCGCCGGCACCCTCGCTGCTGCTGCTCGACGAGCCGATGTCGGCGCTCGACGCCCGCGTGCGCGAGCACCTGTGCACCGAGTTGCGCGCCCTGCAGCGCCAGCTCGGCATCACCACCCTGATGGTCACCCACAACCAAGACGAGGCCATGCTGATGGCCGACCGCATCGCGGTGATCAACCACGGCCGCGTCGAGCAGTACGCCACCCCCAGGGATATCTACGCCCATCCGGCCAGCCCGTTCGTCGCCGAGTTCGTCGGCCAGGGCAACTGGCTGCCCTTCGAGCGCTCCGGCGAGGGCTTCGCCCGGGTCGGCAACCTCGACCTGCGCCTGCCGGTGGCGACCGGCGCCGCGCGCGGCCGGCTGTTCTGCCGCCCCGAGGCCATCGTGATCAACCCGCCGGTGCACGAGCCCAACCTGTGCCGCGCGCAGATGCGCGAGATCACCTTCCTCGGCAACCGCTGCCGGCTGAGCTTCGAGCTGGCCGAGCTGCCCGGCCACCCCCTGCAGGCCGAGGTCGCCCCGGAGGCGCTGCCACATCCGGCCAGCGAGCTGTGGGTCGCCCTGCCGCCGCACCGCCTGCAGGTGTTCGCCTGACATGCATCGGACCCTCTCCCTCCCCGCCGGCGCCCAAGCCGGCCTGCGCTGCGCCCGCGCCGACCGCCTGTTCGTCGACGGCGGCAAGTGGCTGATGCTCGCCCTCCTCGTCCTCGCCGTGCTGCTGCCGCTGACCGCCATGCTCTGGCGCGGCTTTGCCGGCGAGCCGGGCCAGGGCGGCGGTCTGGCCGCAGCGACCGAGCTGCTGGCCAGCGCCAACTTCCGCTGGCTGCTCGGCAACAGCCTCAAGGTGGCGCTGACCGTGGCGCTGATCGTGGTGCCGCTGGCCTACCTGTTCGCCTACGCCCTGCAGCGCACGCTGATCCCGGCCAAGGGCCTGTGGCGCGGCATCTCGCTGCTGCCGCTCTTGGCGCCGTCGATGCTGCCGGGCATCGCGCTGATCTACCTGTTCGGCAACCAGGGCCTGCTGCGCGGGCTGTTCGCCGACAACATCTACGGCTTCTGGGGCATCGTCCTCGGCGAGGTGATCTACACCTTCCCCCACGCGCTGATGATCCTGCTCTCGGCGCTGGCGCTGGCCGACGCACGGCTGTTCGACGCCGCGGCGAGCATGGGCGCGAGTCCGTGGAAGGCGTTTCGCAGCATCACCTGGCCGGGCAGCCGCCAGGGCGTGTTCGCCGCCTTCTGCCTGGTGTTCACCCTGACCATCACCGACTTCGGCGTGCCGGTGGTGATCGGCGGCGACTACCAGGTGCTGGCCCTGGAGGCCTACAAGGCGGTGGTCGGCCAGCAGCAGTTCGGCCGCGGCGCGCTGATCGGCCTGGTGCTGCTGGTGCCGGCGCTGCTCAGCTTCGCGGTCGACGCCTGGCTGCGCCGCCGCCAGCGCGACGCCATGAGCGGCCGCGCCCAGCTCTACCGCCCGGTGCCTGCGCCGCGACGCGACGCCGTGTTCCTCGCCGTAGTGATCGCCCTGTGCAGCCTGCTCCTGCTGGTGTTCGGCATGGCGGTGTACTCCTCGCTGGTCAAGTTCTGGCCGTACAACCTGGCGCTGTCGCTGCGCCACTACGCCTTCGCCGACCTGCCCGGCGGCTGGCAGCCGTACTTCAACAGCCTGCTGATGGCCTCCGCCAGCGCGCTGATCGGCGGTTTGCTGATCTTCACCGGCGCCTGGCTGCTGGAGAAGACCCGCCAGGACGCCCTCACCCAGGTCCTGCGCCTGCTGTGCTTCGTGCCGATGGCGGTGCCCGGTCTCGTGCTCGGCCTCGGCTACGTGTTCTTCTTCAACCTGCCGGGCAACCCGCTCGGCGGCCTGTACGGCAGCCTGCTGCTGCTCACCGTCTGCACCGTGGCGCATTTTCTGAGCACCGCGCAGATCACCGCAAGCACCGCGCTGCGCCAGCTCGACGGCGAGTTCGAGGCGGCCGCGCTGTCGCTGCGCGTACCGCTGTATCGCCACTACCTGCGCGTCACCCTGCCGCTGTGCCTGCCGGCGCTGCTGGACATCGTCCGCTACCTGTTCGTCTCGGCGATGACCACCGTCTCGGCGGTGATCTTCCTCTACAGCCCGGACAGCATGCTCGCCGCCATCGCCGTGCTGAACATGGACGACGCCGGCAACGTCGGCGGCGCCGCCGCCATGTCCACCCTGATCCTGCTCACTTCCGCCGCCGTGTCCCTGCTGCTGGCCGCCGCCTCACGCGGGCTGCTGCGCCGCAGCCAGGCCTGGCGCCAGGACCCGAACCCCTGACTCACTCCCGGAGAACCACCATGCGCAAACGTCTCGCCCTCGCCATCGCCGTAGCCGCCGGCCTCAGCCTGCAGGCCCAGGCCGCCACCGAACTGACCGTCTACACCGCCCTCGAGGTGGAGCAGCTCAAGGCCTACAAGGAAGCCTTCGAGAAAAAACACCCGGACATCGAGATCCGCTGGGTGCGCGACTCCACCGGCATCATCACCGCCAAGCTGCTGGCCGAGAAGGATCGCCCGCAGGCCGACGCGGTCTGGGGCCTGGCCGCCTCCAGCCTGGCGATCCTCGACCAGCAGGGCATGCTGGAGGCCTACGCGCCGCAGAACCTCGCCAAGATCGACGCCAAGTACCGCGACGCCGCCAATCCGCCGAGCTGGGTCGGCATGGACGTGTGGGCCGCCACCGTGTGCTTCAACCACGTCGAGGCCGAGAAGCAGGGCCTGCCCAAGCCGGTACGCTGGGAAGACCTGACCGACCCGGTCTACCAGGGCAAGATCGTCATGCCCAACCCGGCCTCCTCCGGCACCGGCTACCTGGACGTCAGCGCCTGGCTGCAGACCTTCGGCGAGCAGCAGGGCTGGGCGTTCATGGACAAGCTGCACGCCAACATCGGCCAGTACACCCACTCCGGCTCCAAGCCGTGCAAGCTGGCCGCCGCCGGCGAGTTCCCGATCGGCATCTCCTTCGAGTACCCGGCCATCCAGCTGCAGCGCCAGGGCGCGCCGCTGGACATCGTGCTGCCCAAGGAGGGCCTCGGCTGGGAGGTGGAGGCGACCGCCATCCTCAAGGGCAGCGACGCCATGGAGGCGGCGCGCAAGCTCGCCGACTTCTCCGCCAGCCCGGAAGCCATGCAGCTGTACAGCCAGAACTTCGCCGTGCTGGCCCAGCCGGGTATCGCCCAGCGCATCAGCGAGCTGCCGGCCGACTACGAGCAGCGCCTGATCGCCAACGACTTCGCCTGGGCCTCGAAGGAGCGCGAGCGCATCCTCGCCGAGTGGCGCCAGCGCTACGACGGCAAGTCCGAGAAGCAGTGAGGAGCCCGGCATGAGCAACCACTGCGACATCGCCATCGTCGGCGCCGGCATCCTCGGCCTGGCCCACGCCTTCGCCGCCGCCCGCCGCGGCCTCAAGGTCCGCGTGTTCGAGCGCAGCGAGCGCGCCCTCGGCGCCTCGGTGCGCAACTTCGGCATGGGCCTGATCACCGGCCAGGCGCCCGGCCCGATGCTCGAGCTGGCCCGCGCCAGCCGGCCGATCTGGGCCGGCTGGGCGCAGGCCGCGGGCTTCGCGGTCAAGCGCGAGGGCTCGCTGCTGTTCGCTCGCAGCGAAGCCGAGGAACGGCTGCTGGAGGCGTTCTGCGCCGGCCGCGCCCGCGAGCACGGCTACCGTGTCGAGCTGCTCGGCCGCGAGGCGCTGGGCAGCATCTACGCCGGCCGCTTCCGCCACCACCGCGCCGCCCTGCACGGCTTCGACGACCAGCAGCTGTACTCGCGCGAGGCGCTGCCGGCACTGGCCGCCTGGCTGGCGCGCGAGTTCGGCGTGGAGTTCCACTTCGCCACCCTGGTACGCGACGTCGAGCCGGGCCTGCTGCACACCACCGCCGGGCGCTTCCAGGCGGGGCAGATCGTCGTCTGCTCCGGTCACGACTACCTGACCCTGCTGGCCGAGCAGCTGCGCGCGCTCGAGCCGCAGGTCTGCCGCCTGCAGATGCTGCGCGTCGCCCCGCAGCAGGCGCTGGACCTGCAGCACGCGGTGCTCACCGGCCTGTCCGGCGTGCACTACGGCGCCTTCGACGACCTGCCGGAAGCCGAGGCGGTGCGCGCGCAGATCCGCCGCGAGTGTCCGGCGCTGGAGCGCTTCGGCATCCACCTCTTGGTCAGCCCGACGCCGAGCGGCGAGCTGATCATCGGCGACTCCCACGACTACGGCCAGGACGCCTCGCCGTTCAACGCCGAGGAAGTGGACAAGCTGCTGCTGCAGCTCGCCGAGCACACCCTGGCCACCCCGCTGCGGGTGGTCGAGCGCTGGCAGGGCGTGTACGGCGGGCGCGGGCCGGCGCCCTTCTCGGTCACCAAGGCGGCCGAAGGCGTCACCGCGGTGCTGATGCACACCGGGCTGGGCATGAGCGTCGGCCCGGCGCTGGGCGAGCGGACCATCGCGGCGCTGCTCGGCGAGGCGGCCGGCTGATTCGCGCAGGCAAAAAAGAGCGCGGCCGAAGCCGCGCTGCGAAGAGGTGCTGCCGGAGACTGAGGGAAACCGGCAGCCACCCCGGACGGCCCCGACCTGCCGACCCTTGCGTCGGGGCGCGTGGAGAACGGCAGGGTCAGAAGAAGCCCAGCGGCTTGATGTCGTAGCTGACCAGCAGGTTCTTGGTCTGCTGGTAGTGGTCGAGCATCATCTTGTGGGTCTCGCGGCCCACGCCGGACTTCTTGTAGCCACCGAAGGCGGCGTGCGCCGGGTACAGGTGGTAGCAGTTGGTCCACACGCGGCCGGCCTTGATGCCGCGGCCCATGCGGTAGGCGCGGTTGATGTCGCGGGTCCACACGCCGGCGCCCAGGCCGAACTCGGTGTCGTTGGCGATCGCCAGCGCCTCGGCCTCGTCCTTGAAGGTGGTCACGCCGACCACCGGGCCGAAGATCTCCTCCTGGAACACGCGCATGTCGTTGGTGCCCTTGATCAGGGTCGGCTGCACGTAGTAGCCGCTGGCCAGGCTGCCCTCGAGCTTCTCGGCGGCGCCGCCGGTGAGGATCTCGGCACCCTCCTCGCGGGCGATGTCCATGTAGGAGAGGATCTTCTCGAACTGCTGGCTGGACGCCTGGGCGCCGACCATGGTCTCCGTGTCCAGCGGGTTGCCGCGCTTGATCTGCTTGACCTTGTTCATCACCACGGCCATGAACTCGTCGTAGATCGACTCCTGGATCAGCGCGCGCGACGGGCAGGTGCAGACCTCGCCCTGGTTGAAGAACGCCAGCACCAGGCCCTCGGCGGCCTTCTCGATGAACTGCGGCTCGGCGCGCATGATGTCTTCGAAGAAGATGTTCGGCGACTTGCCGCCCAGCTCGACGGTGCTGGGGATGATGTTCTCGGCGGCGCACTTGAGGATGTGCGAGCCGACCGGGGTGGAGCCGGTGAAGGCGATCTTGGCGATGCGCTTGCTAGTGGCCAGCGCCTCGCCGGCCTCGCGGCCGAAGCCCTGGACGATGTTCAGCACGCCCGGCGGCAGCAGGTCGGCGATGATCTCGGCCAGCACCATGATCGACAGCGGGGTCTGCTCGGCCGGCTTGAGCACGATGCAGTTGCCGGCGGCCAGCGCCGGGGCCAGCTTCCAGGCGGCCATCAGCAGCGGGAAGTTCCACGGGATGATCTGGCCGACCACGCCCAGCGGCTCGTGGAAGTGGTAGGCGGCGGTGGTGTCGTTGATCTCGGCGGCGCTGCCTTCCTGGGCGCGGATGCAGCCGGCGAAGTAGCGGAAGTGGTCGGCGGACAGCGGCACGTCGGCGTTGAGGGTCTCGCGCACGGCCTTGCCGTTGTCCCAGGTCTCGGCCACGGCCAGCACTTCGAGGTTCTGCTCGATGCGATCGGCGATCTTCAGCAGGATGTTGGCGCGGTCCTGCACCGAGGTGCGCCCCCAAGCGTCGGCGGCGGCGTGGGCGGCGTCCAGCGCCAGCTCGATGTCGGCGGCATCGGAGCGCGGGAACTCGGCTATGGCCTCGCCGGTGACCGGCGTGGTGTTGGTGAAGTACTGGCCCTTCACCGGAGCCACGAACTCACCATTGATGAAGTTGCCGTAGCGCGGCTTGAAGGAAACGATGGCACCGGCGGTGCCCGGTTGTGCGTAGATCATCTGGCGGCCTCTGTTGTTGGCGTTGTGGCGACACGATGTGGCGAAGGCCGGGGCCGCCGCAGCGGCCCCGGGCACGGCTCAGCAGCCTTGCGGCGTCTCGCCGCGCTGCAGGCGGGCGTTGATGTCGTCGATCACCGCCGGCAGCTCGGCGATGGTGTCGATCAGGTAGTGCGGGCGCGCGCCCTCGAACAGCTGGGCGATGCGCGCCCGCTCGGCGACGCGGCGCTCGGCCGGCAGCGCCTGGTACTCGGCGTAGGTGAGGCCGAGGGCGTTGCCGGACATGGTCAGCGCCACCGTCCACATGCCGGCGCTGCGCCCCTCGAGGATGCCCGGCCAGGTGTCGTCTACCTTGACGCAGGCGGAGACGTCGCTGATGCCGAGGGCGATCACGTTGGCCAGCGCCTGGGCCGGGTGCGGGCGGCCGTTGGGCACCTCGTCGGTGGCCACCACGTGGTCGGCGACGTAGCCGTTGCTGGCGGCCAGCTTGACCACCTTGTCCATCACCACCGCCGGGTAGCCGGAGCAGGAGCCGATCTTCAGGCCCTTATCGCGCAGCGCGGCGATGGCCTCCAGGGCGCCGGGGATCAGCGCCGAGTGCTCGGCGATCTTCTCGATCTGCAGCGGCATGAAGCGCTCGTAGATGGCGGTGACGTCGGCGTCGCTGGGCAGGCGGCCGAAGCGCGCCCGGTAGCGCTCGGCGATCTCCGGCACGTCGCACAGGGTGCGGATGTGGTCCCACTTGCCCATGCCCATCGGCCCGCGGGCCTCGGCCAGGCTGACCTCGACGCCGAACTCGGCGAACGCCTCGACGAAGATCTGGGTCGGCGCGAAGGAGCCGAAGTCGACCACGGTGCCGGCCCAGTCGAGGATGGCGGCTTGCAGCTGGGTGGGTGCTTGATAGTTCATTTCTGGTTACTCCGGATGACGACGGATAAAGGAATTGGGACTCAGGCCAGGGCCTTGCGCGGGCCGCCGGCCACGGCCGGTTCGGCGCTGGCCTGCGGGCGGCTGTTCCAGTGCGGGATCAGCAGCACGGTGGCCACCAGCGCGGTGCAGGTGAAGACGAGGAACACGGTTTCGGTGTCGAAGTAGCCGGGCAGCAGACCGCCGAGGATGGCGCCGGTGGAGCCGCAGCCGTTGACGAAGCCCGAGGCGGTGCCGGCGGCGCCCTTGCTGAAGTCGATGGCCGCCGAGCTGCTGATCATCGAGTCCGGCCCGTACAGGGTCAGGCCCATGAGGAACAGCAGGCCGACCACCAGCAGCACGCTGCCGCTCTGCATGGCCGGGACGAACAGGGCCAGCACCACCGCCAGGGCCAGCAGGCTGACCACGCAGGCCGGGAAGCGCCGCGCGCCGAACAGCTTGTCGGAGAGCAGGCCGATCAGCAGCGGGCCGACCAGGCCGGCGACCTCGAAGGCCGACGGCACCAGCGCGGCGGCCACCTTGCCCAGCTCCGGCATGCGCTCGTAGACCATCACCGGCCCCCAGAACAGGATCGCGTAGCGCGCCGGCTTGAGCAGGAAGTAGGCCAGGCCGAGCACCAGCACCGTGCGGTTGCGCAGGATGGTGCGCAGCGATTCCCAGAAGCCCGGGTGCTCGCCCACCGCGGCGTGCTCCTCCTCCACCGCCGGCAGGCCGACGTCCTGCGGGCGGTTGCGCTGCAGCCAGAGGAACAGCACGGCGACCACCGCCACCACCGCCGCGCCGGAGACGAAAGCCATGCGCCAGTCGCCGAACGCCTGGTAGGCCCACCAGCCGGTGAAGGGCGCGGCGACCAGGCCGCCGAAGGCGTAGCAGCTGCTCCACAGGCCGAGCACACGGCCACGCTCGCGGGTAGCGAAGAAGCAGCCGATGTTCTTGCACAGCCCCGACCAGCCGGTGGACTGCGCCAGGCCCTGCACCACCATGCAGGTGGCGAAGATCGGCAGGGTGGCGAAGGTGCCCATCAGCAGGGCGGCCAGCGCCGAGACCAGAAGGCCGCCGAACACCACCACGCGGGTGCCGAAGCGGTCGGCGAACACTCCCCAGACGAACTGGCCGACGGCGTAGGCGCCGAGGTAGAGGGCGTCGAGGTTGGCCATGGCGGCCTTGTCGAGGGTGAAGTCGGGGTCCTCGCCGATGCCGAGCTTGGCCACCGAGAAGGCCTTGCGGGTGAAGTAGAAGGCGGCGTAGGCCAGCCAGGTGATGGCGAAGATCTGCCAGCGCCAGCGCTGGAGATCGCTGCTGAACAATCGGAAGGACGAACCGCTCGCGTGCTGCGTCATGAATCTGGCCTCTTTTGCTTGTAGGAATCGGCAGTTCAAAGCTGGAAGTCGTTCTTGTTATCGCACCGGGCGACGTGCGCGAAGGGCCGTCGATCGGCCTGGCGCGCACCGCCACGGGGTGGGCTGCCGCGAGCCAGCCGGACTCGCGGCCGACGCTTCAGGCGGCCGGGCGGCGGATGTCCACCTGCATCGCGGCCAGGCTGTCGGCGATGGCGCGCAGCAACTGGTGGACGATGCCCTCGTCGATCTGGCCGATGTGGCCGATGCGGAAGCTCTCGGCGAGGGTCAGCTTGCCGGGGTAGATGATGAACTGGCGCTGTTTCAGCTCGTCGTAGAAGCGCTTGAACTCGAAGTTCGGGTGCTCGGGGCAGAAGAAGGTGGTGATGATCGGCGACAGCCAGCGGTCCTCGAGCAGGGTGCGGAAGCCCAGGGCGCGCATGCCGGCCACCAGCACGTCGCGGTTGCGCGAGTAGCGCGCCAGGCGTCCGGCCACCCCGCCCTCGGCGCGGTGCTGTTCGAGTGCGCTGCGGAAGGCCACCACGCTGTGGGTCGGTGGGGTGAAGCGCCACTGGCCGCTGCGCTCCATGTACTGCCACTGCTCGAACAGGTCGAGGCTCAGCGAGTGAAAGCGCCCCTGGGAGGCCTCCAGCAGGTCGCGTCGGGCGATGACGAAGCCGAAGCCGGGGATGCCCTCGATGCACTTGTTGGCCGAGGACACCAGGATATCGAAGGGAATCTCGTCGACGGTCAGCGGCACCGCGCCGAACGAGCTCATGGCGTCGACCATCAGCAGCTTGCCGTGCGCCTTGACCACCGCGGCGATCTCGCGCAGCGGGTTGAGGATGCCCGAGCTGGTCTCGCAGTGGACCAGGAACACCGTGGTGACCTCGGGGTGCTCGCGCAGCAGCTGGTCGACCTCTTCGGGCTGCGGCGGCAGGTAGTCGCCCTTGTCCAGGCTGACGTGGGCGCGGCCGAGGTAGTCGAGGGTCTGCCGCGCGCGCTTGCCGTAGGCGCCGTTCATCAGCACCAGCGCCTTGCCGTCGCGCGGCACCGCGGCGGCCAGCGCCGCCTCGACGGCAAAGGTGCCGCTGCCCTGCAGCGGTACGCAGACGTAGCTGTCGTCCGCCACCCCGGCCATCGCCACCAGCTCGCGGCGGATCTCGGCGGTGACCTGGTTGAACTCACCGTCCCACGACCCCCAATCGCGCAGCATGGCCTGCTTGGTGGCCAGCGAGGTAGTCAGCGGCCCGGGGGTGAGCAGGAAGGGCTCGCCCTGGGCCGGCGCGGGCAGCGGCTGGGATACGGCGATGAATTCGGCTTTGCTCATGATCGTCTCCTGTTCGGTAGGACGCAGTGGATGACTGCCTGGCGACGATCAAATCAATTCGGCACTAATAAATAAAATCGTTTTATGGTATTTCAAAAACAACTACAGCTTATTAATGCGAGAAACCCATGGCGATCTCCCATGCCCAGCTCAAGGCCTTCCACGCGGTGGCGGTGCACGGCAGCTTCACCCGCGCCGCCGAGCGCCTGTTCCTCAGCCAGCCGGCGATCTCCGACCAGGTGCGCAAGCTCGAGGAGCACTACGGGGTGCAGCTGTTCCACCGCACCAAGCGCTCGGTGCAGCTCAGCGAGCTGGGCGAGCGTCTGCTGACCATCACCCAGCGTCTGTTCGCCGCCGAGGGCGAAGCCGAGGAGCTGCTGTCCAGCTCGCGCGCCCTGCGCACCGGCCAGCTGACCCTGGCGGTGGATGCGCCCATCCACGTGCTGCCCTACATCGCTCGGTTCAACGCGCGCTACCCCGGCATCCGCATCAGCCTGGTCACCGGCAACACCGACGAAGCCCTCGGTCGTCTGTTCGGCTACCGCGCCGATCTCGCCGTGGTCGGCCGTCCGGTGGAGGACGAGCGCCTGCTGTGCCGGACCCTGAGCCGCGGCCCGCTGGCGGCCTTCGTCGCGCGCAGCCATCCGTGGGCGCAGCGCCGCGACATCGCCCTGGCCGACCTCGACGACCTGCCGGTGGTGCTGCGCGAGCAGGGCTCGATGACCCGCCAGTTGCTCGAGGAGGAGATGCGCCAGGCCGGCCTGCGCCTGCGCCCGGCCATCGAGGTCGAAGGCCGCGAGGCGGTGCGCGAGCTGGTGTTGGCGGGAATGGGCGTCGGCGTGGTGTCGGCGGCGGAGCTGGGCGATCACCCGCAGGTGCACGCCCTGCCGATCCGCGACTGCCGGCAGCGGATGACCGAGACGCTGGTGTGCCTGCGCGAGCAGAGCGCGCGCAGGCTGATCGAGGCGTTCCTGCAGGTGGTCGACGAGGCGGTGGAGCACGCCGCTCCGGGGAACGAGCCGGGCCATCCGGACTGACGACCGTGCCGTCATCGCCTCCGGCAGCGGCCGCTGGCCGTGTCGCATCCACGCGCAGCCTGGTATCACGTCACAGCCGGGGGCAACGAAACCGTTCCGCTATCTCGCGCTCGTCTGCCGGATCGGCAATACTGCCGACCCCGGTGCCAGCCCTGCGCTCCACCAGCGTCACATCCAGAATCGATAAGGAACACCAAGCCATGAGCCGACTTGCAGAGACGGTCAGTCGGGAGCTGCTGCAGGCCATTCGCGATGATCAACTGGTCCTCCCCACCCTGCCCGAGGCGGCCCTGCGGATCCGCAATGCCGTGCAACAGCCGGACATCGGCATCACCGAGCTGGCGCGGGAGATCGGCAGCGACACCGCCCTCAGCGCACGCCTGATCCGGGTGGCCAACAGCCCGCTGCTGCGCGCTCGCACGGAGATCACCGATCTGCAGATGGCGATCAGCCGTCTTGGCATCAACTACACCAGCACCCTGGCCATCGGCGTCGCGCTGGAGCAGATGTTCCGCGCCAAGTCGCCGCTGATCCAGCGCAAGATGCACGAGATCTGGAGCAAGAGCCTCGAGGTGTCGAGCATCAGCTACGTGCTGTGCCGCAACTACACGACCCTGGTGCCGGACCAGGCCGCCCTGGCCGGGCTGGTCCACCAGATCGGCGCCCTGCCGGTGCTGACCTACGCCGAAAGCCACCCCGAGCTGCTGCAGGACCCGCAGAGCCTGACCTTCGTCATCGACGAGGTCCACCCGAGCATCGGCAACCGCATCCTGCACCAGTGGAACTTCCCCGAGTCGATCGCCTCGATTCCCTCGCAGCACCTGAACTTCAGCCGCGACAGCGACGAGGCCGACTACGCCGATGTCGTCCAGGTCGCCGTGCTGCAGAGTTACCTGGGCAGCGACCACCTGCTGGCCGCCGTGGACTGGAGCCAGGTCGCCGCCTTCGCCAAGCTCGGCCTCGACTGCGAGGTGGACAACGCCGAGGACAACGAACTCGCCGCCTCCCTCGCCGCCGCCTTCGGCGGCTGAGCCCAGCCCGCTCCGCACCGGCCGGCATCAGCATGCCCGCCGGTGCCGCAGACTTCAGCCCTGACTGACCGCGAACTGCCCCACCAGCTGCTGCAAGCGGCTGGTGGTGTGGCGGACCCGCGAGGTGCTGCCCTGCAGGACCCGCAGGGTCTGCTGCATGTCCTGGGAGACGCGGTCGACACCGCGGATGGTGGTGCCGTAGTGCTGGCTGCGCTGGTCGAGCTGCTTGATCAGCTCGAACATGCGCTGCACGGCCTGCTGCAGGCGCAGGTTCTCGCTGGAGCCCTGCTCGGCCTGGCGCAGGCTGACGTCGACGTTGGCCACGCCGTGGGTCATGAAGGCCACCGCGTCGCGGGTTTCCGTCTGCAGCCCCTCGATCACCTGACGGATCTCGTCGGCGGCGCTGGCGGTGCGCGAGGCCAGGGTGCGGATCTCCCCGGCCACCACGGCGAAGCCCCGGCCGTGGCTGCCGGCGCGCGCCGCCTCGATGGCGGCGTTGAGCGCCAGCAGGTTGGTCTGGATGGTGATCTCGCTGATCAGCGAGACGATGTTGCCGATCTGCCCCATGCGGCTGTCCAGCGACTGCACGCTGCGCGCCGAGCGATCGACCACGTTGCGGATCGCCTGGGTGCTCTCGCGGGCGCTGCCGATCACCGCCTCCATGGCGCTCTTCATTTCCTCGGCGGTCAGCGAGGCCTGCTGGATCTCGGCCAGCTGCGCCTCGACCAAGCGCAGCATGTCGCCCATGGACGCGGCCACCGCCGTCGAGGTGGTGCAGGCCTCGCTGTTGTGCGTGAGCATCTGCGCGTTGGTCTGGCCGACGCTGTGCGAGGCACGGATCACCTCGCCGACGATGCCGTCGAGATTGTCGATGAAGCTGTTGATCCAGCGCGCCAGATCGCCGGTCTCGTCGCCGGCCATGTCGCTGCGGTCGAGGCGCTGGCTGAGGTTGCCGCCCCCCTCGGCGATGGTGCGGATCACCCCGCTCATCTCGCGCATGCGCGCGGCCAGCCGCCGCGGACCGAAGGCGGCGAACAGCAGCGCGCACAGCCCCAGCAGGCCGAGCTCGAGCAGATCCAGCAGGCCCTGCGGCAGGCCGCTGTAGTGCCGCAGGGCGGTGCTGGCGGCGTACCAGCCGCCCATCACCAGCAGGAAGGTCTGCATCAGGCCGAAGGTCAGCGAACGGCGCCGGTAGACCTCCTCGAGGTCGGCCTCGCACATCATCCCCCAGCGATCCGGCGAGCCGGGCAGGCGGAAGGTCACCCCCTTGCCGACCACCGGCACGTGCCGGTAGTCGGAGTAGCCCGGATAGGTGACGAACAGGTTGGCGCCCTTGCGGATGGTTTCGCGCACGCCCGGGTGCAGTTCGCCGGTGGCCGGATCGATGAAGCGCAACTCCAGCTCGGTGTGGCGGCGCACCTGCACCGTGCCCCAGCGGGTGCGCACCCCGGCCTTGAGGTTGTCGCCGTGGCTGAAGGTGTCGTCCTCGAAGCGCGAGCGCGACAGCGCGGTGCCCGGCAGGATGCGCGGGTCGAAGCGCGACTCGACCATGAACAGGTAGTTGTCGCCGGATTCGGCGTAGACGTGGCCAGCCTCGCGCTGGATGAGGTCGCCCAGCACGTCGTTGGGCACCCGCGCGCACAGGCAGCCGAGCAACTGATCGTCGCGGCGGATCGGCTGATAGAACATCAGCGTCACCTCGTCGTGGAAGCGCGAACTGGACGGGCCGATTTCCAGGGTCAGCGGATCGACGTAGGGGCCGTGCAGGAACGGCTGGCGCAGGCCGGCCGCCAGGGCGGCGGGATCGAGATCCTGCGCGTTGCAATGCGCGGCCCAGCTGGAGGCCAGCACCAGCCCCTGCGGCGACACCACGAACAGCTCGGTGCAGTCCGCGGCCTGGCCGAGCTTGTCCTGCAGAAGGCGGTTGTCCAGCCAGGTGAAGTCACGCGCCAGGCAGTCGGCGAGTTCCGCCAGCCAGGCCCACTGGCTGCGCGCCCAGTTCTGCAGCAGGCGGCCGCGGGTCTGGGCGATGCCCTCGAAGACCTTCTCCACCTCGTGGCAGGTGTCGCGGTTCAGCCAGCACGACCAGCCCATGGCCAGCTTGCCGGTCCTGCCCAGCCAGGGCAGCCAGCGCCGCTCGGCAGACGACAGTTCCATGAGCTTGCTTTGCAGTGACGACATGGTGGTTCTTCCTTACAGCGAATTGACCACTGCGCCCAGCAAGATCCATGCCATCAAAATGCCAGCATATTGCGTGCAGCCGAAATCCCCCGCGCCCGATTGGCGGGCACGCGCATCATGATGGTGCAGCTCAGTGCACCATCATGAACCAGGCGCCTCCATGATCAGCTCGACGCGCCGGTTGCTCGCCCGACCCTCGGCTGTAGCGTTGTCGCCCAGCGGCCGGGTGTCGGCATAGCCCACCGCGCGCAGGCGCTCGCTGGCCACGCCGTTGGCCTCCAGATAGCGCACCACCCCGCCCGCCCGCGAACCGGACAGCTCCCAGTTGGACGGATAGCGGCCACTGCGCACCGGCACCGAGTCGGTGTGCCCTTCCACCGCGATGCGGTGGTCGCTGCTGTTGAGCACCGGCACCAGGCGCTTGAGCACCGCCAGACCGGCCAGGCTGAGATCGGCCTGGCCGGAGCTGAACAGGATCTCGCTGCTGATGCGGAAGCTCACCGTGCTCTCGTTGACCACCACGTCGATGTCGTCGCCGAGCTGGTCCAGCGGCAGGCCCTTGAGCGGATCGACCGGCGCCTTGGACGGCAGGGGCGACGGCACCTGCAGGGCCGTCTCCGGCAGCAGGCCGTCGCTGGCCGGCAGCACCCCCTCGTGGGCCGGCCGCAGGTGGCTGGACGCCTGGCGCAGCCCGTCCAGCGCGCCCTTGCCGGCGAAGGCCAGCATGACCACCAGCAGCACCAGCATCAGGGTCATCATGTCCAGGTAGGTGAGCAGCCAGCTCTCCTCCTCCGGCTCGGTGGCCAACACCTCGTCGCCGCCCGTCTTGCGTCTGGCCCGCCCGGCCACCTGCCGCGCATGGGCCAGCTCGGCCTCCAGCTCGCGCTGGCGCATCAGCAGCGCCTGCTTGGCGGGGATCGCCGTCGTGCTGCCGGCACCGTTCTCGGTGCCCTCGGTCGCCTGTTCGCTCATCGCTCGGCGCTCCTCAGGCTCGGCGGCCATCGGCGCTGCGCGCCCCGGCGCCGCCGTCGTTGATCTCGTCCTGGTACTGGGCCATGAACGACTTCAGCGTCTCGCGCATCAGCCCCGGGCTGCGCTTGTTGCACATCATCGAGATGCCCTGCACCACCATGTTCATCACCACCACGCGCTGCTCGGTGCGCCGCTCCAGCTTCACCGCCACCGGCTTGAACACCAGGTTGGCCAGCAGTACGCCGTAGAAGGTGGTGATCAGCGCGATCGCCATCTGCCGACCGATGGCGGTCATGTCGCCGTCGCCGAGCAGGAACATCAGGTTGACCAGGCCCACCAGGGTGCCGACCATGCCGAACGCCGGCGCGAAGCTGGCCATCACCCGGAACAGCTGCGCCTCGGCATGCTCGCGCGCGCGCAGGCGCGAGATGCGCCACTGCAGCAGCTCGATGATGTCCTCCTCGGGCGTGTTGTCGACCACCAGCTGGACGCCGGTGCGCAGGAAGGGATTGCGCACGTGCTGCAGCGCCTCCTCGATCTGGCGCAGGTTGCCGGACATCCACAGCCGCGAGATGTTCACCAGCTCCTCCATGTCGTCGCGGGTGTACAGCTTCTCGTTGCGCATCACCGTGGCGAACAGGCCGAACACCCGCAGCACCTCGCCCAGCGGGTAGCTGATGAAGGTGGCCGCCATGGTGCCCACCAGCACGATGCCCAGGCTGGGCAGGTCGAGGAAGAGGGCCGGATCCTCGGCGGAAAACATCAGCACCACCGCCAGCAGCGCGACGCTGGAAAGGATGCCGATTAGCGTGGAGGGATTCATGCAGACTCCATGTGCGGACCGATGGACAAGACGACACGCCACCCGGACGTGCCCTTGCCCATCTATCGGCAGCGGCGGCGCACTTCTGAAGCCGTGATGCGAAATTGCCCGCTGCGGAAGATGGCCCGGCACGCCACGGACTGGCCTGGAGAATGGTTGAGCCCGGAACGGGTGTCGCCGGCGGACCACCAGCTGCACCGCGCCCGCCGGGCGGATCGCGCCTCGACGCGCGTCAACAGTCGGACGTCCAAAAAATGTCATATTTTCATAAAGTTTTCGCCGCCCCTGCCGATAGCGTTGCGGAACAGCCTTGCGCCGGCTCCCGACAGCCCCCCCCTTTTCCCGCCGCACGCCCCATCGCCCGCCAGGAGGACCGATGCAGTCAACCGCCCCGCTCCACAGGGACGCCTATATCCTGGTGGTCGACGACAGCTCGGTGAACGTCAAGCTGCTGCTGGCCCTGCTCGAGCACTACGGCTACACCAACAGCCAGGGCATCAACGACCCGCGCTGGGTCGAGCCGATGCTCGAGGAGCAGTTGCCCGACCTGATCCTGCTCGACATCAACATGCCGCACCTCAGCGGCCACGACATCCTCGCCTGGCTGAAGACCCGCTGGGGCGACCAGGCGCCGCCGGTGATCGTGCTCACCGCACAGACCAGCCGCGACACCCGCATGCAGGCCCTCGATCTCGGCGCGCGGGACTTCCTCACCAAGCCGTTCGACCAGCAGGAAGTCATGCAGCGCATCCGCAACTCCCTCGAGGTGCACTTCCTGCTCAAGGAGCGTAACGACCGCGCCATCCTCCTGCAGAACCTGGTGGAAGAACGCACCGCCGCCATCGCCCGTCTGTCCCGCGAAGACCCGGTCACCGGCTTGCCCAACCGCCGCGCCCTGCTCGCCCAGCTCGAAGCCAGCCTGCAGGACAAGGCGCCGGCGGCGCTGTACTTCATCGCCCTGGAAGGCATGGACGACATCGCCCGCCTGCACGGCTACGCCACCAGCGAGACTCTCAGCCTGCGCCTGCGCGACCGCCTGCTCGAACGCTTCGCGCCGCAGGCCACCGTGGGCGTGTGGAACACCAACAAGTGGCTGGTCATCGCCCAGCAGCCGATGCTCGCCGACCGCCTCGACGAGCAGGCCCGCAGCCTGCTGCACTGCATCACCCAGCCCTTCGGCATCGACCAGGTGCAGGTCCGCCTCGACGCGCGCATCGGCATCAGCCACACCGAAATGCCGCACGAGTCGGCCGACCACCTGCTGCGCCTGGCGGCGCTCGCCCTGCCGGACACCAGCGCGGAGTGGCGCCTGTACCACTCGAGCATCGAGGACGACCTGCAGAAACGCACGCGCCTGCACGAGGCCCTGCGCGCCGCCCTGGACAACCAGGAATTCTTCCTCGTCTACCAGCCCAAGATCGAACTGGCCAGCGGCCGGGTCATCGGCGCCGAGGCCCTGCTGCGCTGGGTACACCCGACCCTGGGCTTCGTCTCGCCGGCCGACTTCATTCCCATGGCCGAAGACAGCGGCGAGATCCTGCGCATCGGCGAATGGGTGATCGAGCGCGCAATCCGCCAGCTCGAGGAATGGCTGGCCACCCGCCAGGTGGCACCGAACTTCCGCCTGGCGGTCAACGTCTCGGTACAGCAACTGACCCGCCCGGACTTCGCCCGCAACCTGCTCAACCGCCTGCTGCGCAGCCGCCTGCCGGCCGGCGCGCTGGAAGTCGAGGTCACCGAATCGGGCCTGATGCAGAACGTCGAACTGGCCCGCGACCAGCTGCGCCTGCTGTCCCGCCACAGCGTACCGGTGGCCATCGACGACTTCGGCACCGGCCACTCCTCGCTGGCCTACCTGAAGACCCTGCCGGTCTCGGTGCTGAAGATCGACCGCGCCTTCGTCAGCAACATGGACACCGAACCCCAGGACAGCCGCCTGGCCGAAACCGTGATCGACATGGCGCGCAACTTCGGCTGCATCACCGTCGCCGAAGGCGTGGAGAAACCGGAACAGGCGGAAATGCTCCGGGACATGGGCTGCGAACTGGCCCAGGGCTACTGGTATTCGGCGCCGCTGAAGGTGGAGCAGTTCGTGGAGTTCTGTGCGGGGCGGGAGCAGCAGGCGATTGCCTGAAACAGACCGGCGCCACCTCAGTCCCCGCACCGCCGGCTAGACAGCCGGCACGACGCCACAGGATTGAGACAGATCAAAAAGTGCCGATCCATTCACAAAAAATCGCTGCCAGCCCTAAAGCTTCCCCGCAGCCCGTCGATATCTGAGGTAACGGCCAACGGCGCCGTTGTCGCCAGGCGCAGCACAGCTCGCCACTGGCACCAACTTGAAACAGCAAGGAGTCACTCCATGTCCGTGATCAACACCAACATCACTTCTGTGATCGCACAGAAGAACCTGACCAGCTCCAAGAGCGCCCTGACCACCGCCATGGAGCGCCTGTCCTCCGGCCTGCGCATCAACAGCGCCAAGGACGATGCCGCCGGCCAGGCCATCACCAACCGCATGACCGCCCAGGTCAAGGGTCTGGCCCAGGCCCAGCGCAACGCCAACGACGGCATCTCCGTCGCCCAGACCGCCGAAGGCGCGCTGAACCAGGTCAACGACAACCTGCAGCGCATTCGCGAGCTGAGCGTGCAAGCTTCCAACGGCACCAACTCCGGCGACGACCTGACCTCGATCCAGAACGAGATCGGTCAGCGCCTGGAAGAGATCAACCGCATCTCCAAGGAAACCAGCTTCAACGGCGTGAATGTGCTGGCTGGCGATAAGGAGCTGAGCATCCAGGTTGGCGCTCAGGATGGCCAGACCATCAAGATCAACCTGAAGGAAATCAATGCCGAAACCCTGAACCTGAAGGGCTTCAACGTTGACGGCAAGGCCGAAATCGCCAACAAGGCCGCCTCCCTGTCCGACCTCAAGCTGGCCAGCAATGTCACTGAAGCCGTTGCCGACAAGCAGTACACCCTGAAGACTGACAATACCGCTGTCAGCGCAGCCGACGCCTTGGGCAAGCTGGCCAACGCTGGCACTGCAACTTTCAACGGCACCAACAACGCCTACGGTACTGCTGCAACTGGCGGCACCTACACCTATGACAGCGCCAAGGACTCCTTCACCTACGGCGCTACTGGCGTGACCGAAACCAATGCCGCCGCTGCCCTGACCCCGAAAGCCGGTGAAGCTCCCCGCTCGGCCAAGATCGAGATCGGCGGCACTGCCATGGACGTGCTGATCACCAATACCGGTGACATCACCAGCAAAGACGGCAAGGCGCTGTTCATCGACAGCTCCGGCAACCTGACCGCAACCACCTCGGGCACTGCTGGTACCGACTACGTTGAAGCCACTGTTGGGCGCCTGACCAATGCTATGGCTACTGATGCCTCGGACATTGATGGCAACGGCTTTGACGTCAGCACTACCGACATCTCCACTGCCAAGATCACCCTGGATGATGGCAGCACCCTGACCGGTACCAATAACGCCGGGGTCAACGTGGCCGGCGCCAAGATCAGCCGCAGCGAGCTGCTGGCTGCCGCCGAAGCCAACACCGCCCAGGATCTCTCTTTCCAAACTACAGTTGGCGGCGTTGCCGCTCAGACAGTCACCATCAGCAGCAACGGCGGCACCACCACCGTGAAGTCCGGTGGCAACACCGTCCGTGCCGACGCCAACGGTGCTCTCACCACCGCAGCGACCACCGACACCACCCTGCATGTGCGCGACAATGGCAAGGTCACCGACACTGATGGCGTCCAGTACTTTGTCGGTCAGGACGGCAAGCTGACCACTGCCGAAACCACCAAGGGCACCAAGACCGAGAACCCGCTGAAAACCATCGACGCCGCCCTGAAGCAGATCGACTCCCTGCGCTCCGACCTCGGTGCCGTGCAGAACCGCTTCGAGTCGGCGATCACCAACCTGAGCACCAACGAGACCAACATCACCGCCGCTCGTTCGCGCATCCAGGACGCCGACTACGCCGTGGAAGTGGGCAACATGACCCGTGCGCAGATCCTCCAGCAGGCCGGTACCTCGGTGCTGGCCCAGGCCAACCAGCTGCCGCAGGGCGTGCTGTCCCTGCTGCGCTAAGCGGCTCGCCGAGGTGCGCGACCAGGAAAGCGCGCACCTCGGCTCCAGCACCACTACAGGGCGCCTTCGGGCGCCCTGTTCGTTTTACAGCCACGAACACAGACTCCCGTAGGGTGCGCCATGCGCACCGCTGACAGAATGCCTGGACTGGTGCGCACGGCGCACCCTAAACATGACATCACCCAAGGTCTTTCGCCCTCAAGATCCCCCACCCGCCTGCCGATAGAAGACGAAAATCCCCTTTCAAAACGCGCCCAGCGCCGCTCGGAGTGGAGCCACCATGACAACACCGCCCTCTCTCGACGTCATCCAGCTGTTTCCCTTTCCCACCGAGCAGGCCGCGCTGTCTGTATCTCCCCCCAGCGAGTCGCCGAGTGTCATCGCCAGCGAACCACGCAACGAGCCCTCGACCAGGGAGCCCACCCAGGGGGGCGCCGCGCAGCTGGCGGCCAGCCTGCAGCAACTGAACGCCGGACTGCAGAGTTTCGGTATCGAGTTCGAGTTCAGCGAGCCCGGCAATCATCTGGTCACCCGGGTGGTGGATCGCGAGAGCGGCGAGCTGATCCGCCAGATTCCCAGCGAGGAGGTTCTGCGCATGGCGCAGCGCATGGAGAACCGGATCGGCCTGCTTCTCCAGGAAAAGGCCTGATCAGCGTCGGTAATGATTCCTGAGTAGGGTTCGCCATGCGCACCATGGAGCCCAAAGCCGAAGCGGTGCGCATGGCGCACCCTACGCTGGCCATATCCGACCTGGCGACTGTAAGAAATGTGGCTCCATTGGGTAACCGAGGGCAGCATCGATCAGCCCCGTCCTAAAGTTCCGCCACGGTTCTGACGATAACTGTTTGACGCCCTGCCTCCGGCCTGCGGCCCCTGCCCCATTTCTCGTTCGAGCCTTGCCATGGAACTGCGCCCCACCACGGAAATTGCCATCGTCCTGTTCGCCGCCCTCGCCGCCGGCAGCCTGCTGACCCTGTCGCTCGCCGGCTGGATCGGCCGGCGCTGGGCCGAACGGGTGCGCCGCGAGCAGGACCGTGGACTGGAACTGCAGGCACGCAAGGCCGCGCTGCTGCTGGACAAGGAATTCGAGGCCACCTCGGCGCTGGTGGCGCTGCTGCGCCAGTTCCTGCCGACCTTCCACTTCCCGGCCATGGAGTGGGAGGCGGCGTGCAACGAGATCGCCTACGACTTCGCCAAGATCGACACGGCCCTCGGCGAATACCTGGCCCGCCATGGCGCGGTGCTGCCGCTGGAGGTGATGGCGCTGCTCGGCGAAGCCATCGGCCTGACCCGCGAGCACCGCTTCAAGATCACCAGCGAGGTGCCGCCGACCGCCAGCAAAGCCGCCGCCACGCTGTTCGACAAGCTGTGGAAGGCCGAGGCGGAGATGCTCAGGCTGATGCGCAGCTGACCTCGCGCTCCTTCCACAACTCCCTGACCTCCAGCACCTGCGGCAGGCAGCTGTCGATGAACAGCTGCACCAGCCGCGGCTCGAAGTGGCGGCCGGCCTCGCTGCGGATCAGCGCGACCGCCTCCTCCACGCTCCACGCCTGCTTGTACGGGCGCTCGCTGGTCAGGGCGTCGAACACGTCGGCGATCGCCACGATGCGCGCTTCCAGCGGAATCGCCTCGCCGCGCAGGCCGTGGGGATAGCCGCTGCCGTCCCACTTCTCGTGGTGGCAGAGGGCGATGTTGTGCGCCATCTTCAGCAGGCCGCCAGGGTGTTCGCCGATGATCTTCGCGCCGATGCGCGCGTGCTCGCGCATCACCCGCCACTCGTCCGCATCCAGCTTGCCGGGTTTGCGCAGGATGGCATCGGGGATGCCGATCTTGCCCACGTCGTGCATGGGCGCAGCGTGCAGCAGGTCCTCCGCCTCGTCCTCGCCGAGGCCGGCGGCCAGCGCCAGCAGGCGCGAATAGTGGCTCATGCGGATCACGTGCAGGCCGGTCTCGTTGTCCTTGTACTCGGCGGCCATGCCCAGGCGCTGGACGATCTGCAGGCGGGTCTCGCGCAGCTCGTCGACCCGCACCAGCGACAGGTGGGTGCGGATCCGCGCCTTGACGATCAGCGGGCTGACCGGCTTGGTGATGTAGTCCACCGCACCGGCCTCGAAGCCCTCGGCCTCGTCGTCGGTATCGGTCAGGGCGGTGATGAAGATCACCGGGATGCCCCGGGTCGCCGGCTCGCGCTTGAGCACCCGGCACACCTGGTAGCCGGTCATGCCCGGCATCATCACGTCGAGCAGGATCAGGTCGGGCTGCTCGCGACAGGCCAGTTCGATGGCCTTGTCGCCGTCGCGGGCGAACAGCAGGCGGTAGCTGTCCTGCAGGATGTGCCGCAGCACCTGCAGGTTGCTCGGCTCGTCATCGACAAGAAGGAGTGTCTGGCGTCGTTCGGCGGTGTCGCTGGTCATGCGGGCTGGCCCTCGGGCAATGTCTCCAGCCGGCTCTGCAGCACTTCCAGGAGCTGCAGAGCCCGGTCGAATTCGAATTCGTTTACCGCACTCAGCAGGGCGGCGAGGCAGGCCGAGTCGCCCTGCGGATCGAGCCTGGCGACCAACTGGCGCAACGCCTGGTCGTCCAGCTCGCCGCGGCGCCAGGCGCGCTCCAGGCGTTCGAGCAGCGCCTGTACCCCGAGCAGCGGACAATCGGCGGAAGTGCACGTCGCCGCCGGGCAGCTGTCTTCCAGCGGGCATGCGGCGTCGCTCACCGGCGCGGCGACGGGTTCAGCGCAGGTTGCGGGCGGAGCGTTGCCGACGACGCGGGCGATCTCGGCCAGCAGCAGCTCCAGCTCCACCGGCTTGGCGGCGAAACCGTCCATGCCCGCCTCGCGGGCGGCCTGGCGGTCGCGCTCCATCACGCTGGCGGTCAGGGCGATCAGCGGGGTGCGCGGCAGGCCGTGCGCCTGCTCGTGGGCGCGCCACTGGCGGCTGGCGGCGAGGCCATCGGTGCCCGGCATCTGCACGTCCATCAGCACCAGGTCGAAGCGCCCACCGGTCAATGCCGCCAGGGCCTGGGCACCGTCGCGGGCGACGCTGATGCGATGGCCGAGCCGTCCCAGGCTGAGCGCCAGCAGCTCCAGGTTCTGCTCCACGTCGTCGACCACCAGCATGTGCAGCGGCGGCAGGCGCGGCAGGCTGGCGACCGGCTGCCGCGGCAGCGTCTGCGCCGAGAGCAGCGGCAGGCTGACCCTGAAGGTGCTGCCCACCCCGGGCTGGCTGTGCACCTCGATGCCACCGCCCATCAGCTCGACCAGCTGGCGAGCGATGGTGGTGCCCAGGCCGGTGCCGCCGAAGCGCCGACTCATGGTCGCGTCGGCCTGGGCGAAGGGCTCGAAGATCTTCTGCAGACGGTCGCCGGCGATGCCGATACCGGTGTCGCGCACGACCAGGCATACCCGCTCGCCCTCGGCCTGCACGTGCAGGCTCACCTCGCCCTGCGGGGTGAACTTGATCGCGTTGCCGAGCAGGTTGAGCAGCACCTGCTGGATGCGCAGCGGATCGCCGCGGAAGTGCTCGCCCAGCTCCGGCGCATACTGCAGCGTCAGCGCCAGGCCCTTGGCGGCGGCGTTGGGACGCAGCACCGCGCAGGCCCGCTCGGCCAGCTCGCGCAGCGAGAAGTCGACCATCTCCAGCTCGACCACGCCGCGCTCGAGCTTGGCCGTATCGAGGATGTCGTTGAGCAGGGCCAGCAGCGAGCGCGCCGAGTGCTGCACGGTCTGCAGGTGGTGGCGCTGGGTCTCGTCCAGGCGGGTGCCGAGCAGCAGCTCGGTGAAGCCGATGATGGCGTTCATCGGCGTGCGGATCTCGTGGCTCATGTTGGCCAGAAAGGCGCTCTTGGCGGCGGCGGCCCGCTCGGCATGCTCCTTGGCCTCGAGCAGCTGCGCCTCCAGCTCGCGATGGAAGCTGATGTCGCTGGCGAACTTGACCACCTTGCCCGGCCCGCCGGCGGCCGGAAAGATCGGATGGTAGGAAGCCTGGATCCACAGCTCGCGGCCGTCGAGGGCCAGCCGGCGATACTCGCCGTTCTCGTACTCGCCACGCCGCAGCCGCTCCCACAGCTCCCGATAGTCCTGGCTGTGCGCCACCTCCAGCGGACAGAAGATGCTGTGCGGCTGCCCGCGGATCTCCTCCAGGCGACAGCCGAACAGATCGAGAAAGTTCTGGTTGGCGGTGAGGATGCAGCCCTCGAGGTCGAACTCGATCACCGCCATGACCCGATGAATGGCCGCCATCTGGCTGGCCGGCTCATCGGCGTGCGTCACACTGGCGGGCGCGCCATCCATATCCGGTACCTCCCTGTTCCGCCAATCGCTACGCAGTCCGTCCAGCAGCACGGCCACCGCCCCCAGCGCCAGAATGCCAAGCACCATGAAGAACAGCGGCTCGCTTGGCCAGGCGCCGCTCATCACTCAAGCTCCGGCACCATGGGGTTCTCGATCTGCCCCAGTCCTGACAGCTCGGCATCGCTGAGCAACGGCCCGCTCAGCTGGGGCGTGAAGACCGGGCTGGCCGTCAGCTGCACCTGGGCCACCCGCCCGTCGCCGTCCAGACGGCGCACCCAGGCCAATTGGCCGCTGGCGAAGCGCACCAGGCTGCCGATCGGGATCAGGCCGAAGTGGCGCATGTAGCGCTGGCTCCACTGCGGATCGAGCTGAGCGCTACTGGTCTGCAGGTGGCGATAGATGGCGTCGATCGGCAGCGGCGCACGGTCGGCACGCGGGCGGCTCATGGCGTCGATCACATCGATCACCGTGGCCATGCGCGCCAGCTCGCCCAGCCGTTCGCCCGGCATCGCCTGCGGGTAGCCGCTGCCATCCAGACGCTCGTTGATCGAGCCGACCACGGCATCCAGCACCGGCCCGGCCAGCCACTTGCAGCTCTCCAGGCGCTCGCGCAGCAGGCCGACGTGACTACCGAAGGCCTGGCGCTGGCCGGCATCCAGGTGTCTGGCCTGACGCAGATCGGCCGACAGCAGGGCCTTGCCCAGGTCATGCACCAGGGCCGCGGCGACTATCGTCTTGATCGCCTGACGCGGCAGATTGCGCGCCTGGGCCATGTCCGCCATGCGCACCGCCAGGGCGATGCCGTGCTGCACCAGCAGCGGTTCGTCCGGCTGATGCTGCACGGCGAACAGCAGGGCATCACGATCGGTGGCCAGCAGATCGAGCAGCAGGTCGGCGTGGCGCGACAGCTGCCTGGAGTCGACGGCCGCGCCGAGGCGCAGCTTGATCAGCTGGGTGTCCAGGTAGCCCGCCACCCGTCCCAGGCGGCGGCCGATGCTGCTGCCGGGCAGCGGATTGCTGGCGGCAAGCAGCGCCTGCGCCGCCGGCGTGCGCCGGGTGAACAGCGCCGAGGGCTGCAAGGCCCGGCTGCCGGCATGGCTGGAGCGCGCCTTTTCCCGCTCGATCTCGCGCACGTACAACCACAGGCGGCGCTCCTGGTCGCCGCTCACGCCGAGGAACTGGCAACCGAAGCGCAGGTGCTGCCAGTCCAGTTCGCCGTGCATGTGACAGATCCGCGCCGCCAGCTCGAGACGCTGGCCGCCGGGGAAATTGAGTACCAGCCGATCGAGCAGCTGCGGCCCCTCGATACGCACCGCCTCCCTGGCCGGCAGCTCGACCAGACAGCCGCCCAGCGACAGGTTGACCAGGCGTCCGCGCAGGCTGCCCGCGTCCTCCTGCAGCTGCAGCTCGACCGGCACCAGCATGTCGCTGCGCAGTTCGGCCCGATAGGAACTGCGCCTGTGCATCAGCTCCAGCCACTGCGGATAGGCGCACAGATACTGCACCCGGCCCTCCACCTCGCGGCGTTCCAGCACGCTGAGGCCGGGGGTGCGCAGCATGGCGCCATCGACCTGGCCGCACAGATAGAAGGGATCCCCGCGACCGATTCGCCCGGCCAGCTCCGGTACGGCGCTGATATCGATCACCAGCCCCTCCTCCGGAACCAGCTCCATCAGCACCACCGGATGCGGCTGTCCCGGCTGCGCCGCGAACAGCAGTGAGGCGCCGCCCGGCTGGCAGAGCCCCTCAAGCAGGGACAGGCACTCACCGGGATGCTCGATCCGGGTGGGCGTGTCGATTTGCTCTTCCATCACATCCCTCTACTGGTCAACCACGCAACACCGCCTGGCTGCTCTATATCGGCCGACCGGGCGGATTTCTTTAGCGAGCGAGCCGGTGCCGCGCCCCTGCCGTGCGCCTCAAGTTTGGCGGCGAGCTTCCGATAACATGTGAAAGAGGTCACACTTCAGGCCGCAGCAGCGCACTCGCCACTGCGCCACCCGGATGAGCAACAGGCCCCCGCCAGCATGACGCAAGAGCTGCATTCCCCCACGAACGGGCAGATGGTGCTGGACACCGAGCTGCTCGGCACCCTCGAAGCCGTGCTGGGAGAGGATCTGCAGGATGTGGTCGCCTTTTTCTGCAGCAATCTGCCCGACATGATCGACACCCTGCTGCACAGCCTGCGCGCGGGCGATCACGAGCCGATCCAGCAGCAGGCGCACAGGCTGAAGGGCAGCGCCGGCAGCATGGGCGCCCTGGCGCTGTCGAGCCTGGCGCAGGAAATCGAGCAACTGGCGCGCCAGCGGCGGGCGATCCCGGCTTGCCGGGCCGACGCGCTCAGCGCGCTGGCTGCCGCCACGCACAGCGCCCTCGGCGAGCGCTACCAGCGGCAGGCTCAAGCCTCCACTGACGCCCCCCTCTGCCCCCGCCCCCTCGGCACGGAGTGACGAGCAACGCATGACCAGCGTGGAAACCATCCTGATCGTCGACGACGACAGCTCGACGCGCCGACTGATCAGGTCCGTTCTCGCCCGCCAGGGCTACCGCATTCTCGAAGTCGCCGACGGCCAGGAAGGCGTCGAAGCCTTTCAGCGGGAAAATCCCGACCTGGTCCTGATGGACGTGATGATGCCGCGGCTCGACGGCTACGCGGCCTGCCGCGCCCTGCGCCAGCTCGAACAGGACCCGGGCACCCCGATCATCATGCTCACCGCCGCCGATGCCGGCGCGGATGTCGAGCAGGCCTTCGAATCCGGCGCCAGCGACTTCATCAGCAAGCCGATCAGCTGGCCGCTGCTGATCGCCCGGGTACGCCACGCGCTGCGCGCCCGACGCACCAGCCATGAGCTGCTGCGCATCCGCCTGCGCCAGGAGTACGCGCAGAAGATCGCCCGCATGGGCTTCTGGGCCTGGGATGCCGAAGACGACAGCCTCGAATGGTCGGCGGATCTGGCGGAACTGACGGGGCTGGCCGCCGAGCGGCTCGGCAGCCTCGAGGCCCTGCTCGCCCACACCCACCCGGATGACCGCAAGCGCCTGACCCTGGCCCTGCAGGTGGCGCGCCGCGCGCGCACCCGCCTAGACCAGGAGATCCGCCTGCTGGCGCCGGAGGACACGGTGCGGGTGATCCACCTGGTGGCCGCCCACCACCCCTCGCCGGGCAACCCCGAGCTGTTCGAGGGCGCTTTCCAGGATCTGACCCACGTGCGCGAAACCGAGCAGATGGTGCAGCACATGGCCCTGCACGACAGCCTCACCGGCCTGCCCAACCGCAAGCTGTTCCTGCGCCAGCTGGAGTCGGCCATCGAGCGCGCCCGTCAGCAGGGCCACGGCGTGGCCATGGTGCTGTTCGACCTCAATCGCCTGAGCCGCATCAACGACGCACTGGGCATGCAGGCCGGCGACCAGTTGCTCGGCCGCATCGCCAACAGCCTGCGCCAGGTGTTGCCGCTGGAAACCAGCATCGCCCGGCTGGACAGTGACGAGTTCGCCCTGTTCGTCCATCACAACGACCTCGACCGGGTGCGCGCCAAGACCGAGGCGGTACTCAGCCGTGCCAGCCAGCCGATCACCATCGGCGAGGAAACCCTGTTCGTCTCGATGACCGCCGGCATCGCCCTGTTTCCCGAACATGCCGGCAGCGCCGAGGAGATGATCCAGGCGGCCCAGGACGCACGCCAGCACGCCCGCCAGCAGGGCCGGCCGCTGGCCATCGCCAGCCCGGTCAGCGCCAACAAAGCCATCGAGCTCAAGCTGGAGTTCGCCCTGCGCGCGGCGCTGGAGGACAACTTCGCCCAGTTCCATCTGGTCTACCAGCCACAGATGCGCCTCAGCGACAGCCGCATCGTCGGCGTCGAGGCGCTGATCCGCTGGAGCCATCCCGAACTCGGCCCGGTGGCACCGCCGCGCTTCATCCCGATCATGGAGGAGCTGGGCCTGATCAACCAGCTCGGCGAGTGGATCCTGCGCACCGCCTGCCAGCAGTTGCGCAGCTGGCAGGACAGCGGCATCCAGCTGCAGATGAGCATCAACCTGTCGCCACGCCAGTTCCAGGACAGCCACCTGTCGGCGAAGCTCGAGCAGGCGGTGGCCGAGGCGGGCATCCGCCCGGCGGATCTCAAGCTGGAGATCACCGAGAGCACCGCCATGCAGGACCCGCAGGGGACAGTCGAGCAACTGCGCGAGTGGCGCGAGCGCGGCTTCCAGATCGCCATCGACGACTTCGGCATCGGCTACTCCTCGCTGGAGTATGTCCTGCGCTTCCCGCTGGACGCGATCAAGATCGACCGCGCCTTCATCAAGGACATCGTCGAGTCGCCCAGCGACCGGGCGATCGTCCGCGCGGTCACCGTCATGGCGCAGAGCATGGGCCTGACCACCATCGCCGAGGGCGTCGAGACCCAGCGCCAGCAGGACTATCTGGATGCGATCGGCATCAGCCAGATCCAGGGCTACCTGATCGGCAAGCCGATGCGCGAGGAAGAGCTGCGCCGCCTGTACGCCGAACACCTGCAAAGCAGGCGACCGTCCATCCCCATACGCCCGCTGGTCGCCAGGGTCGACTCGTGAAGCGCGCCGTGCCTCAAGCCGCCGCCCTGCCCGCCGATAACAGGGGCGGCCTGCCGCGAGGGCTGTTCCCCTCCCCCATCCGACCCTGGCCAGCCGAGGTAAGTCCATGAATCCGACACAGAAGAGTCTGGCGGAACAGATGCACATCCACGATCTGGAAATCACCAGACGCAAGGAGCTGCTGGGCTTCACTCGCCAGGATGCGGAACTGCTGGCGGCCTGCAAGCCGTATATCAGCGACAAGGTCGAGGATCTGGTGGAGCAGTTCTACGATCATCAGACTTCCATCAACGAGGTTGCCGCCATCATCAGTGACGTCGATACGCTAAGCCGCCTGCGCGCGACAATGGTCCGCTATATCATCGACCTGTTCTCCGGCAATTACGGCGAGGACTATGTCAACGACCGGCTGCGTATCGGCCTGGTGCACAAGCGCATCGGCGTCGAACCCAAGTACTACCTATCGGCGATGCGGATGCTCAAGGGCCTGCTGCTGGATACCCTCGACGCGCACCTGCACGACCGCCAGCAGCGCGATGCTACCTGGCAGGCGCTGGACAAGCTGCTGTACTTCGACAATGAACTGGTATTCGATACCTACATCGGCAGCCTGCTGGCCGAAATGGAATCGGCCAAGAACAAGGCGGTGAGCTATGCGCTGTCGCTGGAAGAGCAGAACGCAGAGCGCACCCGCGAACTCGAGGAGCTGTCCCGCCAGGATTCGCTGACCGGCCTGTACAACCAGCGCTTCCTCATGGACTGCCTGAAATGCGAGCTGAAGCGCTCGCAACGCGCGGGCAAGCCGCACTCGCTGCTGTACCTCGACGTCGACAACTTCAAGCAGATCAACGACAGTGCCGGCCACCTGGCCGGCGACGCGGTGCTGTGCAACATCGGTACCGCCCTGCTCGAGGAAAGCCGTACCTACGACATCTGCTGCCGCTATGGCGGCGACGAGTTCTGCGTGCTGCTGCCCGACTGCACCCAGCGGGGCGCCAGACAGTTCGCCGAGCGCCTGCTGCAGCGGCTGGCCGACAGCGCCAACGCGCCCCGCCTGAGCATCGGCATCGTGCAGAACGGCCCGGAACACTGGCTGGACGCCCTGGAGCTGATCCACTGCGCCGACCAGCTGATGTATGCCGCCAAGCGCCAGGGTGGCGGCATCGTGCTCGGCGAGACGGCGGCGCAGGCGCAACGGCTCACGGCGGCGCTCGCCTGAGCCGCCCGCCTTTCAGTCCGCCAGCGCGGCGCGCAGGCGAGCCACGGCCTGGCTGTGCAGCTGGCAGACCCGCGACTCGCTGACGCCGAGCACCGCGCCGATTTCCTTGAGGTTGAGATCTTCCTGGTAATACAGGCCGAGCAGCAGTTTCTCGCGCTCGGGCAGGCGCTCGATGGCCGCGACCAGATCGGTGCGGCGACGCCCTTCGAGCAGTTCGGCCAGCGGCGTGGCATGCGTTCCCGCGCAGAGGCTGTCGCCCTCCTCTTCCGGCAGTTCGTCGAGGGCGACCAGCTGACTGCCGTTGGCATCCATCAGCAGGTGACGGAACTCCTCGAGACTGACCTCGAGGGCGGCGGCGATCTCGCGCTCCTCGGCCGGGCGACCGAGCTGCTGCTCGAGGCGACGGATCGTCTCGTCGAGCATGCGCGTGTTGCGCCGCACGCTGCGCGGCACCCAGTCGCGGCTGCGCAGCTCGTCGAGCATCGCGCCGCGGATGCGCTGGCTGGCGAAGGTGGCGAAGCTGGCGCCCTGGCCGGCATCGTAGCGATTCACCGCGTCGAGCAGGCCGATCATGCCGGCCTGGATCAGATCGTCCAGCTCGACGCTGGCCGGCAGGCGCACCTGCAGGTTGAGCGCCTGCCGGCGCACCAGCGGCAGGTGCTCGTCGAACAGGTCACGCTGTCTGATCTTGCCTTGTGCGTTGTACATCCGTCTGCCCCTGGGCCAGTCCAAGCGGTGCGTCCTGGCCATCCGGGCGGCGTGGAACAGGACACGGGACCAGCGCCCCGTCGCAGGCAGGCCAGCCCTTCGAGCATTGTGGCGGCAGGCCCGAACGCACCAAGCGTCGAATAGTCAGTCTCGGCAGCGACTATTCCCGGCTTTGCCGCACGCCATGCAATTGGCCTGGATCAACGACAGGGAAATCCTCATCGATTGCCGGACAGTCGACGCGCCAATATCCGCACCCGCCGCGGCAGATCGGCGACAAGTAACGCAGCGTGCGGCGCACCGCTTGCGCTCTGCGGCGGACTGTCTGCGACGGGACTTTGCGCAAGACCGGCGACTGCGTACTGCAACTCGGGATGAAATACTGCCGCGCAGAAATACCGTGCAACTGCGCCCGGCAATGCCGGCGACAGGTATTAGCGAAGAAGAAGCCCGCGAGCAGAGCGCGGGCCCGCACCGCTCAGGCCGTGCAGCGCAACTGCGCGCAGAAACTGTAGCCGTCGCGATGCTCGGTACGCAGGGGCAGCTCCAGGCCCAGCTGCTCGCGCCAGCGCCGGCGCAGGCGGCTGATCAGCGTATCGAGGCGGCGCAGATCGTAGTCCAGCCAGCTGTAGCCCATGGCCTCGACGATCTGCCGGCGGCTGACCACCTCGCCGGCATGCACGGCGAACAGCCGGAAAATGGCCAGTTCGGACGCGGAAAGGATGCCCTGCTGGCCTTCGGGGGCCTGCAACAGGCGCATGCTCACCTTGAGCTGCCAGGCGCAGGCGCAGCCGACCCGACGCGCCAGCGCCTTGAGCACCGCCAGCAGTTCGGCCAGCTCGACCGGCTTGAACAGGAAATGATCGGCCCCCGCCTGCAGGCTCTGCAGCTTGCCTTCGATGCTGAGGCAGCCGCCCAGGGCGATGATGCCGATGTGCGGATAGCGCGCGCGCAGGCTTCTGACCAGATCCAGCCCCGTGCCATCGGGCCGGGCCATATCGAGTACGGCGATATCGGCCGCGCCGATCAGCGTCAGAAACTCATCATGACTTTCGGTGAAAGATACTTCGAAATCGCGCTCAGTCAGAAAGCCGGCAGCATTTACGCAGAACTCTTCTTCAGCATCCAACAATACGACGCGCGTCATAGCACTCCGACCAATTCAACATCCTGGACTTATTCAAAAAATATCATCGCCATGACCGACGCAAACCAACCGTTTCTGGCATCGGGGACAGTCGGCCGCGGCCTGCGGCACGACATTCGTCAGAACTTGTCAGTTTAAGAAGTGTGAAATAGTTAACACTATTTGTGTCTCTGGTTGAAGAGCAGAATCCAAAAATGAAAACCCAGAACACCAGATCCCCGATAACAGAAGTTCCGTTCATGCTGGCAATCGTGCAGCTGGGGGACTACCGGGTCGATCTCCTGCAGCGCCACATCCGCACCCACGACAACCGGTCACTGCAACTGACCCCCGGCGAGTTCTCCCTGCTCGCCTGCCTGCTCACCCAGCGCGGCCAGGTGGTCGGGCGCAGCACCCTGCTGGCGGCGCTGCATCCCGGGCAGCACGACAAGCTCGGCGACCTGCGCACCGTGGACACCCTGGTGGTGCGCCTGCGCCGCAAGCTGGAGCGCGACCCCGCCCACCCCGTGCTGATCCAGACCGTCTACGGCAGGGGGTATCGCCTGGCGCTGGCAGAGGAGCTGGCCGCCGCGCCGCAGGCACGGGCAACGCCGCTGGCCGGCTAGTGGCCCGCGCCATGCCGCGGCGCTCGCCGGCATCCCCGCCCAGTCCGCACAATGCTCTTGCCCGCAGGTCATCATGAGCAACGCAGCAGAACGCCATTCCATCCAGCGACTGATCGGCAGCCCCCGTGCACCCATCCCGCTCGATCTGCGGGACGCCTTCCATCGCTATCAGCTCGATCAGCATCGGCGCTTCCTGCTGCTGATCAACCTGCTCGGCCAGGTGGCCTACTTCTCCTACGTGGCGGCCGACGCGCTGGTGATCCCCGACGTGTTCGCCGAGTCGCTGCTGCTGCGCAGCACCTTCCTCGCCCTAAGCCTGCCGCCGGTGCTGGCGCTGTTCCGCTGGTCGAACAATGTCCGCCTGCTCGACCTCCTGCTGCCCGGCCTGATCCTGCTGGCCGCCATCGCCTGGTTCGACCTGCTCGCACGCAGTGCCAGCCCCGCGGTCGCCACCTACCAGTACGCCTCGGTGATCTTCATCGTGCTGGCCAACCTGTGCGTCAGGGTGTGCTTCCTCGCTTCGCTGCTGCTGTCCCTGCTGATCTCCGCGGTGATCCTGCATGGCGTGCACAGCCTCAGCGACGGCCGCGGCGAGGCCGTCCTGGTGTTCGCCCTGGTCTACCTGCCGGTGCTGCTGTTCAGCCTGTTCATCAGCTGGAGCAACACCCTGGCCGGGCGGCGGGATTTCCTCCACTCGCTGCTCGACGACATGCGCAGCCAGGCCCTGGCCAAGGCCAACGAGCGACTGCAGGCGCTGGCCGAGACCGATGCGCTCACCGGCATCGGCAACCGGCGCCGCTTCGACCAGCAGGCGCAACACCTGTGGGAGCGCGGCGAACCCTTCGCCCTGCTGCTGGCCGACATCGACCACTTCAAGCTGTACAACGACCACTACGGCCACCCCGCAGGCGACCGCTGTCTGGCGCAGGTGGCCGCCGTACTGAGCAGCAGCCTGCGCGAGGGCGAGCATTTCGTCGCCCGCTACGGCGGCGAGGAGTTCGCCGTGCTGATCGCCACCGCCTGTCCGCAAACGCTGGAGCGGATCGCCTGGCGCCTGGTGCAGGGCGTACAGCAACTGGGCCTGCCCCACGCCCATCGCCCGGACGGACTCGATGTGGTCACCCTGAGCATGGGCGGCGCCCTGTCGACCTCGGCCACGGTCGGCTCGCTGGAGGAACTCCTCAGCCTGGCGGATGCCCGGCTGTACCGCGCCAAGCACGAAGGGCGCAATCGCCCGAGCATCGCCGAGCCGTCCTGAACGGCGCGGCACCGGCCTCCGGCGACGCTCAGCGGTACTCGACCAGCACCTGCAGATCGGCGACGCGCTGCGGCCGGCCGCCGGCGTCGAGCAGAAAGCACAACTGCAGCGGCTGACCGGCGTCGAGTCCGCCCAGCGCCCGGCTGCGACCGCGACTGGCAGGCAGCGCCAGGCACTGCTGCGGGTGACACAGCCAGGCGCGCAGCGGCGCACCGGCCGGCACGCTGAACTGCCAGGCCAGGCTGGCCAGCCGCTGCCCGCTGGCCAGGGGCGGCGGCGGCAGCGGCTCGGAACAGACGCGCTGGTCGCTGCGCGCCACCAGCAGGGCCGGCGCCCTGCCCTGCCAGCTGCCGGGTGCGCCCTGCGCAGGCGCCCCGCCCGCTGCGCCCAGCAGGCTGCCGAGCAGGGCAAGTGCCAGCAAGCGCCTCAGCACGCCGCCCCCGGCTGTTCGGGCAGCAGCAGCAGCTCGAGGCCAAGATAGCTAGCCGCCGCCTGCTGCAGGTTGCGCAGCAGGCCGGCGTGACTGGCGATGCCGCCATGCAGGACCAGCAGACGCGGCGGCCCGCCGCGCTCGCGCAGCAGACGCAGGGTGCGGAAGGTGCGGCGGAAACCATCGGCGTCGTCCTCGACCCACAGCGCCCAGCGCGACTGCTGGCTGGCCAGCACCTCGAGATGCGGGCTGTCCGCCTCCAGCGCCACCACCTTCCAGCGCGCCGGGTCGCCGACCCAGCGGTGACCGTTGGCCAGCCAGCGCGCCAGGCAGGCCTGCACGCGGGCGACCTGCCCCCGGCGCGGCCCGGGCAGGCCGACCACCAGCAGGGTCACCGGCGGCGCCTCGGGCTGCACTGACGCGGGCAGCGGGACAGCTGCCGGCTCGGCTTCGGGCGCCGCCTCGGCGCGGCCGAACTGCTCGGCCCAACGGCGCAGGCCGGCGGCCTGATCGCCTACCGTCATCCGTGCAGGCCGGCGCTGTCGGCCACCTGGCGCAGGGTGTCACGCGCGGCCAGCAGGTGCAGCAGGGCATCCAGCTGCTGCTGGGCACTGCGCTGGCGGCGGCCGCCGGTAAGGCTGAGCAGCTGGGCGCGCACGTCCATCGCCCAGTCGCCTTCGGCCTGCTCCAGATGGCTGGCGCTGGCGGCCAGGCCGGCGGCGAGGAACAGGCGCAGCTCGGCCTGCAGCGGGCCGAACAGGCTGTCCAGGCTGAGCCAGGCGCGGCCGGTCAGGCTCGGCAGGTCGTCGCAGTGCAGCTGGCGCAGCAGCAGCTGCTGCTGTTGCCGCAGGCCCTGCTCGCCGGGCTGGGCGCTGCTGGCCAGCCAGAAGCGCTGCAGCGGCGCACGCGCGCCGTCGGGGTCGTGCAGCTGGCCGAACCAGGCCTGCAGCGGCCAGGCGCCACCGTGCTGGCTGCGCTCGCGACCGGCGTCGAGGCCGACGTCGAGCAGCGCCAGGTCGAGCTGCATGACGTGGCCGCGATGGCGGCAGCTCAGGCTGGCCTGCGGCATGGCGATCTCGGCCAGGGTCTGCAGGGCATAGCGCTCGCCGAGGTACTCGACCCGGCTGTTGCCCTTGGCCGCCGCCAGCCAGGTGCTGCCCTGCGCGGCCAGGGCGCGCAGGGTGATGGCGTCGGGGGCGGCGGCCAGCAGGTGGTCGGCCTGCGGCCACTGCTGCGCGGCCCACTCCAGGCGCGCGCTGGCGCCGGCCGGCAGCTGGTGGGCCAGCCAAGGGCGGGCCTGCAGGCGACCGGCCGCGGACAGGGTCAGCAGCGGCATCTGCCAGGTCTGCCCGGGTAGCGCGCCGGCGCGGCCCCACAGCAGCAGGCCGGCGTCCACCAGCGGGCAGGCGGCGAGCAGCTCGGCCAGACGCTCGCCCTGCAGGCTGCGCGGCAGCGCGGCGAGCTGCCAGGCCGCTTCGAGCAGGGCGAAGCCCTCCACTTCGCGGCGCAGGCCGTCGAGCGCCGTGGCCATCGCCCGGCCGTGGCCGAGCAGGCCGCGCGACAGCGCTTCCAGGCGCTGCGCTGGCGCCGCCGCCGTGGGGGTGGCCGCCACGAACGGCGAATCCTGGCTGGCTGCCAGCGCCTGGCGGACCAGCGCCCCGGCCTCGGCCGGATGCAGGTCCTCGGGCACCTGCTGGCCGCAGGACAGGTAGTGCAGGCGCAGGTTGTGACGGATCAGGATGTCCAGCACCGGGCCGAGGCGCGCCGCCTCGTCGCTCTTGGTGACGATGCAGTCGTCGAGGCGCGAACCGGCCGCGCGGGCGGCGCGCTGGTAGGTGGACACCACTTCCTCGAGGGTGTCGCCGTGGCTGGCGGCGTTGAGCAGCAGCATCAGGCGCACCGCATGGCCGGCGCCGCCGAGCTGGGCGATCTGGCCGATCAGGCGCTGGTCGCGCTGGCTCATGCCGATGGTGTCGATGATCACCAGGCGCTTGTCGGCCAGCTGGGCCAGCACCGCGTCGAGCGCCGCCTCGGCAGGCAGCGCCTGCACCTCGACGCCGAGCAGGCGGCCGTAGATGCGCAACTGCTCGTGGGCACCGATCCGGTAGCTGTCGGTGCTGAGCAGAGCGACCTGACCGCTGCCATGGCGCATCACGTAGCGCGCCGCCAGCTTGGCGGTGGTGGTGGTCTTGCCGACCCCGGTGGGACCGACCAGCGCCAGCACGCCGCCCGCGTCGAGCAGGTCGTTCTCGTCGGCCGGCACCGGCAGACGCGCGGCCAGCTGGCGTTCCAGCCAGGCGCGCACGGCCGGGGCGTCGGCGCCGCAGTCGTGCAGCTCGGCGGGCAGCGCGGCGAGGATCTCGTCGCCCAGGCGGGCGCCGAAGCCGGCCAGCAGCAGGCGCTGGCGCAGGCGGCCGGCGGTGCTGTCCGGCACCGCGGCGGGCGCCGTGCGGCGGTCGAGCAGCGCGCGCATGTCGGCCATCTCGTCGAGCAGGCGCGCACCGAGGGTGGCGAAGTCCAGCGCGGCGGCGGCCGGAGCGCCCGGGCCGGGCGCGGCGCTGTCCTGCTGGGTACGCTGGTAGGCGGCGGCGCGCTGGGCGGCGAAGCTCGGCGCCGGCTGCGGGGCGGCTGCCGGTGCCACCGCAGGCGGCTGCATGGCCGATGCCGGGCGCGGTGCGACCGGTGCGACTGCTGGCGCGGCGGCGCCCGACGTGGCGACGTCCGGCTCCGGCACCAGGCGCTGGTGCTCGTCGTCGGCCATGGCGAGGATCTCCACGCCCTCGGCGGTGGTGCGGTTGGACAGGATCAGGGCATCCTCGCCCAGCGCCGCGCGCACCTGGCGCATCGCCTCGCGGCTGTTGGCTCCGACAAAACGTCTGACACTCATCAGTTATTGCCTCCGATCAGGCTGGTCACCCGCAGCATGCGGTCATCGGGAATCTCGGCCAGCGACATCACCACCAGGTGGCGCAGGCGGCGGCGCAGGAAGCGCGCCAGCAGCGCGCGCAGGCGGTGCTGGACCACCAGCACCGGCGCGTCGCCGTTGGCTTCCTGGCGCGCGAGGGCGGTTTCGGTCAGCTGCATCAGGTTGCCGGCCAGACCCGGCTCCAGCGCGCCACCGTTGTTCAGGGCCTGGGCCAGCACCTGCTCAAGACCGGCGTCGAGGCCGATCACGCGCAGCTCGCCCTCGCTGCCGAACCACTGCTGGGTGATCGCCCGGCCGAGGGCCACGCGCACCACGCCGACCAGTTCCTGGGCGTCGGCCTGCACGCCGGCGTGCTCGGCGAGGGTGTCGAGGATGCTGCGCAGATCGCGGATCGACACCTCCTCCTCCAGCAGGCTCTGCAGGATGCGCTGCAGGGTGGTGAGGCTGACCGCCTTGGGCACCACCTCTTCGACCAGCGCCTTGTTGTCCTCGCCGAGGCGGTCGAGCAGCTGCTGGACCTCCTGGCGACCGAGCAGGTCGCTGGCGTGGCGGTGCAGCAGGTGGTTGAGATGGGTGGCGGCCACGGTGCTGGCGTCGACCACGGTGTAGCCGTAGACCTGCGCCAGCTCGCGCTGCGCCAGGTCGATCCATACCGCCGGGAGGCCGAAGGCCGGGTCGGTGGTGGCCTGGCCTTCCAGCTTGCCGGAGACCTGGCCGGGGTCGATGGCCAGCCACTTGCCGGGCTGCAGCTCGGCGCGGCCGATCTCCACGCCCTTGAGGCGGATCACGTAGGTGTTCGGGCCGAGCTCCAGGTTGTCGCGGATGTGCACCACCGGCGGCAGGAAGCCGACTTCCTGGGCGAACTTCTTGCGCACGCCCTTGATGCGGCCGAGCAGCTCGCCCTGCTGGCGGTGGTCGACCAGCGGAATCAGGCGGTGACCGACTTCCAGGCCGAGGGTGTCGACCAGCTGCACGTCATCCCAGCTGGCTTCCGGGGTCTCGGCCGGTGGCGGCAACTCGGGGTTCATCACCTTCTCCACCTGCTGCTGCTCCGCGCGGCGGGTCAGCCACCAGGCCAGGCCGCCGAGCAGCGCGGTGAACAGCAGGAACACCAGGTTGGGCATGCCCGGCACCAGGCCGAGCAGGCCCATCACCCCGGCGGCCAGCCACAGCACCTTGGGGTTGTTGAACAGCTGGCCGAGCATCTGCTGGCCGACGTCCTGGTCGGTATTGACCCGCGACACGGTGACGCCGGCGGCGGTGGAGATCACCAGCGCCGGGATCTGCGCCACCAGGCCGTCGCCGATGGTCAGCAGCACGTAGGTCTCGGCCGCCCGGGCGAAGGCCAGGTCGTGCTGCAGCATGCCGATCAGCAGGCCGCCGACCACGTTGACCACCATGATCACCAGGCCGGCCACGGCGTCGCCGCGGACGAACTTGCTGGCACCGTCCATCGAGCCGTAGAAGTCGGCTTCCTGCGACACCTCGCGGCGGCGCTTGCGCGCCTCCTCCTCGCCGATCAGGCCGGCGTTGAGGTCGGCGTCGATGGCCATCTGCTTGCCGGGCATCGAGTCGAGGGTGAAGCGCGCGCCGACCTCGGCGATGCGCCCTGCGCCCTTGGTGATGACCATGAAGTTGATGATCACCAGGATCAGGAACACCGCCAGGCCGACGGCGAAGTTGCCGCCGACCAGGAAGTGGCCGAACGCCTCGATCACCTTGCCCGCCGCGTCGCCGCCCTCGTGGCCGTGCAACAGCACCACGCGGGTCGAGGCGACGTTGAGCGACAGGCGCAGCAGCGTGGTGAACAGCAGGATCGCCGGGAAGGCGGCGAAGTCCAGCGGCTTCTGGGTGAACATGCTGACCAGCAGCACCATGATCGACAGGGCGATGTTGAAGGTGAAGAACAGGTCGAGGACGAACGGCGGCAGCGGCAGGATCATCATCGACAGGATGAGGATGATCAGCAGCGGGCCGGCGAACAGCTTCATGTCGCCCTGGCCGGACAGGCCGGCGCGCCCCAGCATGGCGCTCAGTGCATTCATCGGGATTCCTCGTCATTGGCGGCGCGCGGCGGCGGATCGGCCAGCTCGGCCGGGACCGGCAGGTCGTGCGGGGCCGGCGGCATTTCGCCGCCCTCCTCGCGCACGCGCTTGAGGCGGTAGGCCCAGGCCAGGACCTCGGCCACCGCGGTGTAGAGTTCGGCGGGGATCTCCTTGTCGAGATCCACGTGGCGGTACAGCGCACGCGCCAGCGGCGGCGCCTCGAGCAGCGGCACGCCGTGCTCGGCGCCCAGCTCGCGGATGCGCGCGGCGACCAGTTCGGTGCCCTTGGCCACCACCCGCGGCGCGCCCATGCTGCCCTCCTGGTAGGCCAGGGCCACCGCATAGTGGGTCGGGTTGGTGACGATCACGTCGGCGGTCGGCACCTTGCTCATCATCCGCCGCCGCGCCACCGCCTGCTGCTGGGCGCGGATGCGGCCCTTGACGTGCGGGTCGCCCTCGGACTCCTTGTGTTCCTGGCGCAGGTCTTCCTTGCTCATGCGCAGCTTCCTGGCGTGGCTCCACAGCTGGTAGGGCACGTCGATGCCGATCACCAGCACCAGGGTCAGCACGATCACCGCGCAGGCCCAGGCGGTGAGGTGCAGGGCGTTGGCCAGCGCCTGGCTCAGCGGCTGGTTCATCAGCGCGAGCATCTCGCCGACGTGGCTGGCGATGAACTGCACGGCGACCCAGCCGATCAGCAGCGACTTGGCGATGGCCTTGCCCAGCTCGGCCAGCGCATGGGTGGAGAACAGCCGGGCCAGGCCCTTGAGCGGGTTGAGACGGGAGAACTGCGGCGCCAGCGACTTGGCCGACAGCAGCCAGCCGCCGAGCAACATCGGCGCCACCAGGGCGATCAGCAGCAGCAGGATGAACAGCGGCAGCAGGGCCAGCAGGCTGCGCTGGGCCAGAGCCCAGAAGTGCGCGACCATCACCGCCGGATCGAAGGCGACGCTGCGCTCGAACAGGAACGACTGCTCGACCACCAGGCCGAGCTGGGCGTACAGGCTGCTGCCCATCGCCCACAGCCCGCCCAGGCCGCCGGCCAGCAGCAGGAAGGTGCTCAATTCGCGGGAACGGGCGACCTGGCCCTCCTCGCGGGCCTTCTCCAGGCGCCGGGGTGTCGCCGCTTCTGTCTTGTCGTCCTGATCGCTGTCGTCAGCCATGGTCTTGTGCGCGCGTGCGGCGACCTATCCGGGCAAAACGGCATTGTGCCGGCGAACGCATGCCGTCAATCGCTGAAACAGCGCGACGATTCGCCGGCTTATCGTACCGGTGCATGGCGGCGACAAGAGGATGATGGCGGAGCAGTCGGCTTCTATGCGCAAGAGCAGCCGCACGCACGCTGCCGCAGAAACCGGATTGCTGGCTCCTGCGAGCATCGGCGGCGCCGTGCGCTTGCAGCGGGAGACACCGCCTGTTTGCCGGAGAGCAAACGCGCCTTTGCCCACAGGGAAAAAACCTTACAAAACAGTCGGCTTACTCGGCGATAGGTGAAAATGCCCAACATGATCACACCGCCTCACTTCAAAAAGTTCGATGAAATGCAAGGACGCCGCATCCTGGTCGTGGAAGGCAACGATACCGAGCGCTATCTGCTGGTCGACTTTCTGCGTGGGCTAGGCTATCGCGTCTATCAGGCGGCCAATGGCCAGCAAGGCGTACACAAGGCCCTGCAGGTGCAGCCCGACCTGATCCTCATGGACGTGCACATGCCGGTCTGCAACGGACTCGAAGCCTGCCGCCTGCTGCAGGCCGATCAACGCACCCACCGGGTGCCGGTCATCTTCCTCACCGCGGCGGCCCTTCCCGAAGAGCGCGTGCAAGGCCTGCAGGCCGGCGCCGTGGACTACGTAACCAAACCTTTCAACAACGAGGAGCTGCGCCTGCGCCTCGCCGTGCACCTGCGCTGGCGAGGCGGCCGGGCTCCCAGCCTCGAAAGGCCGCCGCTCGACTCGGCCTCTGCACTGGATCACATCCTGTTCCAGTCGGCCCGTTGTCAACTGGTGTCGCACCTGGCCGAAACGCCCGACCTCCATCAACTGGCCAGCACCCTGCGCACCAACGCCAAGCGGCTCAACGAGGCCTTCCGCAAGTGCGCGGGCGTCACCGTGTTCGCCTACCTGCGCGAGGAGCGCATGCAACAGGCGCAGTTCATGCTGGAGA
The DNA here is from genome assembly GCF_900104805.1 of Pseudomonas oryzae. Taxonomy (NCBI): domain Bacteria; kingdom Pseudomonadati; phylum Pseudomonadota; class Gammaproteobacteria; order Pseudomonadales; family Pseudomonadaceae; genus Pseudomonas; species Pseudomonas oryzae. The sequence continues at coordinate 932,513 of NZ_LT629751.1, read as the reverse complement.
ATACCGAGCTGCCGGTGCAGGCCATCGCCCTGGAACTGGGCTTCACCAGCGGCGCCAACTTCGCCACCGCCTTCCGCGAGCGCTTCGGCGTCTCGCCCAGCCAGTATCGACAGACCCGTACAGGTGCCGAGCAGTCCTCCAGTGCGCGCCCCATGGCCGCCAGGCTAGCGTCAGCCTCACCAATCACTGACGCGATTGCCCAGTCCGCAGGGGCGCATTCATTCGCCTCGGCGGGGTATTTTGGCGAATGAATTCGCCCCTGCAGCGGATTGCCGGCTACAGCTGCTCCACCTCGAAGCCCACCACGCTGCGACTGTCGCGACTGAACTCCACACCGACCAAGTGGATCGGCTCGCCACGGGCACGGTACTTCTCCGCATAGCCACGCTGCCGAAGCTGCTGCAGGGCGCGGCCCTCGGGCGCCAGCTCCACCACCTTGAACTCGAACAGATACACCCGACCGTTGAACAGCACCGCCATGTCGATGCGCCCGCGGTGGGTCGCATCCTCCAGACGGACATCCAGCCCCAGCGCGGCGAAGTGGCTGTAGAACACACTGGCGTAATTGGAACAGCAGCAGCCCGTCGCGGATCTCGCGGGCGATCTCCGGACGGGTCGGATTATCGAGGATCGGCTTGTCGTACTCGTCCACCAGCACCATCACGCGCTGGCCGTGAACACACTCGGCATTACGGATCAGCTCGGCCAGGGCTCGCTACGGCGCCCCTGTCCGCGTCAGAACTCGCTCCACTCCTGCTGCTGGGTGCCGCCCATCGGTTCGCGTGCCGGAAGCGAACGCCCATGAGCGGCACGTGACGGCGCCGCAGGGGCGCGCTGCTGGACTCCAGCAGGGACGACCCGGGGCCTCTGCACCGCCCCGCGGCCCTGTCCGGCCAGGCGCAGCGCCGAAATGGTATTGGCCAGCTCCGCGACCTGGGTCTCCATGGTGTGCGCGGACTGCGCGGACTCGACCACCAGCGCCGCATTGCTCTGGGTGACCTGATCCATCTGCGCGATGGCGATGTTGACCTGCTCGACACCGCGGTTCTGCTCGTCCGACGCCGCCGCGATCTCGTTCATGATGTCATTGACCTTTAGCACGGCCTCGGTGACCCCGGCGATGGCTTGCTCGGCCTGCTGCACCTGCTTCTCGCCCAGCGTCACCTCCTGGCGCGATGCCTCGATCAGCTTGCGCACCTCCTCCGCCGCACTGGCCGAGCGCGTCGCCAGACTGCGCACCTCGTTGGCCACCACCGCAAAACCGCGACCATGCTCACCGGCCCGCGCCGCCTCGACCGAGGCATTCAGGGCCAGGATGTTGGTCTGGAAGGCGATCGAGTCGATCACACCGATGATCTCGGCGATCTTCCGCGAGCTGGTCGTGATACCCGCCATGCGCTCGACGACCTGATGCATCGCCGTACCGCTGTTGCGCACCTCGCTCGCCGCCGCATCGGCCAGCTGGCTGGCGTGCTTGGCATGCCCGGCATTCATCTGCACCGTGGACGTGATCTCCTCCATGCTCGCGGCGGTCTGCTGCAACGAGGCGGCCTGCTGCTCGGTGCGCGCGGACAGGTTGTCGCTGCCATCGGCAACCTGGCTGGCCGCCGGCCTGACCGCGTCGAGGCTACGATGCACCTCGGTGGCGATATTGCTCAGGCTGCGCTGCATTACCGCGAGCATTTCGGTCAGCACGGCGAACTCCCGGTGCTGGCACTCCGGGCGTAGGGCGCTTAGGTTGCCGGCGGCCATCTGCATGGCGAAATTCGTCGCCCGCCGCACTTCACGCTGGATGGCGCGCAACATGAAGGCGAAGACCCCCGCACTGAGCAGGGCGATGAGCAGCAGCACGCCGACCTGCAGATAATCGAACATCCCCTGCGCCCGCACGATCTCGCCAGCCACGTCCCGCAATTTGGCTCCCCCTCCGTCCAGGCGCTCCAGCTCCGCCTGCAGGGCACTCTCGCGCCAGAACACGACACTCAGCGCCAGCAGCAGCAGGACGACATTGGCCAGCAGGGCCGCCTGGATGCGCGTGCGCAGACTGCTGAAGCTGAACTGGCTCAGCCAGCCCATCCAGCCGGTACGCTTGATGCGTCCGCGATCCAGCCTGATCCCACGACTGTCGCCCGCCAGCAGACGCGCGTAGGTCTGCTCGGCCAGGCGGACCTCGGCATCGTCCGGCTTGACCCGCACCGAGGTATAGCCGACGACCTCGCCATTTTCGACGATCGGCGTGACATGGGCGCGCACCCAGTAGTAGTCGCCGTTCTTGCGCCGGTTCTTCACCAGACCGACCCAGATCTCGCCGCGCTTGAGGGTTTGCCAGAGATTGGCGAAGGCCTCGCGGGGCATGTCGGGATGGCGCACGATGCTGTGCGGCGAACCGACCAGTTCCTCGCGGGAATAACCACTGACCTCGACGAATGCCTGTGCGGCATAGGTAATCACCCCGTTGCGGTCGGTACGGGACAACAGATTCTGATCTTCGGAGACCTTGTACTCGTTCCGAGTGACAGGTCGAGAGTGATTGGTCATTAGCGTTTTCTCGTGATTGACAGCCGCTCAAGGGGCGACCCATCCCGTACAGGCAAGCTCGACCAGCGCATCGACAAGCGCCCTGCATCCGTTTCGCTCCATGGCCGTACGCCGGCAGCAATGCGCTGACAACCCCGCAAGCGAGGGGGCGGCAAAGATGCGCCATGGGCCAGTCATCCGCTCGTCACCAAACAGCACACCAGCGAAAGACTGGCAGGCAGGCGACAGAACCATGACTGGGGAGCGTATTAGGCACCAGCCGCAGAATTCCCGCATTTGCTGCAAGGGAATAAGGCTTTTATCGCGGGGAAAGGTTGCCAGCGGCAGATCCGCTGGACTTTCGATGCGCAGGACGACGAAAGACGTCGCTGCCTGATTGCCCGCATGAGAGCCTCGAGATGGTGTCCACGATAAATAGGTGGACACCATCTCTTAGCTTCGCGGGGTCAATCCAGACGAGATGCACGGGCGGTTGAGGCCGAACGGCCGAAGGAAAGCTACGGGAGAGAATCCACGAGACTGCTGCCGGCCGCACTCCCACCTGCGCGGGAGTGACAACCGGGAAAAGCCGACGCTCAGAGCTGGCGCATCAGCTGGTCGATGCAGCCGACCACCTGCATGCTGGCATCCTCCATCTGCTCCAGCGCCTCGCGCATCGCCGCGCTGTCGCCCGCCTGCCCGGCCTGCAGGGCCCGCAGCCCGGCCTCGTGCACTTCGCGGTGCGGCGCGTCGAGCGCCTGGAAGCTGTGCAGATGGGCATAGTGCCGGGCGCCATAGCCCTGGAAGTACCATTTGCCCAGGCGGCACTCGCTGTGACAGGTCAGCTGGGCAGCGAACTCGGCATTGTGGATGTGCCGGTAGACCTGGTTCTTCCACACCGCATGGTCGAGCTTGGTGGCGTTGAGGAAGGACGTGGTGGTGGTCTGGCGGATGATGCCCTGCAGGTGCTCGGAGCGCTCGATCATCGTGCCGACGACCTCGTTGATCTGCACCGAGGAGGCGGACACCTCGGTCGCGCTGTCCTGGGTCAGCAGCACGGCGGCGCGGATGCTGGCGATCTCGCCGACGATTTCCTGCACCAGCTCGTCGATCTGCGCACTGGCCACGGCGGCGCGCTGCGCCAGCTGGCGCACCTCGCCCGCCACCACGGCGAAACCGCGCCCGGCCTCGCCGGCCCGGGCCGCCTCGATGGCGGCATTCAGCGCCAGCAGATTGGTCTGGTCGGTGATCTTCTGGATGTTCTCCACCAGCCCCTTGATGCCCCCGGCCGCCTGGTCGAGCACCTCGGCGCTGCGCGCACTGCTGTCGGCATGCTCGCTGATGCGCCGGGAGCGGCTGTCAAGGGCGCTGACCGCACTGCGCGCGTCGCCGAACACGTCGTCCAGCTTCTTCAGCTCCTTGCGCTCCTCGACCAGGGCCTCGGCACGCTCGGCGATGCTCTGCCGCACCACCTCGAGCATGCCGGCACCGCGCAGGTGGCTGGCATACACGTGGCTCAGGCCATCCCGGGCCTGATCGGCGGACAGCAGCTGCTGTTCGAGCTGCTGCAGATCCTCGAGCAGCTTGTGGGCCTGCTGCTCGGCTGCTTCCTGCTGGGCGGCCTGTTTCCGGCGGGCGAATATCATCATCCGTGCACTTTCCTCGGCAATGCCACAGTCGTCAGAAACCCAGCTGGTCGAGCAGGTCGTCGACCTGATCCTGGTTGACCACCGCGTCGCCGGCGGTCGGCTTGACCTGCGGACCGTTGAGCAGCTGCTTCTGCTTTTCCGGCTCCCACTCGCTCTCGGCCAGGCGCTTGAGGATGATCGCCTCGCTGCCGTCCGGCACGCTCTCGATCAGCACCTGGATCAGCTGGTGCTCGATCTCGCGGATCACCTCGTTCATCCGCTTGATGACCTGGCCGGTGAGATCCTGGAAGTCCTGCGCCATCAGGATCTCCATCAGCTCGCGCTGGGTCGCCTGGGTCTGGCGCGGCACCTCGGCCAGGTAGGCGCGGGTGTCCTTGACCAGCTCGCGAGCCTCCTCCAGTTCGACCGGATTGGCGAACCAGGCCTCCCAGCGCTGATCCAGTCCGCTGGCGCCCTTGGCCAGCTCGTCCTGCAACGGCTGGGCGCGGTCGATGGCGTTGAGGGCGCGCTCGGCGGCCTGCTCGGTCATCGAAGCCACATAGGTCAGACGGTCGCGCGCATCGGGAATCGCCTCGGCGGCCTTCTCGATTTCCTTGTCCAGGCCAAGTTCGCGCATGCTGTCGCGCAGCATGCGGGTCAGCTGCCCGATGCGCTGGATCAGTTCATCCGGCGCCATGTCCCAGTTGGCAGCTGCCTGCTGTACGTCACCGCTCATAAGCTGTCTCCTCCGGGCGCCGGTTATTTGCCCAGTTTCTCGAAAATCTTGTTGAGCTTCTCTTCCAGGATCGCGGCGGTGAACGGCTTGACCACATAGCCGTTGGCGCCGGCCTGGGCGGCCGCGATGATGTTCTCCTTCTTCGCCTCGGCGGTGACCATCAGCACCGGCAGGTGCTTGAGGTTGTCGTCGGCGCGGATCTGCTTGAGCATGTCCAGGCCATCGAGGTTGGGCATGTTCCAGTCGGAAACCACGAACTCGAACTTGCCCGAGCGCAGCTTGTTGAGGGCATCCTGGCCGTCTTCGGCTTCTTCCACGTTGTTGAAGCCCAGCTCCTTGAGCAAACTCCGCACGATCCGGCGCATGGTCGGAAAGTCGTCCACTACCAGCATGCTCATGTTCTTGTCGGCCATTGTCTTTCCTCATCGTGTCATGGCGTTTGTCGATCCGGTGCGCCGGGCCGCTACACGGCCGGCAACGCCCTGATTGCTCGCTGTCCGCGGAGCTCGCGCTCGCGGGTTCAGAATTCTTCCCACTGCTCCTGCGCACTCGCCGCGACCGGCTGGCGGCCGCCGGTCGCCGGCTGAGCGGCGCCTTCAGGCTGGGCGGCCGGCTGCGGGCGCGCCGGCGGCATGCTTCTGGCGGGGGCGCGACGCGCGGACTCCTGGCCCAGCCGGAACACCGCCACCACCTCTTCCAGGCGATGCGCCTCGGCGTCCAGCGCGGTGGACGCGGTGGTGGCCTGCTGCACCAGCCCGGCGTTCTGCTGGGTCACCTCGTCCATCTGCGCGATGGCCACGTTGATCTGGCCGATGCCGTCGCTCTGCTCCTGCGAGGCCGCGGAAATCTCGTCGATGATGTCGGTCACCCGGCGTACCGCGGCCACCATGTCGACCATGGTCCGCCCCGCCTGCTCGGCCAGCTGCGAGCCCTCCTCCACGCGGCGGCTGGAGTCCTGGATCAGCGTCTTGATCTCCTTGGCCGCCTCGGCGCTGCGTCCGGCCAGCGTGCGCACCTCGCCGGCGACCACGGCGAAGCCGCGGCCCTGCTCGCCGGCGCGCGCCGCCTCGACCGAGGCGTTGAGCGCGAGGATGTTGGTCTGGAAGGCGATCGAGTCGATCACGTTGATGATGCTGGCGATCTGCTGCGAGCTGTCGGCGATGCCCTGCATGGTGTCGACCACCTGGGCCACCACCTCGCGGCCCTTGCCGACGGTGTCGGAGGCGTCGTTGGCCAGCGCGCTGGCGGTGCGGGCATTGTCGGCGTTCTGCTGCACGGTGGAGGTCATCTGCTCCATGCTCGCCGCGGTCTCCTGCAGCGAGGCGGCCTGCTGCTCGGTGCGCGACGACAGGTCGACGTTGCCGCGGCTGATTTCCTGGGCGCCCTCGTAGATGGCCGCGCTGCTGGCGCGTACGGTGCCGACGATTTCCCGCAGGTTGGCCTGCATGTCGCGCATCGCCTGCTGCAGGTGGCCGACCTCGTTCTGCACGGTGACCTCGATCGACTGCGACAGGTCCGCCTTGGCCAGGCGCTGCAGGTGCTCGGCCACTTCCTCGATCGGCCGCACGACCAGGCGGAACAGACTGGCGCGCAGCAACAGCAGCACGAGGATCGAGCAGCACAGGGCGAGACCGCCGAACACCGCATACAGCTGCAAGGTCTCTTCGTAGCGCTTCATCTCGGCATTGGCGAAGCTGGTGAAGAAGGCGAACAGCCTGACCATCGACTCCTCGAGCACTGGCTGCTCCTCGCCGAGCACGCGCTTCTCGAGTGCCCGGTAGGTCTCCAGGTCACCCTTGCGCAGGGCCGCGCTCTGCTGGCGGAGCAGGTCGACCATCAGCGCCAGCTGGGCCTGGTAGCCCTCCACCGCGCGGCGCCCTTCCTCGGTGCTCAGCACCGGCATCTTCTGGAAGCGCTCGAGGTACTCGACGGATTTGCCGATATGCTCGTCGGCCTCGGCCAGGCGCGCCCGCTTGGCGGCCTCGTCGGCCTGGCGATTGCCGAGCAGCCGCTCGTAGCTGAACAGGGCGATCATCGCGTTCAGGCGGTTGCGATCGGCGGCCTGCGCATAGTCGGACTGGTCGACGGCGATGCGGTTGATCCGCTCGATCTCCAGCTTGGCGCTGCGACTGCTCATCACCCCCAGGACGGAGACCGTCAGCAGCAGCAGCAGGAACACCACCATCGCCCGGTTGACCGTCGCCTGAATGCTTTTTCCGCGCAAGTAACTGAACATCTCCGCCATCCTCAACTCGAACTCACGATCCGTCATTCAAACCCGTTGCGCACGGCCGGACGCCGCCACCTGCTTGAGAATCCGCTCGGCCATCTGGTCGAGCGAGACCACCTCGCAGGCCCCGCCGAGGGCGATGCCCTCGCGCGGCATGCCGAACACCACGCAGCTGGCCTCGTCCTGGGCGAAGGTGAAGGCGCCGGCCTGGCGCATCTCCAGCAGGCCACGGGCGCCGTCGCGGCCCATGCCGGTGAGCAGCACGCCGATGGCGTTGCGCCCGGCGCTTTCCGCCGCCGAGCGGAACAGCACGTCCACCGAGGGGCGGTGGCGATTGACCGGCAGACCGTCATCGAGACGGGCGACGTAGTTGGCGCCGCTGCGCACCAGCTTGAGGTGGGCGGTGCCGGGGGCGATGTAGGCGTGACCGGGCAGGATGCGCTCGCCGTCCTCGGCTTCCTTGACCGCGATGTTGCACAGCCGGTTGAGCCGCTCGGCGAACGACTTGGTGAAGCCGCCGGGCATGTGCTGGGCGATGAGGATCGCCGGGCTGTTGGCCGGCAGCGGCTCGAGCACCGCGCGGATCGCCTCGGTGCCGCCGGTGGAGGCGCCGATGATCACCAGCTTCTCGCTGGAAATCAGCGGCGCCTTGAGCGCCGGCGGCCGCGGCGCGCTGGCCGGCGGCGACTGGCGCGGCCGCGAACGGGCGGCGGCGCGGATCTTGTCGGCGATCAGCTCGCTGTAGTCGAGCATGCCGTGGCGGATGCCCATCTGCGGCTTGGCGATGAAGTCCAGCGCCCCCAGCTCCAGCGCGCGCAGGGTCACTTCGGAACCGGCCTGGGTCAGCGACGACACCATCAGCACCGGCATCGGCCGCAGGCGCATCAGACGGTCGAGGAAGTCGAGGCCGTCCATGCGCGGCATTTCCACGTCCAGGGTCAGCACGTCGGGGTTGTGCAGCTTGATCAGGTCGCGCGCCACCAGCGGATCGGCGGCCACCGCCACCACTTCCATGTCCGGCTGCGCGTTGATGATCTCGCGCAGCAGGTCACGAATCAGCGCCGAGTCATCGACACACAGAACCTTGATCTTGGGGACACTCAAACTGCTCTCCTTCGCGTGTAGCGGGTGATGGCACCACCCTGCCGCCGGCAGGGTGGGCCACGGATTTCACGCTGACATATGGAAAGTTATCGGCAAGCGCGCTTCAGTCTTTAGCGCGGCCGGCGTCGCGCAGGGTGTATACCGTCTGCCCGCGCAGCACGAAGTCGTCGCTGATGTAGGAGAAGTTTTCCGAATGGCCGGTGATCAGCAGGCCATCCGGCTTCAGGTAGGGCACGAAGTGCTTGAGGATCTTGGCCTGACTCGGCTTGTCGAAGTAGATCATGATGTTGCGGCAGAAGATCGCGTCGAACGGTCCGCTGATGTTCCACTTCGCGTCGTGCAGGTTGAGCTGGCGGAACTCGACCATGTTCATCAGCTCCTGACGCACGCGCGCCAGGCCGACGCGCTCGCCGCTGCCGCGCAGGAAGAAGCGGTGCGCGCGCTCCTCGCCCATCTCCAGCACCTGCTTGAGCGGGTAGACACCGGTGCGCGCCTTGCTCAGGGCATCGGTGTCGATGTCGGTGGCGATGACCCGCGACTGGCTGGCCAGCTGCGGGCCGAGCGCCTCGATCAGGGTCATGGCGATCGAGTACGGCTCCTCGCCGGTCGACGCCGCCGCGCACCAGACGCGCACCGGCTCGCGCCGGCCGGCGACATGCGCGGCCAGCAGCGGGAAGTGGTGCGCCTCGCGGAAGAATGCGGTGAGGTTGGTGGTCAGCGCATTGGTGAAGGCCTCCCACTCCCGCGCGCCGGGCTGGCGCGCGAGGCGGTCGAGGTACTCGCCGAAATGACTCATGCCGTGCATGCGCAGGCGCTTGGCCAGACGGCTGTAGACCATCTCGCGCTTGTTGTCAGCCAGCACGATGCCGGCGCGATCGTAGATGAGCTGACAGATGCGGTGGAAATCCGCGTCGTTCATCACCAGATCGCGACCAAAGCCGCCGGCGGCCGACACTTCAGCGTTCATCGTAATGCTCAAGAACTACTCCCTGCATATGCTCAAAATTCGCTCCACTCCTCGGTGGCCGGCTCCTCACGGCGCGCGGCCGGTGCGGCTGCCGACGCCGCAGCCGGCGCGGGCGCCGAGACGCGCGGCGCGCGCTGCACCTGCGGGCGCGCCGCGGGAGCCGCCGCCCGGGCCTGCCGGTCACGCAGGCGGAACACGCCCATGGTGCGCAGGGCGTCGTCCAGATGGCCCTTGAGGTCGACCGAAGCCTGCGCCGCGGTCTGCACCAGACCGGCGTTGCGCTGGGTCACGTCGTCCATCTGCGCCACCGCCTGGTTGACCTGGGCGATGCCGCTGCTCTGCTCATTGGAGGCGGCGGCGATCTCGCCCATGATGTCGTTGACCTTGGTCACCGCCGCCACCACGCCCTCGATGCTCTGTTCGGCGCGCTGCACCAGCTGGGCACCCTCGTCGATCTGCTGCGAGGAGCTGACGATCAGCCCACGGATCTCCCGGGACGCCTCGGCCGAGCGGCTGGCCAGATTGCGCACCTCGCTGGCCACCACGGCGAAGCCGCGGCCCTGCTCGCCGGCGCGCGCCGCCTCGACCGAGGCGTTGAGCGCGAGGATGTTGGTCTGGAAGGCGATCGAGTCGATCACGTTGATGATCTCGGTCATCTTGCGCGAGGTGGCGGTGATCTGGTCCATGGTGCCGACCACCTGGCCCATCACCTCGCCGCTGTCGCGCACGGTGCTGGCGGCGTCGCTGGCCAGCTGGCTGGCGTGGCGGGCGTTGCCGGCGTTCTGCTGCACGGTGGCGGTCAGCTCTTCCATGCTCGCCGCGGTCTGCTGCAGCGAGGCGGCCTGCTGCTCGGTGCGCGCGGACAGTTCCTCGTTGCCGCGGGCAATGTCGTCCACCGCCAGGGCCAGCGAGTCGACGCTGTGGTTCACGTCGCGGGCGATCCGCGCGACGCTGTTGCGCACCGCGCCCTGGAAACGGATCAGCTCGGCCATTTCACCGATCTCGCACTCGCCCAGGCGGGCCTCCAGATTGCCGGCGGCCAGCTGCGCCATGTAGTCGACCGAGTCCTGCAGCGCGCGGTGCATCGCGCGACCGGTCCCCACGATGCGGCCGAGCAGGAACAGGCCGACCAGCGCCAGGCCCGCCGCCTCCAGCAGCTCCGCAGTCCCCGCGCCCTCGATCAGCGCCTGCACCAGCGTGACGCTGCTGTCGATCACCACCACCCCGGCGGCGACCATGATGCTCAACAGGCGCGCGCGCAGGGAGGGCCGGCGCAGGTGCACCAGCCAGCCACGCGGTCCGCGATGCACCAGGCGCCCGCGATCGAGGCGCAGGTGCTTGCCGCGCCCCTCGCGAATCGCCCGGTAGGCCGCGCTCGCCGCATCCACCTCGGCCCGGCCCGGCTTCGAGCGCACCGAGGTGTAACCCACCACCCGCCCTGCCTCGACGGTCGGCGTGACGTTGGCGCGTACCCAGTAGTGGTCGCCGTTCTTGCGCCGATTCATCACCAGGCCGTTCCAGGAATGCCCCTGCTGGATGGTTTCCCACAGGTTGGCGAAGGCAGCCGGCGGCATGTCCGGATGGCGTACCAGGTTGTGGTTGGCGCCGTGCAGCTCCTCCCAGGAGTAGCCGCTGACCTCGATGAAGGACGGGTTGGCATAGACGATCCGGCCCTGGAGGTCGGTGCGGGAAATCAGGAAGTGCTCGTCCCGCAACTCGTACTCGCGCTGGGTGACCGGCTGGTTGTTACGCATAACAGACTTGCTCCACTACTGTGGCAGGCCGGCGCGGGGCCGGCGTATTCGTTGTCAGGCAGGGCGCGGCGGGGAAAAACCGCAGCGCACTGCAATGAATCGCGTCCAGTGACTTTCCATGCGAAAACCTCCGTGTCGCAGAATCCTTCAGAACTCGCTCCACTCCTCGACCGCTTCGGCGTCCTTGCGCCTGGCCGGCCGGGTATTGGCCGCCGACGCGGCGTCCACGGGCGCCGCACGGCGCACCGCGGCGGCAGGCGCGCGCGGCGCGACGGTCTGCTGGCCCTCGTGCCGGAACACCCCCATGGTGCGCAGGGCGTCGTCGAGATGCCCCTTCAGCTCCACTGCCGCCTGGGCCGCGCTCTGCACCAGGCCGGCGTTGCGCTGGGTGACGTCGTCCATCTGCGCCACCGCCTGGTTGACCAGGGCGATACCGCTGCTCTGCTCGGCCGAGGCGGCGGCGATCTCGCCCATGATGTCGTTGACCTTGGTCACCGCCGCCACCACGCCCTCGATGCTCTGTTCGGCGCGCTGTACCAGTTGGGCACCTTCGTCGATCTGCTGCGAGGAGCTGACGATCAGGCCGCGGATCTCCCGGGACGCCTCGGCCGAGCGGCTGGCCAGGTTGCGCACCTCGCTGGCCACCACGGCGAAGCCGCGGCCCTGCTCGCCGGCGCGCGCCGCCTCGACCGAGGCGTTGAGCGCAAGGATGTTGGTCTGGAAGGCGATCGAGTCGATGACGTTGATGATCTCGGTCATCTTGCGCGAGGTGGCGGTGATCTGGTCCATGGTGCCGACCACCTGGCCCATCACCTCGCCGCTGTCGCGCACGGTGCTGGCGGCGTCGCTGGCCAGCTGGCTGGCGTGGCGGGCGTTGCCGGCGTTCTGCTGCACGGTGGCGGTCAGCTCTTCCATGCTCGCCGCGGTCTGCTGCAGCGAGGCGGCCTGCTGCTCGGTGCGCGCGGACAGCTCCTCGTTGCCGGAGGCGATGCCGTCGACGGCAGCCGACAGGGCGTTGACGCTGTTGTTCACGTCGACCGAAATACCGCGCACACTCTTGCGCAGCGCCTCCTGGAAACGCATCAGCAGGGCCAGCTCGTCGAGACGGCTGCTGCGCAGGCGCGCATCGAGGTTGCCGGCGGCCAGCTGCGCCATGTAGTCGGCGGCCGACTCCAGGCCGCGCAGCAGGGCGCGTCCGGTGCTCAGGGTCATGGTCAGCAGCAGCACGCCGAGCAGCGCCATCGTCCCCTCGGCCAGCATCTCGAGGCCTTCGGCGCCCTCGAGAAACTTCGTCACTCCGGACACGCTGTTGCCGGCCACCATCAGCACGGCGATCAGGCGGATCAGCCACAGGCGGAAACGCAGCGAGGACGGCTGCAGACGCGCCAGCCAGCCGGCCGGGCCACGCAGCAGCAGGCGGCCGCGGTCGAGCATGAACTTGCCGCCACGGCCCTCGCGGATCAGCCGGTAGGCGGCATCGGCCGCCTCGACCTCGGCGCGGGTGGCCTTGCGGCGGATCGAGGTGTAGCCGACCACCCGACCGTCCTCGACGGTCGGCGTGACGTTGGCGCGCACCCAGTAGTGGTCGCCGTTCTTGCGTCGGTTCTTCACCACGCCGTTCCAGGAGTGCCCGTCCTGGATGGTCGACCACAGGTTGGCGAACGCCTCCGGCGGCATGTCCGGATGACGCACCAGGTTGTGGTCGGCGCCGTGCAGCTCCTCCCACGAGTAGCCGCTGACCTTGATGAAGGTCGGGTTGGCGTAGGTGACCCGGCCCTTGAGGTCGGTACGCGAGATCAGGAAGGTGTCGTCCGCCAACTCGAATTCGCGCTGGGTGACCGGCTGGTTATTGCGCATGCTGCATCTCCATGAATGTGACGGCCCTGAAGGCGGGACAGCGGACTAGAAGGTCTGCCAGTCGTCATCTTCAGCCGCCGGCCTGGCCGCGGGGCTGCCGGCAGCGGGACGAGCCAGCTCGGCCACTTCGCGCTCGGCGTTGCGGTACTGCTGACGCGCCCACGACTCGGCCGGCGCGCGCTGCGCCAGCTGCGCCTCGACGATGCGGAACACTTCCACCGCCTCGCGCAGACGGGCGGCCTCGCCGACCAGGTCGCTGGCGGAGCGCGCCGAGTCCTGCACCAGACCGGCGTTCTGCTGGGTCACCTGATCCATCTGGGTCACCGCCTGGTTGACCAGGCCGATGCCGTTGCTCTGCTCGGCGGAGGCGGCGGCGATCTCGTCCATGATGTCGGCGACCTTCTGCACCGCCTCGACGATTTCCTGCATGGCGTTGCCGGCCTGGCTGACCAGCTCGCTGCCGGTCTCGACCCGCGCCACCGACTCGCCGATCAGCGTGCGGATGTCCTTGGCCGCCTCGGCGCTGCGGCTGGCCAGGCTGCGCACCTCGCCGGCCACCACGGCGAAGCCGCGGCCCTGCTCGCCGGCGCGCGCCGCCTCGACCGAGGCGTTGAGGGCGAGGATGTTGGTCTGGAAGGCGATCGAGTCGATCAACTTGATGATCTCGGCGACCTTGTGCGAGCTGCTGCTGATCTGCCCCATGGTGCTGACCACCTCGTCGACCACCTCACCGCCGCGCTGCGCGGCCTGCGCCGCGGTGGCGGCCAGCTGGCTGGCCTGGCGCGCGTTGTCGGCGTTCTGGCCGACGGTGGAGGTCAGCTGCTCCATGCTCGAGGCGGTGTTCTCCAGCGAGGCGGCCTGCTCGATGGTGCGCGCGGACAGGTTGCGATTGCCCTCGGCGATCTCCTGGGCGCCCTCGTGGATCAGCTGGCTGCTGTGCCGCACGGTGCCGACGGTGGCGGTCAGGCGCTGCTGGATGTGCGCCAGCGAGGCGAACAGCTGGCCGATCTCGTTGGCGTTGCCCTTCTCGATCGACTCGGCCAGGTTGCCGGCAGCGATCTGCTCGCAGTGGCCGACCACCCGCTGCAGCGGGCGGATCACGTTGCGGTTGACCCCCCACACCACCGCACAGATGCTGCCCACCGAGACCAGCACGATCAGGGCGATCAGCCCACGCATCAGGTCGGCGAACCCGGCGAAGGCCTGCTGCCCGCCGGCCTGCGGCAGGGCGGCGATGGTCTGCTCGGCGAACCCCAGGCTGTACCAGCCGACGACGCTGAGGCCGCACACCAGGGTGGCGAACAGTCCCAGCACCAGGTTCCAGCTCAGGCGCACCGTCATGTCGTTCAGTAGCTTCACCTTGCTCTCCTTTTCCCTGTTACCTGCCGCCGATGGCAGACCTCGTTGTCGATCGCTCAGGACCACGCCGCCTCGCCGCGCACTCCGTCCGGCTGCCGCTCGAACGCCCCGCTTTCGGCGCGGGCGCGCGGCGCGGCGCTGTCGCCGCCGATGACGAAGCGCACCACGTGCTCGCTCAGGCGCGCGCTCTGCTTGCTCAGGCGCTGGGCCGCCAGCGCGCTGTCCTGCACCATGCCGGCGTTGCGCTGGGTCATCTGGTCCATCTGCGCCACAGCCACGTTGACCTGCTCGATGCCGTTGCTCTGCTCCGCCGAGGCCGAGGAGATCTCGCCGATCAGCGTGTTCAGGCGGCCCATGTCGGCCACCATGTTGCGGATGACCTCGCCGGTCTGGCGTACCCGCTCGTTACCGTTGCGCACCTGACCGCCGGCGCCGTCGATCAGCCCCTTGATCTCGTGGGCGGCCTCGGCGCTGCGGCTGGCCAGCTTGCGCACCTCGCCGGCGACCACGGCGAAGCCGCGGCCCTGCTCGCCGGCCCGCGCCGCCTCGACCGAGGCGTTGAGGGCGAGGATGTTGGTCTGGAAGGCGATCGCGTCGATGGTGTCGACGATGCTCGACATCTGGGTGGCGCTGCTCTGGATCGCGTTCATGGCGTCGACCACCTGCTCCATGGCGCTGCCGCCCTTGCGCGCGTTGTCGGCGCAGTTGGCCGCCAGGCGCCGCGCCTGGTCGGCGTTCTCGGCGTTCTGCCGCACCGTGGAGGTGAGCTGCTCCATGGTCGAGGCGGTTTCCGCCAGCGCCGCGGCCTGCTGCTCGGTACGCGCGGCCAGTTCGGCGTTGCCGAAGCTGATCGCCTCGGCCTCGCTGTGCACCTCGCGGGCGCTGTGGCTGATGTCGCCGATGGTGCGGCTGAGCGACTCGCGCATGCGGTTCATGTCCACCAGCAGGCTCTGGGTGTCGCCGGCACGCAGCAGCGGCGCCTGGCTGAGGTCGCCCTCGGCGATCTGCCGGGCCACCGCCACGGCGTAGCGCGGATCGCCGCCCAGGCGCTGCAGCAGGTCACGGATCACCCAGCCCATCAGCAGCGACAGCGGGATGCCAGCCAGCAGCAAGCCGAGCGCCGCCCGGATCAGCTTCTGCACGAACATCTCGTTGATGTCGGCGATGTAGGTGCCGGTACCGATGTACCAGCCCCAGGGTTCGAAACTGCGCACGAAGGAGCGCTTGTTCTCCAGCTCCGTACCGTTGGCATGCTTCCAGCGGTAGTCGACGAAGGCGGACTCGCCGGCCTTCTTCACCGCCTGCGCCATCTCGACGAACAGGTGGCGACCATCGGCATCCTTGAAGTCCTCGACCGAGGTGCTGGTCGGAATGGTCGGGTGGGCGACGACCATGCTGTCGTCGAAGACGAAGAAATAGCCGCGGCCGTCGTCGTAGCGCATGCTCTTGATCAGCTCACCGGCGTACAGCTGGCCCTGCTCCAGGCTCATGCCGCCACGCTGCACCTGCGCGGCCACGTCGCTGATCACCGACAGGGCGATCGCCACCTGGCTTTCCACCTTGGCCTTGCGTTCGTCGAACATGACGCTGCGCGTCACCCAGGAGCTCCAGAACATCAGCACCAGCATCGCCAGCCAGGCCGCGATCAAGGTGCCCCAGAGTTTCTGGCTCGTCGTCAGATTGCGCATTTGCTAACCCCGCCTTTTTTCTTTTCACTTATGGCTTGCCGGACTGACCGCCACCCGCGGCCCGTACCGCTCATACATCTATCGGCAATCCGGGGAAGAACTTTCGCCCGGCCGTCTGCCGCCGCCACAGCGAGGGCAGACGCCGTAGCGCCGGCGCCGCGCCTCAGGCCGCGGAGCGCTCCACCAGCGCCATTTCCTCGCTGGTCAGCATGCGGTCGATGTCGACCAGCACCAGCATGCGGTCCTCCAGGCTGGCCAGGCCGCTCAGGTAGTCGGAGGACAGCGACAGGCCGAACTCCGGCGCCGGCTTGATCTGCTCGGGGGTCAGGCTGAGCACGTCGGAAACGCCGTCGACCACCACGCCGACCACCCGGCCGGAGACGTTCACCACGATCACCACGGTCTGGCCGTCGTACTCGACGCGATCGAGGTTGAACTTGATGCGCAGGTCGATGATCGGCACGATCACCCCGCGCAGGTTGGTCACGCCCTTGATGAACGGCGGCGCGCTGGCGATCCGGGTGACGTTCTCGTAGCCGCGGATCTCCTGGGCCTTGAGGATGTCGATGGCGTACTCCTCGTTGCCCAGCGAGAACACCAGGAATTCGCGCGGCTGGGCCTCGGCGGCGCTGTCGGTCGGATGAGTGATGGACATGATCAGATAACCTCCTGGAGGGGGGCGGCGCTGGCGCGCGGGTCGCGCAGCGCGGATTGACTACGGTTGAGGCGTTGCAGGTCGCCGACATCGAGAATCAGGGCGACGCTGCCGTCGCCGAGGATGGTGGCCGCGGAGATGCCCGGCACCCGGCGGTAGTTGGCTTCCAGGTTCTTCACCACCACCTGCTGCTGGCCGATCAGGTCGTCGACCTGCAGGGCGTAGCGGCGGCCCTCGCCCTGCACGATCACGGTGATCGACTCGGTGGGCGCGGTGCGCGCTCCCGGCACGTCCATCACCTGGTGCAGGGCGACCACCGGCAGGTACTCGTCGCGCACCTTGAGCAGCAGGTCGGTGCCGGCCATCGAGTAGAGATCCTCGGCGCGCGGCTGCAGCGACTCGAGCACCGCGCTGAGCGGCAGGATGAAGATCTCCCCGCCGACGCGCACCGACATGCCGTCGAGGATCGCCAAGGTCAGCGGCAGGACGATGCGGATGGTGGTGCCCTGCCCGGCGCGCGAGAGGATCTGCACGTGGCCGCCCATCGACTGGATGTTGCGGCGCACCACGTCCATGCCCACGCCGCGCCCGGACACGTCGCTGACCTGCTCGGCGGTGGAGAAGCCGGGGGCGAAGATCAGTTGCCAGACCTCGTCGTCGGGCATGTTGTCGGTCACCGCCAGACCCTGGCTGCGCGCCTTGGCCAGCAGCTTGTCGCGGTTGAGGCCGGCGCCGTCGTCGCGCACCTCGATGAGGATGTTGCCGCCCTGATGCTGGGCGGACAGGGTCAGCCTGCCGACCGGCGACTTGCCGGCGGCTGCGCGCTTCTCCGGCGACTCGATGCCGTGGTCGAGGCTGTTGCGCACCAGGTGGGTGAGCGGGTCGATGATGCGCTCGACCAGGCTCTTGTCCAGTTCGGTGGACTTGCCCTCGGTGACCAGCTCGACCTGCTTGCCCAGCTTGCCGGCGAGGTCGCGCACCTGGCGCGGGAAGCGGCTGAACACGTAGTCCATCGGCACCATTCGGATCGACATCACCGCTTCCTGCAGGTCGCGTGCATTGCGCTTGAGCAGGTTCATGCTGTTGATCAGCTCGCTGTGCACGCCATGGTCGAGCTGGCCGGCGGTCTGCTCCAGCATCGACTGGGTGATCACCAGTTCGCCGACCAGGTTGATGATCTGGTCGACCTTGTCCACCGGCACGCGCAGGCTGCTGGATTCGGCGCTGGCCGGCGCCGCAGGTCGCGCGGCCGGCGCGGAGTTGGCCGGCGCACTGGCGGCAGGAGCACTGGCCACCGGTGCGCTGGCGAGCGGAGCCACCGCTGCCGGGGCGGCCGGAACAGGCGCAGGCACCGGTGCCGCAGCAGGCGCCGCAACCGGGGCCGGCGCAACAGGCGGCGCCACGACTGGCGCGGCGGGCGCCTGCACGGCCTGGGCGGCAGCCACGGCCGCCGCCTCGGGGGCGAAGGCGGCCACCAGCTGGGCGATCGGCTCCAGCTCGACGGTGGCCGAAGCCGGCCCGGCGCCGATGCCGAGCACGCAGATCTCCAGTTGCTCGGGTTCGACGATGAAGCACATCACTGCCTCGATGTCGCCGGGGTCCTCCTCGGAAAGCAGCTCCACCTCATAGCGCTGCAGGTCGCCGCCCTGACGGGTGATGGTGCCGAACTGCTTGAGCTCGTCGACCAGCAACTGGCGATCCTTTTCCTTGACGCCCAGCAGCGCGACGCACAGTCGCGCCTGCCCGCCCTCGTCGGCCACGGCCGGCGCCTCGACGCTCGGCGCCACCGGCTCCGGCTCGACCACCGGTGCCGGCGCAGGAGCCGGGGCCGCGGCGGGCGGCGCAGCCCCCTCGGAGGCATGGCCGATCTCCTCGAGCGCCAGCTGCTGCAGGGTCTGACAGATGCGCGCGAAGGCCTCGGCATCCGGCTCGGCGCTGTGGCGGTAGGCGTCCAGCTGGTCTTGCAGCATGTCCTTGGTTTCCAGGAAGAGGTCGACGATGTCGCGGCGCAGCTTCAGCTCGCCGCGGCGCAGGTGATCGAGCAGGTTCTCGAAGATGTGGGTGGTCTTCTGCAGTACATCGAAGCCGAAGGTGCCGGCGCCCCCCTTGATCGAGTGGGCCGCGCGGAAGATGGCGTTGAGCTGCTCGGGATCCGGATCGTCGATATCCAGCTCCAGCAGGTGGCGCTCCATGTCGTCCAGCAGCTCCGCGGCCTCTTCGAAGAAGGTGGCGTAGAATTCGGTGATATCCATGCAGGCTCTCACTCGGGCGTTGGGGGGGTGCCGGTGGCGGGAACGGGCGGGACGCTCGGCGTCGGCGCGGGTTCGGCCTCCGGGGTGAAGGAGCTCTGCTCCAGGATGGCGGCGGCGGTTCGCGAATCGAGGACGATCACCGCGATGCGCCGGTTCATCGGGTCGTGCGGACCGGCCCCCTCGAAGGGCACGCGGTCGGCCATGCCGGCCACCCGCAGGAGCTTGTCCAGGGACAGGCCGCCAGCCACCAGTTCGCGGCGCGAGGCATTGGCGCGCTCGCTGGACAGCTCCCAGTTGCCGTAGCCGACCTCGCCACCCGGGTAGGGACGGCTGTCGGTATGTCCGGTGATCTGGATGCTGTTGGGCAATTCGTTGAGCATCGGCGCGATGGTCCGCAGCAGGCTGCGCAGATAGGGAGCGACGCGCGCGCTGCCGACCTCGAACATCGGCCGCGACTCGGTATCCACCAGCTGGATGCGCAGGCCTTCGGGGGTCAGCTCGAGGCGGATCTGTTCGCGCAGTTCGCGCAGCGCCGGATCGTTCTCGATCACCGCCTCGATGCGCTTCTTCAGATCCTGCAGACGCGCCTGCTCGTCGCTGCTGCGGGTCTTCTCGCGCAGGTCGATGCGCATCCGCTCGCCCTCGGCGTGGGTCGGGTCGGGGCCGCCGCCGGGAATCGCGCTGTCGCTGGCGGTGGGCTTGTCGCCACCGGCCATGGCCACCACCAGGGGCGTGCTGAAGTACTCGGCGACCGACTGGCGGGTCTTCTCGTCCGAGGAGGCGAGAATCCACATGACCAGGAAGAACGCCATCATCGCGGTCATGAAGTCGGCGAAGGCGATCTTCCAGGCGCCGCCGTGATGGCCGTGGGCGACCTTCTTGCGGCGGACGATGATGATCGGGCGGTCGTGGTCGCTCATGCACTACCTGCCGCGGCCGCCGGCTTCTGGTTGCGCACGTGCTCTTCCAGTTCGGCGGCGGTCGGCCGCTCGACGATGTCCAGCGCCTTGCGCCCGAACTCGACGGCGATCTGCGGCGGATAGCCGTTGATGCTGGCCAGCAGGGTGACCCGCAGGCACTGCAGCATCTTCACCGCCTCGGCTACCTGACGACCGATGCGGCTGGCCAGCGGCGCGACGAAGCCATAGGCCAGCAGGATGCCGAGGAAGGTGCCGACCAGGGCGTGGGCGATCATCATGCCCATTTCCTCCGGCGGGGCGCCGGCGGCCATGCTCAGGGTCTTCACCACGCCCATCACCGCGGCGACGATGCCGAACGCCGGCAGGCCGTCGCTGACCTTGCTCAGCGCGTCCGCCGGCAGGTGTGCCTCGTGCTCGAACGACTCGATCTCGTGCAGCATCAGCTCGTCGATCTCGTGGGCGCTCATGTTGCCGCTGACCATCAGGCGCAGGTAGTCGGTGAGGAAGTGCATGATCATGGTGTCCTCGAGCAGCGCCGGATGCTCGGCGAACAGCGCACTTTCCGCCGGACTGTCGATGTCGCGCTCGATCGACAGCATGCCGTCGCGCCGGGCCTTGGCCAGCAGCTTGTACTGCAGGGCCAGCACCTCCATGTACATCGCCTTGTCGTACTTGAGACTGCGCTTGAGGGTGGAGGCGACCTTGAACGTGCCCTTGATCGCCTTGCCATGGTTGGCGGCGAGGAAGGCGCCCAGCGCCGCGCCGCAGATGATCAGCACTTCGGTGGGTTGATAGAGCGGGCCGAGACTGCCCCCGGACAGCACATAGCCACCGAACACGGAAATGAGGACCACGGCGAATCCGATCACGATCAGCACGACAACGCTTCCTTGGGTCAGATCAGGAGATGACTTCTGTGCTATCGGCAATCGCCGGCGAAACTTGAGGGGGCCATGCGCGAAGCGGGAAACGGAGCCGATACGGCGCGGCAGGGGGTGGGCGAGCCACCAGGGGCGCCACGAGCGGGCGCCCCGGAGGGAAACATCAGCCGCAGGCGACCGCCAGCGGCGCATCGCCGAAGCCGACCTCTTCGCCACCGCTGGCGGTGGCCTCGAGGCTGGCCTCGCGCTGCTTGCGGGTCTTGCCGGCGCGCGACGGCGGCTGGCAGATGCCGCACACGTAGCCCCGCTTGGGCGCGTGCGCATGGGCAACGAAGCGACCGCTGCAGTTGGTGCAGCTCACCAGCTCGAGCATTTCGCTCTCGAAGAAGCGCACCAGGGTCCAGGCGCGCGTCAGCCCGAGCACCACCTCGCTGTCCTCGGCCAGGTCGACATGCTCGAGATACAGGCGATAGGCTTTGACGAAGGCCTCCATGCGCTCGCAGCCGTGACTGAGCACCAGACTCTCGTAGATGTTGTAGAACAGCGACGAGTGGATATTCGGCAGCCAGGTCACGAACCAGTCGGTGGAGAACGGCAGCATGCCCTTCGGCGGCGACACGCCGCGCACTTCCTTGTACAGGCGAATCAGCCGCCCCCGGCTGAGATCGGTTTCCGTCTCGAGCACCTGCAGCCGCGCACCCAGCTCGATCAGGTCGATCGCCAGCTGCACCTGCTGCATTTCGTTGAGCAGACTCTTTTCGCTCATGAAGCACCTACTCAGCCAGCAGTTGCAGCCACGGGCGACACCGACGCCATCAACAGGGCGGCATGGATCCGCCCGAGGTCCTGTTCGCGCTGGTTCTGGGTCAATTGCGCCAGCTGTTCGGCATCATCCAGCACCATCCGGCAGAGCAACTGGCGGGTGCGGGACAGCTGCATGAGCTGCTTGGCCGACAGCCCGCCGATCAGCTCGGCAGTCTGCGGATTGAGCTTGAGACGGAACTGAGCGGTCACCGGATCCTCGCGCAGCAGCTTCTGCGCCAGCAGCAGGTAGGAGAGATTCAGCTCCTGGATATCGTCCAGCAGACTATCGACACTCATGATTAACCCTTGAAATTCAAACGTCATCAAGGCTGCACGCCGCCCAGCGACTCAAGCTAATAGTTGTACACAACCGTGACAGCGCTTTTGACGCCACTCTTGGCATTGGACTCCGGCTGTGCATTACGAAGGCTCGGCGACACTTGTCTGACGTCCAAGTTCCGCCTGCGATGAAATGCTATCACGCAAAAATGTGAACCAGGTAGCACAACCAAAGGATATATGCGGAATCCAATCGATAACCGATCTCATAAAAGCGGGCAAAACACGCAAAAAACAGCTATTTGGCGCCAAAAAAACACTTGCAAAAAACCTATACAGTGCTAAAAGCCACCAGCGCCGACGCACTCCCTTGATCTGCATCAAAAATATGGCGCTACTTTTGCAGCGCCTGCAGCCTGCCCGCCCAGGCCAGCAGCTCGCCGACCACCTGATACAGCTGCGGCGGAATCCGCGCATCGAGGTCCACCTGCATCAGCAGGCCGACCAGCTCGGGCGAGTCGTGGATCGGCACGCCGTGCCGGCGCGCCTCGGCGATGATGCGTTCGGCCACCTCGCCATAGCCCTTGGCCACCAGCCGCGGCGCCTGCTCGCCGTCACGGTAGGCGAGCGCCAGCGCCTGGCGCCGCCGCGCCCGAAGGTGCTCATCGGCCATCGTCGGCCTCCCCGTCGCGGTCGAGCAGGTGCAGACTCACCTCGCTGAAGCCATGACCGGCCAGGCACTCCTCCAGCGCCCCACGGGTCTGTACGAAGTAGCCACGCAGGCTGGCCGACTCGGTCTGCAGGGTCAGCGCCAGCCGCTCGCCCTGCAGGCTGATCGCCACCTCCAGCTCGCCATGCCCCTCGAGGCGCAAGGCCAGGCGCACCTGCCACGCCCCCTGCCCCGGCGAGCCCTCGCCTTCGCGCTCGCCGTCGCCTTCAGCCCGCGGCTCCGCCGGCGGCGGCTGGATGTTCAGCGCGACGAACACCCCGGCCCAGAGATTGCCTTCCCAGCGCAGCTGCGGCGCCGCCAGCAGCTCCAGCTGCTGGCGCAGCAGCGGCAGCTGCGCCTCGCCGACCGCGCCACCCTCGCGCTCGCCGAGCGCCAGGCGTTCGTCCAGCACTTCCAGCCGCTGCTCGGCCGGCGACAGACGTTCGCCGGGCAGCACAGGCGTCGCCGCCGACTCGGGCGCGACCGGCTCCTGCACCGGCGCCGCACCCTGCATGGCAGGCGGCTGCGCCGGTAGAGGCAACGCCCGCATCTGCGGCTCGCGCTGCAGCGCCTCGAGCGGCAGTTCGCCACGCGACCAGCGCGCCACGTGCGCTTCGTAGAACAGCCCGCTGGACTGGATGCTCTGCTGCAATTGCCCGGCGATCTGCGCGGCCGCCTGCGGCCCCACCAGCGCCTCGGTCAGCAGCGGGACGGCGGGCGCGATGGCCGCCGGCGGCGCCGGAAAGCGCTGCAGCAGGTCGCCGATCAGCCGCGCCGCGGCACTGAACGAAGTACTGGTCGACGGCTGCGCCTGGGCCGGCGGCGGCGTCTCGCCGGCGCCCGGGGTGCGCGGCGCCGGGCCATGGGCGGCCTGGCTGCGCGTCGCCGCCGAGGCCTGCGCCAGCGGCGCCTGCTCGCGCGGATCGAGCCGCGAATCGCTGTGCAGGGGACGCGGCCCCTGCGCCGGCACCGGAGCCGACACCGCCGCGTTCAGATCCTTGACGACCGGAATATCCACACGCCGCCCCAGCACCTGATGCAGCAAGGTGTCCAGCAGCGGCGTGATACCGCTCACATGCCGCCCCCATCGGGGCCGACCGGCGCATCGGCGCGATAGGCACGCCCCACCTCGAGCTGGCGGCGCGAGACGCCGATCAGCCGGCCGAGCTCGTCACGGCGGGCCAGCAGGCAGCTGCGGATCTCCGCTTCCAGTTCGAGGATCTGCTCGAGCAGGCAGGCGCGCCGCACCCGGTCGCCGCCCTCGACGCCGAGGCGCCGCTCGCACTGGGTGACATTCTCCAGCTCGACCAGATAGCGGGACTTCTCCAGCACCAGGCTGGACCAGTCGCCCTGACGGGCGAATTCGAGCATCCGCTGCGACTGCTGGAGCAGATGCTGGTAGGAGTCGATTACCACGGATTGACTGGCCATGCTCAGTAACCGTCCACTTGCGGACCGATTTCGCGCCAGGCCGAGCCGATGTCCTCGAGCAGACGCTCGGCCTCGTCCAGCCGCGCCACATCGTTGTGCAGATTGGCCTGCAGCAGCAGGCGCACTACATATTCATAGAGCTGTTCGAGGCGCTGCGCCAGCTCGCCACCCTGCTCCGGGTCGAGCGCCGCGATCAGGCCGAGATTGACGATATCGATGGCCTTGGAGAGCGCCTTGCCCTTCTCGGCGACGGCGCCGTTCTGCATGTGCAGGCGCGCCGCGCGGATCGAGCCCTGGGCGCCATCGAACAGCATGACGATCAGTCGGTGAGGCGTCGCGGCCATGACACTGCTCTCCACACCCACCCGGGCATAGGCAGCCGCACCGCGCATGGTACTGGTGACCATCTTCTTCGTTCTCTCTCTGCGAGTGAGTGATTATCAGCCCTTGAGCTGAGCGTTCAGCGCATCGAACTGCTGGGTCAGGTAGCTGGTCGTCGCGTTCATCTGCGACAGCATCAGATCCAGCTGGGTGAACTGCTTGCGGTAGCGCTCGACGGTGGCGGAAATACTTTCCTCCATCCGCGCGGAGCGTTCGCCAAGCGCCTTGATGCGCGCCTCGACGCCCTTGCTGACCGCATCGAGGGCGCCGCCATCCTTGAGAGCTGCATCCAGGGTGCTGCTCAGCTTGTCGGCCAGGCCCTCGCCAGTGCCGACGCCAGCGAAGAAGCCGCTGACCGATGCCAGATCGCTGGTGAGCAGGCCGTCGAGCTTGTCACTGTCGACCTTGAGGGTGCCCTTGAGCTCCAGTTCGATGCCGAGATCGGCCAGACGTGACAGCGCCCCCTCGCCCAGGCTGGCGGTGAGCACGTTGCGCAACTGGCTCTGCACGCTGCGCAGGGTGGCATCGCCGAGCAGGTCGCCGGCCACCTGGGTATCGGCGTTGTAGGCGGTTAGGCTGGAAACGGTGCTCTGCAGCGAGTTCCAGGCATCGACGAACCCGGTCACCGACGACTTGATCGCGGCGCTGTCGCGTTCGACGGTGAGCACATGACTGCCCCCCTCCGCGGACAGCGCCAGACTGACGCCCTGCACCGCACCCTCGACCAGGTTGGACTGGCTGCCGATGTCGATGCCGTTGACCTTCAGCTCGGCGTTGCGCGCCGCCACCGTTTCGGTGAGACCCAGCGCACTGCCGAAGTCACCGCTCACGGTCATCCGCGCGTCGGTGCCGGTGTTCTTGGCGGTCAGCACCAGGCGATGGGGCGTGGCGCTGCCGTCGTTGACGATGCTGGCGCTGACCCCGCCGTTCTGCTTGTTGATGGCATCGCGCAGATCCTCCAGCGAGCTGGCACCGGCCTCCAGGGTCACCGTCAGGGTCTTCTGCGTCGCGCCGCTGCCCTGGGTGATCGTCAGTGTTCCAGCCCCGAGGTCGGCCGTGCGGTCGGCCACGCCGACGCTCGCCAGGCTCTGCGCCTGGGCCAGCTTGGCGACCGTGACATCGTAGCGGCCGGCGACGGCATCGCCCTTGGCCGCGGCGGTCACGCCGGTGCCGGTGATGCTGCTGGTGACCGCCTGGAAGGTCTTGCCGTCGGCCAACTTCTTGGCGGCGTCCTGCAGCTTGCCCAACGCGCTCTCCAGCCGGCCATAGGCCGACAGCTTGGTCTGCTGGGCCTTCTTCTGCGTGGTGATCGGCTGAAGCTTCAAGCGCTCGGCACTGTCCAGCTGGTCGAGCAGACCACTGAGGTCGAGCCCGGAGCCGACGCCCAGCGAGGAAATGGAAGCCATGGGATTCCCCTTGCAACCCGGACGCCCCGGCGACGAAGGCGGGGCGCATCTCTGTCAGGTGATGCCCCGCGGCATGACGCAGGGCGCTGTCTGAAGCGTTATCGGCAGGCCGCCGGGAGACTTTAGGCAGGGCGCCCGTCCCCTCTGGAGGCTGCGGCAACCGGGAGCGGCGCGTGCGCGACCATCATCCCCCGGAGTCTCCCGGGGAAGATGCGCATAGCCGCGCGAGCAACGGCACCGCCTGAATCACACCTGCATGTTCATCACGTCCTTGTACGCAGTGATCAGGCGGTTGCGCACCTGCACGCCCATCTGGAAGGCGATGCTGGCCTTCTGCACGTCGACCATCACGTCGCTCAGCTCCACGCCGGACGCGCCGGACTGCAGCGCCAGAGCCTTGCTGCTGGCGGTCTGCTGCAGCTCGTTGATGCGCTGGATCGAGGCGCGCAGCTCGGCGGCGAAGCCGCCCTGCCCGACCGCCTGGCCAGCCTGGGCCGTTTGCGCGGACTGCCCCGCCGCCTGGGTAGCCAGGGTGTGGAGCTGTTGCAGGGCGGACTGGATCGCGGGAGCACTCATCGATGGGTTCCGGGCAGACGGGAATTCGGGATGCTGGCAAGCCTAGCAACCGACGGGCGCCGCCCATGCCCCCAATTGACGGCAAAAGCCGCGGCTTTTCAGACCTTTAGCCAGAGGTCGCCGACGCATAATGACGCAACTACAGCTCCGCCCGCGCCCGGCGGGGCTTCGCGACCGACCTTGCTAGCGGAACCCGCAATGCCCCTGGTATCCCTCCCGACCGCCCCACGGAACTGCGCATGAGCAGCGCGACGCCTGCCGCTGCCGGCGCCCCCGCCAGCGCCGCCGCCAACAGCAGCACCGGCAGCGGGCTCGAGCGCCTGCTGGCCCGGGTGCGCGGCATCCCGCCGCTGCCGGTGATGATCGCCGGCGCAGCCTCCATCGCCGCGCTGGTCGCCCTGTTGCTGTGGGCACAGGCGCCGGACTACCGGGTGCTCTACTCCAACTTCAGCGAAGCCGACGGCGGGCGCATCATCGCCGAGCTGGACAAGCGCGGCGTGCCCTATCGCCTCAGCGAAGGCGGCAACAGCCTGCTGGTGCCGGCCGAGCAGATGCATGCGCTGCGCCTGCAACTGGCCGAACAGGGCCTGCCGCAGGCCGGCAACGTCGGCTTCGAGCTGATGGACAAGCAGGCCTTCGGCGTCAGCCAGTTCGCCGAGCACATCAACTTCCAGCGCGGCCTGGAAGGCGAGCTGGCGCGCTCGATCGAATCGCTCGGCCCGGTGGCCAAGGCGCGCGTGCACCTGGCGATGGCCAAGCAGTCGATCTTCGTCCGCGACCGCCAGCCGGCCAGCGCCTCGGTGGTACTCACCCTGCATCCGGGGCGCAGCCTCGGCGAAGGCCAGGTCGACGCCATCGTGCACATGGTCAGCTCCAGCGTGCCGGAGCTGACCGCCGAGGCGGTCACCGTGGTCGACCAGAACGGTCGCCTGCTGTCGGCGCCCGGCGGCGAGGGCCGCGACCTCGACGGCAGCCAGCTCAGCTACATCGACGAGATCGAAAGCTCCTACCAGCGGCGCATCGAGCGCATCCTCAGCCCGATCCTCGGCGCCGGGAACGTGCGCGCCCAGGTGGCCGTGGATATCGACTTCGCCAACCGCGAGCAGACCGCCGAGCGCTTCACCCCCAATCAGACCCCCGGCGAGGCGGCGATCCGCAGCCAGCAGTCGAGCGAG
Organism: Pseudomonas oryzae; assembly: GCF_900104805.1. Taxonomy (NCBI): domain Bacteria; kingdom Pseudomonadati; phylum Pseudomonadota; class Gammaproteobacteria; order Pseudomonadales; family Pseudomonadaceae; genus Pseudomonas; species Pseudomonas oryzae. The sequence goes on along the minus strand of NZ_LT629751.1, from coordinate 905,204 downwards.
AACTACAGCGGCGACGGCCAGCAGGCGCGCGGCGTGCCGGGCGCCCTGTCCAACACCCCGCCGACCCCGCCCGCGCCGACCCCGCCGGGAGCGGCGCAGCCGCAGGGCCAGGGCACCCAGGACACCGCAGCGGCGGCCAACCCGGCGGCCGCCAACGGCCAGGGTTCGGCGCAGCGCGACAGCCTGGTCAACTACGAGGTCGACCGCAGCGTCGAGCATGTCCAGCTGCGCCGCGGCAGCATCAAGCGCCTGACCGCGGCCGTGGTGGTCAACTACCGCAGCGGCGTCGACGCCGACGGCAAGCCGACCCGCGAAGCCCTCAGCGAGGCCGAACTGGAGCAGATCAACCGTCTGGTGCGCCAGGCCATGGGCTACTCCGAAAGCCGCGGCGACCAGCTGGAAGTGGTCAACAGCCCGTTCACCGAGGCGACCGAGAGCGTGGCCGTCAGTCCCTGGTGGCAGACCCCGGAATTCTTCGTGATGGCCACCTCGATCGCCCGCTACCTGATGGTCGCCCTGGCCGCCCTGCTGCTCTGGCTGCTGCTGTTGCGCCCGCTGATGCGCCGTTACGCACCGCCGCCGGCGCCGGCCGTCGAGGCCGGGGAAAGCGCCGCGATCGCCAGCGTCGGCCCGGCCGGCAGCGCCGCCGGCGGCGAGCCGAGCGACCCGGCAGACGCGGCCGCGGCCGCCACCGGCGAACTGCAGCGCCGCCTGCGCCGCCGCTCGGCGGTCTATGAACACAACCTGGCCAGCCTGCGCGAAATGGCGCAGGAGGATCCACGTCTGATCGCCATGATCATCAGCGGCTGGATGAAGAAGAATGACTGAGATGAGCGGCGTCCGCCGCAGTGCCATCCTCCTCCTCAGCCTCGACGAGGACAGCGCCGCGGAAGTGTTCAAGTACCTGACTACCCAGGACATCGAGGCGGTCAGCCTGGAGATGGCGCGCATGCAGCAGGTCTCCCATGAGGAGATGCGCCAGGTCCTCGACGACTTCTTCGACGAGACCGAGCAGTACGCGGCGATCAACCTGCTGTCCAGCGACCATATCCGCGCGGTGCTGACCAAGGCCCTCGGCAGCGAGCGCGCCGAGACCCTGATCGAGGACATCCTCGACGCCAGCGGCACCAGTTCGGGCATCGACAAGCTCAACCTGATGGAGCCGGCCATGGTCGCCGAACTGATCCGCGACGAGCATCCGCAGATCATCGCCACCATCCTCGTGCATCTCGAGCGCGGCCAGGCGGCCGACATCCTCGCCCTGTTCGACGAGCGCCTGCGCAACGACATCATCCTGCGCGTCGCCACCTTCAACGGCGTGCAGCCGGCGGCGCTGCAGGAGCTCACCGAGGTGCTCGGCGGCATGCTCGACGGCCAGAACCTCAAGCGCAGCAAGATGGGCGGCGTGCGCACCGCCGCCGAACTGCTCAACCTGTTCAACTCCACCCAGGAAGAGTCGGCCATCGAGACCCTGCGCGCGCACAACGAGGACCTGGCGCAGAAGATCCTCGACGAGATGTTCCTCTTCGAGAACCTGCTCGACGTCGACGATCGCGGCATCCAGCTCATCCTCAAGGAAGTCGACACCAACTCGCTGGTGGTGGCGCTCAAGGGCGCCGAGCCCGCGCTGCTCGACAAGTTCCTGCGCAACATGTCGCAGCGCGCCGCCCAGCTGTTCCGCGAGGACCTCGAGGCGCGCGGGCCGATCCGCGTGTCGCAGGTCGAGGCCGAGCAGAAGGCGATCCTGCTGGTGGTCCGCCGCCTGGCCGACAGCGGCGAGATAGTGCTCGGCAGCGGGGACGATTCCTATGTCTGAACGGCGGCCGCCGCACGACGGGGAGCAGTGGCGCCCCTGGCAGATGGAGGAGCTGGCCAGCCCGCCGCAGGCCGGCCGCCAGCAGCGCGAGACGCAGCGCCAGGAAGCCCTGCGCCAGGCCGCCTTCAAGCGCAACGCCGAACTGCAGGCGCTGCGCGAACAGGCCCAGCAGCAGGCGCGCGAGCAGGGCTACCGCGAGGGCTTCGCCGAAGGCCGCGACGCCGGCTATGCGGCCGGCCTCGAAGAAGGTCGCCGCCAGGGCGAGCTGGAGCTGCAGCAGCAACTACAGCAGACCCTGCAACCGCTGCAGGGTCTGGCCGCGCAGTTCAGCGCCGCGCTGGCCCAGCTCGACGAGCAGATCGCCGCGCAACTGGTCGACCTGGCGCTGGTCACCGGCCGCCAGCTGGCCGGCGAGGCCCTGGAGGCGCACCCCGAACAGATCCTCGAGATCGTCCGCGAGCTGCTGCACAGCGAGCCGGCGCTCAGCGGCCAGCCGCGCCTGTGGCTGCATCCGGCCGACCTGCTGCTGGTCAAGGCGCACCTCGGCGCCGAACTGGAGGCCGCCGGCTGGCGCCTGCAGCCGGACGGCGAGATCAGTCGCGGCGGCTGCCGGGCCAGCGCCGCCAGCGGCGAGCTGGACGCCAGCCGCGAACGGCGCTGGGAAGCGCTGGTCGCGCAGATCCGTCATCGCCAGCAGGCTGCCCTCCACGCCCCGGACCTGGGGAGCTGAAGCATGGCCGCCAACCCGCACCAGCAGCACTGGCAACAGACTCTTTCCAGCGTCAGCCGGCGCATCGCCGCGGTGCCGCACTACTCGGCCAGCGGCCGGGTGATCCGCGCCACCGGCATGGTGCTGGAGGCCACCGGCCTGCAGGTGCCGCTGGGCGGCGTGTGCCGCATCGAGCTGTCGCCGCGCGGCGCGGCCCGGCAGCAGCCCAGTTGCGCCGAGGCCGAGGTGGTCGGCTTCGCCGGCGAGAAGCTGTTCCTCATGCCGCTGGAGGAGATCAGCGGCCTGCTGCCCGGCGCGCGGGTGTTCCCGCTCGCCGACAGCGCCGGCGAGCGCGAGAGCGCAAGGCGCTTCCCGCTCGGCAGCGCGCTGCTCGGCCGGGTGCTCGATGGCGGCGGCCAGCCGCTGGATGGGCTGCCGCTACCCGAGGACTGCCACTACGCGCCGCTGGCCACCGAGCCGATCAACCCGCTCAACCGCGCGCCGATCGAGGAGCAGATCGACGTCGGCATCCGCGCCATCAACGGCCTGCTCAGCGTCGGCCGCGGCCAGCGCATGGGCCTGTTCGCCGGCTCTGGCGTCGGCAAGTCGGTGCTGCTCGGCATGATGGCGCGCTTCACCCGCGCCGACGTGATCGTCGTCGGCCTGATCGGCGAGCGTGGCCGCGAGGTGCAGGACTTCATCGACAACATCCTCGGCGAGGAAGGCCGTCGCCGCGCCGTGGTGGTCGCCGCGCCGGCCGACACCTCGCCGCTCAAGCGCCTGCAGGGCGCCGCCTACGCCACCCGCCTGGCCGAGGACTTCCGCGACCAGGGCCGCGACGTGCTGCTGATCATGGACTCGCTGACCCGCTATGCCATGGCCCAGCGCGAGATCGCCCTGGCCATCGGCGAGCCGCCGGCGACCAAGGGCTACCCGCCGTCGGTGTTCGCCAAGCTGCCCAAGCTGGTGGAGAAGACCGGCAACGGCCCGCGCGGCGGCGGCTCGATCACCGCCTTTTATACCGTGCTCAGCGAGGGCGACGACCAGCAGGACCCGATCGCCGACTCGGCGCGGGCGATCCTCGACGGCCACGTGGTGCTGTCGCGCCAGCTGGCCGAGAGCGGCCACTACCCGGCCATCGACATCGAGGCGTCGATCAGCCGGGCGATGACCGCCATCGTCAGCGAGCAGCAGCGCCGCCGCGCCCAGCAGTTCAAGCAGGCGCTGTCGCGCTACCAGCGCAACCGCGACCTGATCAGCGTCGGCGCCTACGTCGCCGGCCACGATCAGCAGCTCGACCACGCGGTCAACCTGTATCCGCGTCTGGAACGCTTCCTCCAGCAGCGCATCGACGAGCGCGCCGGCATCGAGGCGACCCTGCAGCAACTTTCCGCCCTGGTTCCCGGGGTCTGACCTGATGGAGAGGTGATCCGGCATGTCCCGCTCATCCGCACTCGACACCCTGATCGAGCTGACCCGCGAGGCCGTCGACAACGCCGGCCGCCAGCTGGCCGGCGCGCGGCGCAGCCAGCAGCAGGCCCAGGGCCAGCTGGACACCCTGCAGCACTACCGCCACGAATACGCCCGCGGCCTGCAGCAGGCCATGCAGGAAGGCATGGAGCCGGCCAGCCTGCTCAACTACCAGGCCTTCCTGCGCACCCTGGACGACGCCATCGACCGCGCTCGTCTGAGCCTGCACGACCAGCAGCGCCAGGTCAGCCAGCGCCAGCAGCAGTGGCTGGAGCAGCAGCGCAAGCTCAACTCCTACCACACCCTCATCGAGCGCCGCGCGCAGGCCGAGCAGCTGCGCGACAGCCGCAGCCAGCAGCGCATCACCGACGAGCTGAGCGCCCAGCTGCGCCTGCGCGGCAACGCCTTCACCTCTTCTTCCGGCAACAGCCTGTGAGCAGTTCCATGGACATCAGCATCATCGGCGCCGCCCCCTCCGCCGGCGCCCAGCCGCGCAGCAGCCAGGGCCCAGCGACCGGCACGGACCGCTTCGCCCGCCACCTGCAGCAGGCGCACGCCGCGGCCGGCGACGCCGGCGCAGCCTCGGCGAGCCCGGCGGCCAAGGCACCCGCCAAGAACTCCGCCTCGGTCGCGGACACCCGGGAAACGCAGACGCAGCCCCTCAAGCCGGACGACAACGCACCGCCGGCAGAGGCCGACATGCAGTCGCCGCCAGCGCCGGCGCACGCCAGCACCCTGGCGGATACCGGCGCGAATGCCGCGCCGCTGCAACCGCTGGATGCCCTCGACGAGATTCGCCGGCGCCTCGCGCTGATCGAGCAGGCCGGCCAGTTGCCGGGGGCCGAGAGCGCCGCTGCCATCGCCCCCCTGCAGGCGGCGGCCATCGCGGCACAGACGCCGGGCGGCAGTCCGCTCGCCGCCACCCCGGTCACTGCGGGGCACAGTCCGGAGTCGATTGCCGCCGTGGCCGGTGCCTCCAGCCGGCAGACGCTGCTCCAGCCCTCGACGCGGGAGGCAAGCGCCACCGGCGCCGGACTGCCGCTCGCAGCGCAGGATCCGACCGCTCCGGGCCTTGCCGTCGACGCCGCGGCCCCCGCCCAGGCCGGCGCCGAAACGGGCAGCGATATCGCCGCGACGCCGGCCGTCACGTCCAGCCTGGCGGACGCTGCACCGGGTTCGGCCGCGACCGGGAACGGCCTGCCGCCCAGC